>CAMAYR010000353.1 GCA_945862355.1 Devosia equisanguinis | reverse complement strand
GCCAGCGTCGCAGTGCCAGCCGCCGGGGCGTGTCGCCCCCGCGAAGTGCGAAGCCTGCGCGCTTTCGCCCTTCTGCCACCGGCCACCCCGATCCAGCCACTTGCAAAGCAGCCAGCCGAACGGTGCGCAAAGTCACCGATTCAGGTTGTGTCCTTCGCGAGTACGACAAGATCGCGCGCAGCTGCGCCGCCGAAGGCGTCGACTACACGCGCTATCTGTTGCGCCTCGCCGAGGCCGAGATCATCGAACGTGAGCGCAAGATGATCGACCGCCGGATCAAGGCTGCCAAGTTCCCGACGGTGAAAAGCCTCGACAGCTTCGACTTCGCGGCCTTCCCGGACCTGAACAAAGCTCTGGTGATGGAGCTGGCGCGATCGGAGTATGTCGAGCGCCGCGAGAACGTAATCGCAGTCGGCAACTCCGGCACCGGCAAGAGCCACATCGGTCTTGGTCTTGGGCTGGCCGCCTGCCAGAAAGGGCTATCGGTCGGCTTCACTAACGCGGCGGCGATCGTGCACGAACTGATCGAGGCGCGCGATGAGAAACGGCTGCTGCGCCTGCAGCGTCAGCTCGCCGCCTACAAACTGCTGATCATTGACGAACTCGGATACATCCCGCTGTCTCAGACCGGCGCCGAGCTGCTGTTCGAGGTGTTCTCCCAGCTTTACGAGCGCGGCAGCACGATCGTCACCAGCAATCTGCCGTTCGACGAATGGACCTCCGTGTTCGGCTCCGAACGCCTGACCGGCGCGCTGCTCGACCGACTGACCCACCACGTCCATATCCTGGAGATGAACGGCGAGAGCTACCGGCTGGCCCACTCCAAGCGCCGCGTGCGCAAGACCAAAGCCGACGTTCCGGTAGCAGAAGAGCGGGGCTGAGAAAGACGACGCGAACGCAAGAAGGCCCCCGCGCGCGGGTGCCTTCTTGCGTTCAAGACTGATGGATTATTGCTCCGGCGTTGACAGTCAGGAATGATCCCGGTCGTTCAAGCTTCTACCCTACCGAGTTTGGATCTTTCGGGTTCGGCTCGCCGCAATTCGGGCAATTGCCATTCGCCATGTTGCGGTAATACGCTCCGAATTGACGTGGACGCTCAATCGCCATTGCCGACATGTGGAAAGAGCAGCGGTGAATGAGATTGGCGCATGCAGGGCAATACCATTCAAAACCATCTTCGACACCCGCCGCTCGAACCCGCTCGACCACAAGTCCAATGCTTCCAGGCTCAGGCCGTTGTGGAGAATGTCGAACGTGGGGCGGCAGGAGAAACACGCTGCCTTCCTTAATTGGAATCTGGCGGTGCCGGCCATCCTCGATGGTCCTGAGCACCATGTTGCCCTTGAGTTGGAAGAAGAATTCCTCATGCGGATCATCATGGTAATCAGCTCGTACGATTGGTCCCATCAGGACCATCACCAAGAAGTCGCTGTCTCGCCAGACCGGTTTGTTGGTCATCGGTGGCGTGAGTTGGGCTCGGTTATCTTCGATCCACTGCATTAAATTGAAAGACGCAAGTTCCGGCATATCTGCCCCCAGTCGATCCTGTTGCTGCCCTATTTTTCAACACTGAATCAATCAGCAAGGATGGTTATGCAGCCTGTCCTCTGATCGAAGGTTCCATGCTAATCCTACTTTGAACCGACATTCCCCAAGTAGCCCTCTCACGCCCCAAGATTACAACGCGTGCCGGGCGTAGGCAATGACCAGGCCAGGGACATAACCAGGGCAGGGATGTGTCAGTAGAACACGATATGTCCGGTAATCCGTGATCCGCTCAATGCGCAGCAGTATTGGGGGATTGGATGAGCCGGGCCTTATGTGACGAGGACCGGAGAATGGAGAAGTTTGCGAGTGTTTACGAACGTCGGGAGCGTCGGGAGTTGAGCCAGGCGGAGGCAGCGGAGGCCCGGGGCCGGTCGGAGCGGATGTTCGGAACCCTTCAGGACCGTCTCATCAAGGAGCTGCGGCTTGCCGGCATTCGCGATGTCGCCACCGCCAACGCCTGGATCAGGGAGAGCTATCTGCCCGGCCACAACCAGCGCTTCATGGTCGAGGCAGCCTTACCGGATCGGGCGTTCGTGACGGTCGAGGCCAGCCGCATCGTCGAGGCGCTGTGCATCGAGGAAGAGCGGACGGTCGGCCGCGACAACACGATCGCGTGGAACAACAAGCGCCTGCAGCTTCCCGAGAGCCCGCTGCGGCGCCACTAAGTGCAGGCGAAGGTGAAGGTGCACGCCTATCCCGACGGCACGCTCGCCGTGCTGCATGGCCCGCGCGTGATCGGGCGATACACGGGGGACGGCGTGCTGGTGGAGGAGAATGAGAGGATGGTTACGGCCGCCCCGAGCGTGACGCCGCGCTCGATCCCCTCAAGGCAGGGCCTAGCCGCGTCGCCTTCCGTCGAGACCTCAGTGAGACGGCCGACCTTGACCGGCCCTCGACGCGGCGCCGCAGAGCTGCCATGCCGCAAAACCAAGAGGTGCGCCGCCTGAGGCTCGCGCCCCTTCTGACGACACCCTCTCGATCGTCGGCGTCCCCCGCTTCCGCCCGCGATCGTTCGTAAACCCCGAAGCGGACAACTCACGTGCTATCAAAATCGGACAAGTCCAAAAGCTACTGACAGAAAATTACTCCGGCGTTGACACCTTCCAGTTATCTTGCCACGGCTCACCTCCGAACTATCGCGGCCGCGATCGGCGCCATAACCCGATCCGCGACCGCCGCGCCCGTATGCTGCTGCATGTGAGCGTAAATGGTTGTCGACCGAGGGTCGGTATGGCCGAGCAGCGCGCCGGTCATCGCAAGCGTCTCCCCCGTGGAAACCGACCACGAGCCAACAGTATGCCTCAGGCCTGAATCGGTGACTTTGCGCACCGTTCGGCTGGCTGCTTTGCAAGTGGCTGGATCGGGGTGGCCGGTGGCAGAAGGGCGAAAGCGCGCAGGCTTCGCACTTCGCGGGGGCGACACGCCCCGGCGGCTGGCACTGCGACGCTGGCG
>CAMAYR010000352.1 GCA_945862355.1 Devosia equisanguinis | reverse complement strand
AGCTCGGCGCGGCCGCCGGTGCACGCCTCAACGGCGAGCAGCTCCGCTTCCTGATGGCCGCCCTCGTCCTCCTCGTCGCCCTGCGCATGGCCTACACCCTCTTCGCCAACCCCGGCGAACTCTTCTCCATCGGCAGCGGAGGACATTGAGCCGGGGCAGAGGCCGAGGATCGAGGCGGGGCCTGCAAGAGCCCCGCCGCTTCACTTCGCAGCTTCACGCCTTCGCGCGGCGGTCGATCAGCCGCTTGAGACGCACCGGCGATACCGGCAACTCGTCGACCGCCCCGGGCATCTCCAGCGCATCGTCGATCGCCGAGGCGATCAGCGCACCGACCGGCGAGATGCCGCTCTCGCCCGCGCCCTTGATGCCGAGCGGATTCTGCGTGCTCGGCGCCTCCTCCGTCAGAAGGATGTCGATCTTCGGCATCTCCATCGCACCCGGCATCAGGTAGTCGGCGAGCGACAGCGCCAGCGGTTGGCCACGGCTGTCGTAGATGAACTCCTCGAACATCGCCCCGCCGAGCCCCTGCGCGAAACCGCCCACGATCTGCCCCTCGACCATCTTAGGGTTGATCGCCCGGCCGATGTCGTAGGCCGCTAGCATACGCTCGATTTTCAGCCCGCACGTCTCCGGATCGATCCGAACCTGAGCGAGCTGCACGCCGTAGGGGTAGGTCTGGTGCTTGGTATCGAACCAGCCGTCCGCCGAAAGGCCCGGCGTGCGCCCGCCGCGATGGCGCGACGTCGGTTTGAGCCGGGCCGCGATCTCGCCGAGCGTCACCGTCGGCCCGCTTTCGCGCCCTTTGACCACGACTACGCCTTTGACGATCTCGAGCGCCTCCGGTTTTTCCTGCATCATCTCTGCTGCGACCTCGAGCGCCTTCTCACGAACGTTGGCCGCCGCAACCGCGGTCGCATTGCCCGTCATCACCGTAGCGCGCGAGGCATGGGCACCGATGCCGTAGGCGATGCGATCGGTGCGCCCATGCACCACGCGGATCTTGTCGTAGTCGACGCCGAGCACGTCGGCGCAGACCTGCGCCATCGCAGTCTCGAAGCCTTGTCCCACAGATGCGCCGCCCGTGATGACCTCGACGGTGCCGTTAGTGTCCACCGAAACATGCGCCCCGTCGGTCGGCCCCAGGCCGCTCTTCTCCACGAAGAACACGATACCGAGCCCGACGAGCTCGCCCGCCTCCCGCTGGCGCTTGGCTGCAGCCTCCGCCTCGTCCCAGCCGAACCGGGCAAGCGCCTTGTCCAGCAGCCCCGCATAGTCGCCGGAATCGTGGCAGACCTCGTCACCCAGAACGGACAGCGCGCGCTCGAACGGCATCTCCTCCTTGGCGATCAGGTTGCGCCGCCGCAGCTCGACGCGCGAAAGGCCCATCCTGTGCGCGATCACATCCATCATTCGCTCGCGCACGAAGTTCGTCTCGAACCGGCCCGGCGCTCGGTAGGTTGCGCACGGGGTCTTGTTGGTCAGACGGAAATGGCCGCACGCGCGATAGACGGGGAGGCGGTAGGGGCCGGGAAGAATGCCGCATGTCATGTCCGCGACGCGCGTGGCGTGCGTGCGGATGTAGGCGCCCTGGTCGTGATAGAACTCGTCGTCTAGCGCCATCAGCACGCCATTTGCATCGATGGCGGCACGCAGGATGTGGCGTTGCTGGCGCGAATGGTTGGTGGTGATCAGATGCTCGCGCCGGTCCTCGATGAACTTGATCGGCCGGCCGAAACGCTTGGCGGCCACGAGCACCAGGAAGTCCTCCGGGTAAAGCTCGCCGCGCACGCCGAAGCCGCCGCCCGTGTGCCCTTCGAAGAGCTGCACCTGCGCATTCGACAGCCCGAACATCTCCGCGATCGTCTCGCGGTTCTTGTGCGGCACCTTGGCCGCACCATACAGCTCGAGGATGTCCCGCGCCGTGTCGTAGCGTCCGATCGCCCCACGCGTCTCCATCGGCACACCGGTATGCCGGCCGATCTTGAGATCGAGCTCCACCACCGCGTGCGCCTTCTCGAACTCCGGTGCGACGTCGCCGAAGCCTTGCTGGCACAGCGTCGGCTCGGTCGAGCGACCTGGAGAAAACTCGCCGGGATCGGCTGAGGCATCGAGGATCACCGGCAGCGGCTCGATCTCGACCACGACGAGACCGGCAGCGTCTTCCGCGATGTAGGGCGTCTCGGCGAACACGGCGGCCACCGGATCGCCCACATAGCGTACCTTGCCCTCCGCCAGAACCCGCTGCCGCCAGTAGCTGAGCTTCTCGATCGGCCCTTCGCGGAATTCGATCGCCGGCACGTCGGCCACGTCCTGCGCCGTCCATATCGCGTGAACGCCCGGCACGGCGAGAGCGGCGCTGACATCTATGGAGATGATTTTCCCGTGCGCCTCGGAGGAACGCACCATGCGCATGTGGAGCTGACCGGGAAACGATATGTCGTCGATATAGGCGCCCTTTCCCAGGAGCAGCGGCCGGTCCTCGATGCGGGTCACCGCTTCGCCGATGGCGCCAGCGCTACGACTGCTCATGTCTGCATGCCTCCAGATTGGTCCAATTCGGGCCGGCGGCGCGCCCTGGCGCCCGATCCCGCCGGCAGTTTGCATGATCGCGGCGCAACGTAAACATCACCCCGCACCGCCATGTGATGTTCGCCTTGCCCCGCTCATCGCGGTGGCGACAGCCGCGACCGTTTCAGATCGAGCTCCGACGCTCAACGACCTGCTCACCATTTTCCTATGTCCAATCAGCCGGTTGTATCATCAGGCCGTTGACCAGTGGCACCGGGATCGCTAGGTTCCTCCCGTCCTGAGGGCCTGGGAGCGTATCATGAAGAGTAAGACACTGACACGAGCCGACCTTGCTGAGGCTCTGGTCAACAAGGTGGGCCTGCCGCGCAACGAATCGCAAGACTCGGTGGAGCTTGTGTTGAACGAGATCTCTACAGCCCTGGCTCGCGGAGAGGGCGTCAAGCTGTCCTCCTTCGGCTCCTTCGGCATTCGACAGAAGGGCC
>CAMAYR010000351.1 GCA_945862355.1 Devosia equisanguinis | reverse complement strand
TCGTGTCGGTGTCCGACTGCACGATCTCGAAGCTTCGCATCCCATCACCTGCCGAGTGAGCCGCCCTCGACAAGAGAAATAGCTGATTCGCAAACCAACCCAGACCCTTACGCCATCACCACCGGATCGGAGTTACGGAAGCAGGTTGTAGTCTAGGGATGCGTGATGTTTGTTTGATTTCTTGACTGGAGGCAGGACAAGTGCCACGCTGTCTGTGGGATTTGTTGTGATGTAGCCATGCCCCTTTCCCCATTCAAAAACAATTTTGATGCGTTGCTTGAGGCGAGATGCGGTCTCGTGCTTTGATGTCCATATTGGTCCCAGGATATCAGCCAAGTCAGTTGTGGTGACGGCGTCGAGAGGGGTGAGGCCGATTTTGGGGAAGGCATAAGTAGTGAGTGTCGTGATCCACTGGGCAGCATGTTTGGCGTTCTTGAAGGTCGGAAGCCGGTCCTTGTGAACTGTCTCAGCAGCTTCCTTGAAAGTTGGGACAGTCCTTCTCTACTTCATCTTTTTGTCTGCAACCGGATCGCCACCTGCTCGTGCTAGCTTCCTGTGCTCCAATGCTTTCTCACGGGCTTCGGCAAGGCTCACCAGGTCAAAGGAACCCAGGCCCATATCAGTCCTTCGGCCATTGATCACCAGCCGCAGGATCCAAGTCTTGGCTCCCGATTGCTTGACTAGCAGATAAAGTCCGTTGCCATCGGCATATCTGCCGGGTTTGGAGAGCTTTCTTGCAGCAACTGCTGTCAGCTTCTGTTTGGGATGCGGACCCTTCTTCATCTTGCTTGCTCCAATGTGTACCCACATTCGGTACCACATATGGGCATGGATTCAAAGCAACTCCCTGAGTCTATGGTGGACGATTTTGGACACCGCTACTGGCAATAAGGTCATGGAAAAGCGTAATAAAATGAATTCGCCTGGACGGCGATGGATGACCGTGGATGGTTTAGTTATGCGGCCTCCCTATCCGCCAAGATTAAATCGTTATTTTTCAATTTATTGACACGCGCAAAGCCCACGGAGCGTGTGGCAAATATCCGAAATCGTCGACCATGAAGAACGTGCAAGCTACTGAACTGTAGGACTGATGCGCTTTTTCTGCTGTCTTTGAGTTGCAGGATTTCCACGGGTTGACGTGGATTTCCTGGCAAATCGCGATGTCGGATTCCCCTTTCCCTCGAACCGTGGTTGCCTTCTTCGATCGCGGCGAGGGAGGCTTCGATGCGGCCACGGGAGCAGGGACGATGTCAGGATGATCTGTTCCGGTCGAGGCTCGACCAGATCATCAACATGCGGCACGAGCTGGTGCGGCTCGGCGGTTTGATCGACTGGCGGGTGCTCGATTAGAAGCTCGGCGAGGTGTATTCGGATGGTCCGGGCAAGCCGCCGTTGCCGACGCGGCTGATGGCGGGCGCATCGATCCTCGAGCACATACACAACCTGTCGGACGAGGCGCTCGTGCATCGCTGGGTGAAGAGCCCGCTCGAGGCTTGGCAGGTCGAGATCGGCCGTATGTGGCGGTTCTCGCGCTCCAACGGCATCACCGAGGGCTACCATCGCAAGATGAAGCTAATCCAGCGGCGCGCTTTCGGCTTCTGCAATTTCGAGAACTACCGCCGCCGCGTCAGAGCGCTTTGCGCGTGATCGCTGCGTCTATGGAAACCCGCCCCCTGCACTGCTAACCAAGAGGCTCCGGAGACGGCCGAACGACAGACCTTGCCCTCGCATTCAGCGAAGAGCCCACAGTTTTGTAACGAAATGGCGCCCCGTACGAGACTCGAACTCGTGTTACCAACGTGAGAGGCTGGTGTCCTAGGCCACTAGACGAACGGGGCCGCGCGCGAAATTCGTATAGGGGACTGGCCGGCTGCAATCAAGCGATGTTTGCAGCGGACGACGACAACTTCGCAGGCGACGGCGCCATCGGCGTCCGATCGCGGTCGGTCAGCGGCCGGATCCGGCGGAACGGGCCGCTACAACACGCATCAAGCGCGGGGCCGCGACCAGCAGCGGCGGTGATGGCCGGTCGGTGATGGCGCGCCGGATCGCGGCGAGCGGTGCCTCGTCGTCGAGCACCACGCGGCCGCGCTGCCGCTTCACGCCCAGATCGGCCCAGATCTGGGCAAGATCCGGGTTGTGGGGGCGGTTGCCCATCGCGCGGTAGAGCAGCGTCAACGCGGTGGTCCTGGTGGCCCTGTCGGCGACGTCGAGGGTGCGCTCCAGCGTCCACGTTCGCGATAGGTTGCCGCCGTTGCGCTGTAAGGCGCGCAGCGCGTCCTGCAGGCCGAGGCGATTGCCGGTCGAACGGCGGATCTCGATGTCGGCGAGTAGGCAGAACAAGGCGCCGCCCCAGTAGCGCCGGTCATCGCTCAGTGTCGCATCGAGGCCACCGGCCTCGCCCGGCTCGGGCAGTCCCGAGGGCAGCTCGCGGATCAACTCGTCCCACATCGCAGCGGGTGACAGCAGGCCGGCCTGGGCGCGGGCGATATGCTCCACATAGGTCGCAATGCCCTCGTGCAGCCAAAGATAGCGCAGGTCGTGGTCGGGGATGGCCAAGTGCGTCATCTCATGGACCAGCAGACTTTCCTGCGCCAGTTCCTGCGCGGTGGTTTGCCTCCCCATCGTGACGACGATCCGGGGCTCGGGCCGGCCGACAGCGCTGCCCATCGTCACCTCGCTGCCGCTCGTCGGTCTGATGACGAGGCGAACGTAGGGGACGGGGAAGCGGCCGAAATAGGCGGCGGTGGCGCGGGCGGAGGCGCGCACCCAATCGAGCAGCTCGGCCCGTGTGAGAGGGGCGAACGCGGCGGCGTCGAACTCCACCCGGACGGTACCGCCCGCGTAAGTGACGACGTCGGAATCGGCAACGGGAGGCGTTCTGGCATTGTGAATTGCAGCAAGCGCCCAGCGACCGACATCGGCGCGCGCGGGCACTGTCGTGACCAGTGGCGACAAGGCGCCGAGCGTGGCGCCCAGCATCGCGCCGCAGACGGCGATCAGGTTTACGGATGTACG
>CAMAYR010000350.1 GCA_945862355.1 Devosia equisanguinis | reverse complement strand
CTCGTCGGGCTATGGGTGCGTCTGCTCAAGGTGCCCTACAGGCTGCTGTTCCCGTCGATCTTCGTGTTCTGCTGCATCGGTGTGTACTCCGTCGACAGCAAGATCTTCGACGTCTACACGCTCGCGATCCTGACAGGGGTGGGGTATCTGCTACTGAAGCTCGATTGCGAGCCTGCGCCGCTGATCCTGGGGTTCGTGCTCGGCCCGATGATGGAGGAGAACCTCAGGCGCACTCTGATGATCGCACACGGCGATCCGTTGGTGCTCGTGACCCGACCGATCTCGGCTGCATTCCTGATCTCCGCGGTGTTGCTGCTGGTGGTGATCGCGGCTCCGAGCTTGAGGGCCAAGCGCGAAGAAGCGATGCAGGGCTGACCGTCGGGCTTGCTGGGGGCCTTGTCAGCTCTCAATAACGGAACTGCTCGGAGAGGATGCGCTCGTCGAGGTTGTGTCCTGGGTCGAACAGCATGATCAACTCGTGGCGACGGTCCTCGACGATGTCGACCTCGACGACGTCGCGGATCTCGGCATGGTCGGCGACTGCGGAAACCGGGCGCTTGGCCGCCTCGAGCACGTCGAAACGTATGCGCGCTTCCCGCGGGAGCAGCGCGCCGCGCCAGCGCCGGGGACGGAACGGGCTGATCGGTGTCAGTGCCAGCAACGGCGCGTCGATGGGCAGGATCGGGCCGTAGGCTGAGAGGTTGTAGGCCGTCGATCCCGCCGGTGTGGCGACCAGAATGCCATCGCACACCAATTCCTCCATGCGGACCTTGCCGTCGATGGAGATGCGCAGCTTTGCGGCCTGGAAGGTTTGTCGGAACAGCGAGACCTCGTTGAACGCAAGCTCGTGGTGCATCCGGCCCTGGGTGTCGCGCGCGGTCATGGCGAGGGGGTGGATGTGGCTCGCCTCGGCGGAGTTGAGGCGCTCGCGCAACTCGTCCTCACGGAACTCGTTCATCAGGAAGCCGATGGTGCCGAGGTTCATGCCGTAGATCGGCACGCCGGATGTCAGGAACCGACGCAGGGTCTGCAACATCAGGCCGTCGCCGCCGAGCGCCACGATGACGTCGGCCTGCTCGGGGGGGGCGTCGCCGTAGTGTTCCACCAGGCGGCGGCGGGCCTCGGCGGCCTCCGGCGTGTCCGAGGCGACGAAGCCGATCGTCTCGTATTCGCGCTTGGCTTGGGGCATGATGGTCTTCGATCCGGGGCGTTGGCGGGGCTGGCGAGGGACGGGAGGCTTTCCGAGAAGATGACGCAGAACAAGCCTGCCTTGTATGACGGCACTGACGCCGTGTCGGTTTATGCAACCTTCCCGAGCGCGGAGGAGGCGACAGAGCTTGCCGAGGCGCTCGTGAAGGCCGGTCTCGTGGCGTGCGCCAACGTCATCCCGGGGTTGGTCTCGATCTATATATGGGAGGGCGAGGTCGAGCGGGAGAAAGAAGTGGCCGTGCTGATGAAGACCAGACGAGCGCTGGCATCGCAGGTGGTGGCGGAAGTCAGACGGCGGCACTCCTATCAGAACCCTGCGATCGTGGTCCTTCCGATCATCGCGGGCTCGGCGGACTACCTGGCCTGGATCGACATGCAGACGGGTGGCGGGCGGCAGGGGCGACCGTCGTAGCGCGGTTGCGATAGCGCAGGGCGAGCCGCCCACGCGATCCAGCGTGGCCATAACTCATGTCGCAGGTGCAAGCCTCGTAATTGGCCTCGGGATCGGGCCCCGATGACGGTATGCCAGCGCCGGAATGGGCGTGTGATCGAGCGCGTCGGCCGCGGCTGAACGCGCAGCCTGCTTGATGGTGGGGGGCATTTGAAATAGTTCGAGACTGGGTCGCGGTCGGCGTCGGGCGACGGTACGGAGCTTTGCACATGAACATCTGCATGATCGGCGCGGGCTATGTCGGTCTGGTTTCGGCGGCATGCTTCTCGGAGTTCGGATGGGACGTTGTTTGTGTCGACAAGGACCCGGCGCGAATAGAGAAACTGGGGCGCGGCGAGATGCCGATCTACGAGCCGCGGCTGGATGATCTGGTCGCGCACAATGTCAAATCGGGCCGGTTGACCTTTTCAGGGGATCTCGGGCCGGCGGTTGCAGCGGCCGATCTCGTGTTTCTCGCCGTGGGCACACCGACGCGTCGCGGCGACGGCCATGCGGACCTTTCCTTCGTGTTCGCCGCAATCGACGAGATCGCGCCGCACCTGACGGGCTTCACCGTTCTGGCGACCAAGTCGACCGTGCCCGTCGGCACGAGCCGGGAGATCGAGCAGCGGCTGGTAAAGCTCAGGCCGGACGCTGATTTCGCGGTTTGCTCGAACCCGGAGTTCCTGCGGGAAGGGTCGGCGATCCAGGATTTCACGCATCCCGACCGCGTGCTGGTGGGCTGCGACGAGAAGCGTGCGCGGCGGCTGATGGAGCGGCTCTACAAGCCGCTGGCGCTGCGGAATGCACCGGTCGTTTTCGTGTCGCGGGAGTCTGCGGAGCTGGCGAAGTATGCCGCCAATGCGTTCCTGGCGATGAAGATCAGCTTCATCAATGAGATCTCCGACCTTTGCGAGGAGGTCGGCGCAGACGTGCAGCAAGTCGCCGACGCGATCGGCCGCGATAAGCGCATCGGCGACAAGTTCCTGCATCCGGGCCCAGGCTATGGCGGGTCTTGCTTCCCGAAGGACGTGCAGGCGCTGATGCGCACGGCGCGGGAGGCGCGCGCACCGCTGTCGCTGGTGGAGCAGGTTCATCGCGTCAACGAGGAGCGCAAGATCGCGATGACCGGTCGCATCGAGCGGGCGCTGGGCGGCTCGGTGCGCGACAAGAAGGTGGCCGTGCTCGGCGTGACATTCAAGCCGAATACCGACGACATGCGCGAGGCGCCCAGCCTTGTGGTGGTGCCGATGCTGCAGGCCCGCGGCGCTGACGTTCGGGTCTACGATCCGCAGGGACGCCGGCATGGCGAAAAAGAGCTGCCCGGTGTGACCTGGTGCGGCAGTGCGATCGAGGCGGCGCAGGATGCCGATGCGACGGTGGTGCTGACGGAGTGGAACGAATTCCGGGCCATC
>CAMAYR010000349.1 GCA_945862355.1 Devosia equisanguinis | reverse complement strand
CCGACGCGCTTCAACGGCGCGCGCAGGCGGGCGGGCGAATAATGCTGCATGATGCCGGCCGCACCCTTGCCGCACAGCACGCCCTTGTTGACGGGATGGTCGCGGTTGCCCTCGATGTAGCGGACCTTGCCGTCCCGCAGGTAAACCTTAGATCCCGCACCGGCACGCGCACATGTAGCACGTCGTCGTCTTGATCTCCTCCCCCGCCGAAACCGACAGATCGATCACGGGCTCCCCGGAATGGGATGGAGCGATGCGCACGTCAGCCATGAAATCCTATCCATTCTGCAACGGGATACTTCGTCGACGCGCGTCCCTGGTCGTCCGGCGCCAACCTCGACCGCACCCTTCCAGGCACATGCCCGCATGAACGGAAGCTACCACCGATTTCCACGCACCTGGCCAATCTCACACCTTGCTGCCGACCGCATCCGGGTCTTCGCGCGTACCCCATGGAGCGACAAGGCGTGACAGTGCTATGCCCACCACCATCGCAGCAAGGAAGATCAACACGCCACCGATGCGCTCACCAGCCAGTCCAAGTGCCGTGACGGCAGGGCCAGGACAAACGCCGACGAGCCCCCACCCGACCCCGAAAACAGCACTGCCGATCACCAGCCGGGCATCGACGTCAGTGCGCTGCGGCAGCGCGAAATAAGCTGACTGCGCCGGCTGCGACAGGCGACGTCGTCGCAACTGATACGCGAGGAACATAGTCGGCAAGGCGCCGATGAAAACCATCAGCAGCGTGGGATCCCAGGTCCCCTTTGCGATGCCCGCGACGTCCAGGAAACCCAAAACCTTCTGGGGATCGACCATCTGCGCGACCGTCAGACCTGCACCGAACAGAGCACCTGCCATCAATGCCGTCAGCAACTGCATGATGCCTGCCTCCTCAGAACACGTGCCGGACGACGAACACCGTGAGCGCTGCAACGCACATGAACGTCGCCGTCGCGACGATCGAGCGGATGGAAAAGCGCGGCAGGCCACACACGCCATGACCCGAGGTGCATCCACCAGCGACCCGAGCCCCGAAGCCCACCAGCAGACCTGCCGCAACGATCATACCGGTTCCGCCGAGCAACTCTACCCGTGGAACGATCCCCGGCGCCAGAAACGAGACGACCAGTGTGCCCAGAGGCAGTCCGAGAACGAACGCCAGGCTCTGAGAAAATCCGCTACTGGTTGGCTGCAGCGCCTGCTCTACAATGCCCGAGATGCCCGCGATGCGGCCATTGGCGAGCAGATAAAAGCCCGCAGCAATCCCGATCAATACGCCTCCTGCCAGTCCATGCCAGGGCATAAAGCTCTGCACAAATCACCTCCCCGTCCTGCGTACGGCTTCGACGCTGCCCGTCCCGTGCGGCGCAACGCCGTTGCAGCATTTATCGCCTTATATGCAAATGTATTGATGTTTGCCAACCTCGAAGTAGAATGTGGAAGTGGAGGCCCTCCCTTTCGAGAGACAGCTCGCCCGCCTTGAGGCTCTCCGACGGAAGATGAATGGCCGGTAAGCCTATAGCCTTCGATTTATCGTGCTCCACACGACCTCGGCAGTTCCAACTGAGACGATCCCACACGAGCATTCCGCCCCGGCTCTCTGTCGCCGACCAGAGGTCAGCTTCCGGATCGGCTTGCATATCAGCCAATGCTGATATTAGAACATGGGGCTGCTGACCGAGCCGGCACAGGTGCGGTCCAGGTTAGGGAATCGCGGATCCGTATCGCGGAACGGGAGCGGATCGAAGGGAGGAAAAAATGCGCCACGCGCGCGTGCCGATACGTGCATCTACCGCGGCTACGGCTGCGATGGCAGTGGTAGCGCTTGCGGGGGTCGTGGCCCATCCCGCCCCCGGACGAGCAGACCCGAAGTCGATGGCCTACGGCGAGCACCTGAGCCAGGAATGCACCGCCTGCCATCGGCGCGACGGCAGCCCGGGCCGGGGTATCCCGTCGATCGTTGGCCTCGAGGTGGACTACTTCGTCACGACGATGAAGTTCTACCAGACCGGCGCGCGGGACAATCAGGCGATGGTATCCGTCGCAAAGCCGCTCGACGACGAAGAGCTGAGAGCACTCGCCATCTACTTCGGCTCATTGAAGCCTGCCGCCCAGCGGTCCACGAAAACAAAGAAATAGACTGGCGCCAGCGGAACGCAGCCGGGCCAACTCGTGACTTTCGATCGGCCCATGATCGAACGAACCGACGCGGGAAGACTGCCCGTGCCGCGATCGTCGACCGACCGCTCTTCAGCGGTGCGGGGTAACGCCTGGATGGAAGCTGCACGCACCACTATCGGGGCCGATTGCGCTCGACCTATACCAGCCGCTACCGGGCCGGCATCTCCGCCATGCGAACAAACCTTCTCCGATCCTTCAACGATTGAGGTTCGATTTGTCGTGTCTCTGGTTGGTCGTCCAGATCGGATTGACCAACCGCGGCCAATGACTGCCCCTCGGTCGAAGCCGCCCCCAGCGAACCGAGGCCAGCGAACCGAGGCCAGCGAACCGAGGGGCCCGGGCAAGACTTGCTGTCGATAAAGGTCGCAAATGCCGAACCGAACGAAGAACTCCCATTGCTCACGAAAACAATGAGCACTCAGGCTGATCCGAGGCGCAGAACTCTGCTGCACCAGCTCTGGGCGAACAGACGCGCAGCCTCGGATGGACGCTCCCGTCGCCGCCTTCCAATACAATTGAAAAGGCCACGGTCCAGACGCAACTTAGTCAGTGCCGCGTCGGCTTGGCGAGCTTGACCAACTCGTCCTTGAGTTTCAGCTTTTCGTGTTTCCATTTCGCGATTTTGGAGATGTCGGCCGCAGGCCGTGTCAACTCATGCTCGATCTTTCTCTCGAGCGAACGATGTTTCTGCGTCAACTCCGCAATCCGCGTATCGAGCGACATCACATTCTCCTATGAGAGTTGGAGACGGAGCAAGTGTGACAGAACCCTGCTTCCGTACCTCCGATCCGGTGGTGATGGCGTAAGGGTCTGGGTTGGTTTGCGAATCAGCTATTTCTCTTGTCGAGGGCGGCTCACTCGGCAGGTGATGGGATGCGAAGCTTCGAGATCGTGCAG
>CAMAYR010000348.1 GCA_945862355.1 Devosia equisanguinis | reverse complement strand
AAGAGAAATAGCTGATTCGCAAACCAACCCAGACCCTTACGCCATCACCACCGGATCGGAGTTACGGAAGCAGGACCTAGTCATGTCCCGCGCGTTATCACCCCTCTCGGGGAGTTGAAGGCGTGGGTGACGCATCCGAAATGACAAATGATTTCAAACCGGTCAGAGACCATCAACCGGAGAGTGACGAGCGGCCGCTCGACGTTCATAGGAACGCGCGTGGCATCGGTGATAGAATGTCCCTCGGGCTCGTGAAACTCCTGCGCTTCTTCGCGGATCTGTTCTTTTCAAAGCGCTATGGCCACCGTGCGGTCGTCCTGGAAACGATCGCGGGCGTTCCGGGCATGGTCGGCGGAATGCTGCGGCACCTCAGGTCGCTCCGCCGCTTCGAGGAAGATCGTGGCTGGATTCACACGCTGCTCGACGAGGCAGAAAACGAGCGGCAACACCTGATGACCTTCATGCGGATCGCGCAGCCTTCGTGGTTCGAGCGGGCACTGGTCATCATCGCCCAAGGCGTGTTCTTCAATGCGTTCTTCGTGCTCTACCTGATATGGCCGCGCGTGGCGCATCGATTTGTCGGCTATCTCGAAGAAGAAGCCGTGGTCAGCTACACGCAATATCTCGATGAGATCGAGAGCGGGCGGACCGAGAATGTTGACGCGCCGCAGATCGCGATCGACTACTGGCAACTCCCGGCAGATGCGAGGCTGTCGGATGTCGTGCGCGTGGTCCGGCTCGACGAGGCCAAGCACCGCGACGTCAATCACGGGTTTGCCGATCAGCTCGCGAGCGAGTGATACGGCGGCTGATCTCCGATGAAGCGAAAGCTCGGCATGGCGCTCGAAACGGTCGCGGTGCGTGGGCGCGACGCCGGGCACGTAGGCACGGCGATTGCGGATGCCGGACCGCCTCGGTCTGGCGGGGGACTACAAATCGAATTCCGACTGGTCGTCGCGTCGCTCAGCCCCTCAGCCCTTTCGATCCCGTCCCGCCAGTGTCCTCAGGCGGAGCGCGTTGAGGCGGATGAAGCCGGCGGCGTCCTTCTGGTCGTAGGCGCCGCGGTCGTCCTCGAAGGTGACGAGCGTGGTGGAATAGAGCGACTTGGGGCTCTCGCGGCCGGTGACGATGACGTTGCCCTTGTAGAGCTCTAGCGTCACCTCGCCTTCGACGTGCTCCTGGCTGGCGTCGATCAGCGCCTGCAGCATGCGTCGCTCGGGGCTCTCCCAGAATCCGTTGTAGATCAGCGCCGCGTAGCGCGGCATCAGATCGTCCTTGAGGTGGGCCGCGCCGCGGTCGAGCGTGATGCTCTCCATCGCGCGATGCGCGGTGAGCAGGATCGTGCCGCCGGGCGTCTCGTAGACGCCGCGCGACTTCATGCCGACGAAGCGGTTTTCCACGAGGTCGAGGCGTCCGATGCCATTGGCCTTGCCGAGCTCGTTGAGCTTGGTGAGCAGTGTCGCCGGGCTCATCTCCTTGCCGTCGATGGAGCAGGCGTCGCCCTTCTTGAAGCCGACCTTGATGGTGGTCACCTGATCGGGTGCGTCCATCGGCGAGATGGTGCGCTGGTAGACGATCTCCGGCGGCTTGACGGCGGGGTCCTCCAGCACCTTGCCCTCGGAGGAGGAGTGCAGCAGGTTCGCGTCGACGGAGAAGGGGGCCTCGCCGCGCTTGTCCTTGGCGATCGGGATCTGGTGCTGCTCGGCGAAGTCGATGAGATCCTCGCGGCTCTTGAAGGCCCACTCCCGCCACGGCGCGATGATCTTGATCGAGGGCTCGAGCGCATAATAGGTCAACTCGAAGCGGACCTGGTCGTTGCCCTTGCCGGTGGCGCCATGACAGACGGCGTCGGCGCCGGTGGCGCGGGCGATCTCGATCTGGCGCTTGCCGATGAGCGGCCGGGCAATGGATGTGCCCAGCAGGTAGACGCCCTCGTAGACGGCATTGGCGCGAAACATCGGGAAGACGTAGTCGGCCACGAACTCCTCGCGCAGGTCCTCCACAAAGATGTTCTCGGGCTTGATGCCGAGCATCTCCGCTTTCTTGCGCGCGGGGCCCAACTCCTCGCCCTGGCCGAGGTCGGCGGTGAAGGTGACGACTTCGCAGCCGTAGGTTTCCTGCAGCCATTTCAGGATGATGGAGGTGTCGAGGCCGCCCGAGTAGGCGAGAACTACCTTTTTCGGACCTTGACTGCTCGAAGTGCTGCTGCTGCCTTTAGCCATCTGCCCGCCACCTTGGTGCGCTGCGAAATTGGAATTCGCGCGCACTATAGGCATGGCGGGCCGTCGGGCAAGCGCGACGCTGAGGCGCCACGTGCGGCATGGGTGGCCGGTGAACGGGCGATGCAGTGGCTGGTTCAACCCGGCTCGCCGAAGGTTTGGTTCTGATTGTCCTGTGGTGGGCCGGGATCACTCTTTTCCTTAGGCCCAGCCGCCACATCAACCTTGCGCGCGCAAACCACCAAGCCGAATGCTCGACGATGGGGCGAATATTCGGTTTTCCGGTATAGGTTACGCGATCAGCGTGCTGCGCAACGAATTGACGAAGGGGATATCGAGCGTGGCTCCGCGGCTACATATAACAGTTTCCACACTAAGCCCCCGGCTTCTGAACAGTTATTCAGCGGACTGCCATGTTCTCGCGCGCGATGCGCTGTATCGATGCCAACCTGGCACCAACCTCGGGAGACATGCCGTGATCAACCTCAGTAAGGTCACTGTCGGCGCATCTGCCGCCGCAGCTCTTCTCTTTACCGCTTACACTGCCAGCGCGCAGCTAGCACCGCCGGCACCCAAGGCTCAGCCTGCTGCTCCGGCTGCCGCCAAGGCTGCGCCTGCTGCGAAGGCTGCTGCACCTGCCAAGCCCGCGGCCGCGAAGAAGGCGGCCTCCACCTCTGTTTGCCAGGGGCTCGATCAGAAAGCCTGTGGGACCAAGGCTTCCGACTGCCGCTGGATCGCGGCCGTGAAGCGAAAGGATGGCAAGGAGCAGTCGGCTCATTGTCGCGGTGTACCAAAGTCGGTGAAGGCCGCGCCGAAGAAGGTCGAGACCAAGGCCGCTCCCAAGGCGGCAGCACCGGCAGCAC
>CAMAYR010000347.1 GCA_945862355.1 Devosia equisanguinis | reverse complement strand
CCGCGACAATGCTCCGGCCAACTTCGCGACGATCAAGCACATCGCGGCCAACCTGATGCGAGCCAAGGCCGACAAAAACTCCATGCGCGTCAAACGCCGCCTCGCCGCCTGGGACGACGCCTACCTCGAAAGTCTCGTCACCGGTGCCGGGTGAAATCGTTCATGCGATTCCCCTGTGATTACCCCGGAATTGCGCTGGATTACGATCCGGGACGGCCGTGATGTCGCGTGTGAGTAGAGGGTTTGCGGAGACATCGGGGTTATCAAGAGGTCGGTCGCGAATGCGCCGATGCCGCAATTTTCATGGGGATGCCGGCGGTACCCGCGCTGCGCGCAGCCACCCGACCACGCTTCCCTGCTGCCGCCATATTGTCACATCAGTTTGTCGATATACTCGCCGCGGTGCCATTTTCCTGATGACACGGTCTGCCATTGTCCTATCTGAGGCGGTGGTTTTATATCGGCGCTGGAGCCGTGTGCGATCGGACGGTGACGCCACTGGCGGTCGACTGATCGGATGGACGTGCTCCAGCATCTGGAATCCAGGGCATCTAATCAGGCCGGTGCAGCGCGCAAGCGGGTCCGTCCGGATCGATGATGCTCTGGTCTCGGGTAGCGGGGGTCTCAGATGGCGGGCGGCTCGAGTAGTGGGTAGTCCCGCTCGGATCTCCGGATCGGTCTGTCAGGCTGGGCATCGGCGTAGGGGCATTGGGGAGACATGTCGGCTACACCGGCAAGCGTGGAATGGTATATCGCGAGGGATGGCGCTCGTCACGGGCCCATCTCCGACGTCGAAATGCGCAAGTTCGTCGAGTTGGGCCACCTGCGCCCGACGGACTTGGTCTGGTGTGCGCACTTCCCCCAGTGGAAGCCGGGTGCGGAGGCGTTTCCAGAGCACTTCGGAGCAAAGGCACCGCCGTCATCCTCTCCTCCATCACCCACGCAGGCACTCGCCCCGGGGGCTGCATCTGCACCTGTGACGTCATCGACGCGGGGGGATCGTCTCGCTGAACATGGATCGGGGCCACAGGTGCAAGCTGCGCCTGCCTCTGCCGGTTCTGCCGCAGCTACAGGAACGCCGAGCGCGTTGAACGACGAGGCGGCCTGGGTCCAGGCGATGCGCTCCCTTGCTCATGGACCGGCCCCCACTGCCGCTGATGCGGGGGGGCGCGAAGCCAACGCTTTCGACAGGTCGTTCTCCGTCGACCATCGTGCCGCCCCCGAGCCTTTACCAGATCTCTCGGAAGAGGATGAGGCTGGTCGCCCGCGCCGGAGCTGGATCGGCGTTGCGACGGCTGCGATCGCAGTCGTTCTGATCCTCGGCGGGCTTGGCTGGTTCGCCTGGCAGAACCGCACCCTGGTCTCCGGCGCTACTGCGATTACGAACGTATTTTCGGCCTCGCGCACAGAGACCGCGTCGGCCGAGCAGTTCCGCGCCTCGCCCTACGAGGCTGCCGGGACCACCAAACCCGAGATCGACGCTTCGCTGCAGAAGATCGCCATCTGGCGCTATCTGAAAAAGGAGTTCGCCGACTGGTACCAGGAAATCCTCGTCGAGGTCGAGAAAATGCGCGCCCGCAAGCAGGACGAGCGCGTCGTCACGCAGTTCCTGGTCGATGTGATCGTCACATTGCGTCGCCGCAATCAGGCTGCAGCGCTGCAGTCCTCACCGGACCATCTCAAGAGCATGGCGAGCGCTTTTGTCGCGAACCTGAAGCAGCTCGGATCGCGTGACGGCCCCACTTGCTATGCGTTCATCTCGCACGGCGAGGCGAGTCCTTTCATGGTCGAGTTGTCGAAGACGCCGGCCTTCTCCGAGACGCTTCAAAAGCAGATGATCGCCGTTTTCTCCGGCGTCGTGGACGCTCGCGCCGGTCGCAAGGTCCATCCGATCACGCGCCGTGCCGACTACGACGCACTGACCGAGGATCTGGTCAAGCAGCGCGGCTGGACGACGGTCGACCTCGCCACGTTCTCCGATCCCAAGAAGCTTTCCAGTACCCCGCCGGAGAAGGTCTGCCAGCTGGTCCAGGACTGGTTCGTGACGCAGTTGGCTTTGAAGGACCAGGAGCTGCAGACCCGACTTCTCGCCGAGAGCCTGAAGCCGCTGGTCGGCGGTTGAGATCTGCAACTGCTGAGATGCCTCCGCCGTGGCTGCCAGGTGCGGCTCGCGCTGCTGGCCTTGCGAGATGTACTCGCCGATGGCCGGTGATAGTTGGTGGTGACGGGATGACCTCGATCTGCTGAACTCGCAATGCGGAGCGAGGAGGATCGACATGCAACGCATGATGCAAACATTCGTCTCGGGCCTGATGGCTGCCCTGCCGCTTGCGCTCACGATCGTCGTGACGGCTTGGCTGGCCAATATCGTCGCCGGGTACGTCGGCCCGAGCAGCCCGGTAGGCGAGTTCCTTTCCAGGCTGGGCCTGGGTGTGACGTCGTCGTCGGTCGCTGCCTACCTGGGTGGCCTCGCGACTGTGGTTGTGGCGGTCTACTTGCTCGGATTGATCGTCGAGACGCGGCTTGGCGACTGGCTGTCGGCGCTCGTCGATCGGCTGATGAGACGGGTGCCGATCGTCTCGAGTGTCTATGGCTTGAGCAAGCAATTCGCCGCGATCGTGGATCTCAAAGGTGCAGACAATGTGAAGAGCATGAGTTCGGTGTGGTGCTTCTTCGGCGGAGAGCCGGGCGCCGCCGTGCTGGCCCTGCTCGCCAGCTCCAAGCCGGTCCTGATCGGCGGACGGGAGTACCTCGGCATCCTGGTGCCGTCGGCGCCGGTGCCGGTGGGTGGTGCGCTTGTCTATGTGCCATCGAGCTGGGTCAAACCGGCCGAGGGCGGCATCGAGCACCTCATGAACGTCTATGTCTCAATGGGAGGGACGCCACCTCGCAATAGCTGATGTGGTGAGGCGGGGGCGGCGGTTGTCGAAAGCGCGCGACGGCGGAGTTGGTCGTATATAGTCGGCCGTGAAGTTTTTCCAGCGCATTGATTTTGCGAGCTGATCGCGCCGATAGCTCTGCGCCGAGTTGCAGGATTTCCACGCCTGTCGGTGGATTTCCTTGCAAATTGTGATGGCGGATTCC
>CAMAYR010000346.1 GCA_945862355.1 Devosia equisanguinis | reverse complement strand
TGTCGTGTCGGTGTCCGACTGCACGATCTCGAAGCTTCGCATCCCATCACCTGCCGAGTGAGCCGCCCTCGACAAGAGAAATAGCTGATTCGCAAACCAACCCAGACCCTTACGCCATCACCACCGGATCGGAGTTACGGAAGCAGGTGTAAGTAAACCCTTGCGGAACGATCTTGACGGATGACCACGCCGTCCATACCGCGAAGAGGACGAGAATTATCCCGAAAACGCCGAGGCCACCAAGTGCTTGAGCATCCATGCCTAAATCTCCTCGATCTATCGCGTTCGGGATATGGGTGTGTGTGTTCGCGAATATCAGGTGAAATTCCACAAAATACGGTAAACAATCGACTTATTTTTAATTGGCGGCGTCAGATTTTTGGATTGTCTGCGCAATTATAAATGGAGTGTTGTTGCGTGTGGGTTTCGGTTTAGGTCGACAGAATTTACGACTGAAAAGCACTGTTCGACAGAAAGAAGACCCCGCAGCGCCTGCTGTTCCGGAGGGCGCGCGGGGTCTTCGATCGCTCGAGGCTATGAAGGCGCTCTCTTGCGAGCGGCTGCTTCGGCTCAGCCTTCCGGGCAGAGCTCGAATGCTTTGTCGAGGGCGGCGTTCGAGCTGGAGAACTCGCCGACCTTCTGCCCGCCTTTCGCATAGGCGGACACGTAGGCCTCGATCTCGCGCGCCTCCTGCCCGTCGTTCACGTCGAGAACGGTGAAGTTCGTAAACTTGTCGGCGCTGGCGCGGATGATTACGGATTTCTGCCCACCGTAGCTGGCCGTGTAGACGCGGCACTTGGCGGGCGTGGCAGCCGGCGGATTGCTGTCTGCGACAGGCGGCGACGCCTTGGGCAGCGCGGCAACGGTGGTTGCGCCAGCAGCGACATGCTTGCCGGTCGTCTGCCGCGCAGCAGTCGCAGCCGAGGCGGTCTGGACGGTAGCCGGGGTGCTGCCGACGGCATCCGCTGCGACGGCAGGCGTTTCGGCCGTTGCTTCCTTGGGACCGTCGTTGAGTATGGTGACGCCGGGGCCGGGGGCAGCTTCGCCAGCGTAGGGCTTGGCGGCGATAATGGCTCGGGCACCCAACCCCGATCGCGGCCCATCGCCGTCGGCCCGGGCTCGCTCGTTCGCCTGCCGGGCAAGCTCCCGCCCATCGGGCTTGTCGGGCCTATCCGGTTTCTCGAGCCCTTGCGCAGATTTTACCGCACTTGCGGCTGTGTCGGCTTTCCCGCTCGGCGTCGTCGTCCGGGATGCTGTGGCGCGGTCCGCGCGCGCCTCCTTTACGAGTTCGGGTCTGGGATCGGGCTTGCGGCAAAGGCTCTCTTGGAAGTCGTTGCTTATGGAGTGCACGTCCCTGGCGTAGCCGCGGCTGCCCGGCGCCCATTTCGAAGCGAGGTCGGAGAACGTGATCGGCCGACTGAATTTTTTCTGCCAGGACGTAAGTACGCCCCACTCCTGGACCTTGCGGGTCCGCTCCGCGACCGGCGCCTCGACACGCTCGCCCGAGTACATCAGCAAGTGCTGCAGGTGAGCCTTCACCCCGTTCTCGATGCTGGCGAATGCTTCGCCCGGGGCGCCTTTGCCTGTCGCGCCGAGCCCGGCGAAATTGTTCTGCCGGGGCTTCACGTCGCCCGGCTTCTTGCCGTCGCGCGTGTAGCTGAGGCTGCCGGTCTCCAGCATCATCTGGTAGAACGCATAGTCCCACCGCATTCCCATCTGTTCGCCCAGACGCATGTAGATGGTGGCGATGTCGCCAAAGCGCCGGTCGAGCTTGGGATTGCGCTGGGTAATGAGCGCCATCAGCCTACCCGGCGTGACGCATTCGGGTACGGCGTTCTTGGAGCTGGTCTTGATGGCCGGCAAAGTGGCTGCTCCCGCTTGGAGCGCCGAGACGGCCAGGCCAGTGAAGGCGGCTGTGAATGCGACGGTGACGACCGAGCTACGCTTCATGACAACATCCGCGCTAGAATAGTGCCTGCACGGGCCCCCCGGACAAGCTCTGGTTGATGATGCGCTAGTTAACGACCTGTAAGCCGACACCGTTAACAAGCAGTTACCAGACCACGCTGAATCACCCCTGGCTGCTGAGGAATACCCAGGAACGGGGCATCAGTTGGAGCAAGATGAGGACAAAATGTGGCAGCCGCCGCTGCAGCGAGCAGCAAGGGATGAGCGGACGGGGCTGCCGGCTCAGTCCCGGCGGCGCATGATCTCGATGCCGACGGCGCGGCAGGCGATGAGAACGTCGGGCTTGGCGATCCGCACCTTGATCGCGGTGACGTGAGGATGGACGAGGCAGGCCTCTGCGATCCGCTCGGCCAGTGTCTCGAGCAGGTTGAAGTGCCGGCTTTCGACCGTTGTGCGCACCGCCGAGATCGCGTGGTCGTAGTCGTAGACGGCGTCGAGCTCGTCGGAAGCGCCGTCGTAGGCGTCGACCACGTCGAGCTCGAGGGAGACGACGATGCGCTGCTCGTAGCGCCGCTCGTGCTCGTAGACGCCGACGCTGCCGATCAGCTCGAAGCCCTCGACAAGGACGCGTCTCGAGCGTCCTGCCTGGATGCTCTTGTCCTGCCCGTCGTTCATGATCCATCCTTTTCGCCTGAGGGCATGTGCCGGGCGATCTATTGCCGTCGCGCCTCGATGCGGCAGCCGACGGCGGCGACATCCGGATAGACATCAGGCTTCGCCGTCTCCACGACTGCCCGGGCGATCTCGCGGCGTTGTGAAAGCACGGCCATGATTTCCTGCGCTAGCGTCTCCTGCAGTTCGAAGTGCCGGCCGGTCGCCAGCCGGCGAACCTCGTCCCGGATCCAGTCGTAGTCGAATGTCAAGGAGATCGCGTCTTGTTGCGGCAGCAGCTTCGGGTCGATCTCGATCTCGATCGCGATGGCGAGCCGTTGTGGACCGTTGCGCTCGAAATCGTGGATGCCGATGCTGACCTCGATCTCGAAGCCTTTGACGAAAAGGCAGAAGCGCTCGACTTTCATGGGGTGCCCGGCTCGATGAACGCGACATCTCTTCCAGGGTTGGCAAGCGCCAACCCGCCGTCGATGGTGATAACCGTGCCGGTCATGGCCGGCGATCCCGCGATCAGCCGCACCGCCGCCGCGATCTCCTCCGGGGAGCATGCCCGTTGCAGAGGATTGAGCCGGCTTGCCGCATCGTACTGCTCCCGCGATTGCGCCCCGCTCGGCAGCGTTATGCCTGGCGCGAT
>CAMAYR010000345.1 GCA_945862355.1 Devosia equisanguinis | reverse complement strand
TCGCCAGCGTCGCAGTGCCAGCCGCCGGGGCGTGTCGCCCCCGCGAAGTGCGAAGCCTGCGCGCTTTCGCCCTTCTGCCACCGGCCACCCCGATCCAGCCACTTGCAAAGCAGCCAGCCGAACGGTGCGCAAAGTCACCGATTCAGGGTGAAGCCTTTCCAGTGGAGGCGATGATGAGATCGGAACGGCATATTCCCGTGGCTGCGGCGGTTGTCCTGGGCGGGATTTGCATATTGGGAGGCGCCGCGTGGATGGCGCCTGTGGGTGCGACCGGCGAGCGGCCGGGTCGCTTCACCATGAGCCCGGCCGAAGGCGGTGGCTTCGTCCGCCTGGACACCGAGACGGGCCGGATGGCGCTGTGCCATCGCCGCGACGGCGAATGGGGTTGCCGGGATATGGCGGAGCCGGGCCGTGGCCTCGACGATGAGACCAATCGACTCCGGGCCGACAACAAGCGCCTGAAGGCAGAAATTCGCGAGATGGAAGAGATCATGCAGGGCGACAAGCGCCATGGCGCAACGCATGGCCGTTCCGGCCCGAGCTCCGGCCCCAATTCGAGCTCTGCCGCCGAGCTCAAGCTGCCCTCCGAGCAGGATATCGAAAACGTCTTCAACTACACGCAGCGCATGTTGCGAAAGTTCCGCGAGAAGTGGAAGGAGATGGAAGCCGATACCAAAGCCACGCCGCTCTGATGGGGTCTGGTGCCGCCAGCCCTCTATCTCAGGCCCTCGGCCAGATCGCCGTCGACACACGCCGCGAGATCGCCCTGCGTTTCCTCGGCACGCTGGCCCCGTGAAGGCGAGGCTGGCCGCTCTCATGCCGGAAAACCAAATGTTCGACCCTTCGTCGGACATTTGGTTTGCTCGATATCAGCCCGGCGGCACACGACATTTTGCGTTGACCTTGGAGTGCGGGGGAGGCTTATACGAGTATGTGACGGCGTCGGGCCTGCCACCTGGGCAGGGGCACGGACGCGCGGCGTGCTCGCCATCTCCCTGCGATATTGCAAGCCGCCTTTCCCGTGCCGCCGGTGCCTGTCGCCACTCGAGCATAACGCTCGCCGCGAAACCACCGATCACGACATCCCGTGGTCTTGCCAAAAGGCCCGTGCACTTGCCAGACAGGTCGGTTCCACACTGGCCGCAGGAGCAGGGCAAAGTCGTCCTCGAAGGGAGCGCGATGCATCCCCGCCCGCCATCAAACGCAGCGCCAAGCGGTTCCAACATCAAGCGCCGGACGGGGCTGCTGACGGTGGCGATGCTCGGTCTCGTCGCCTTTTTCTCTGCTGGAGATGCGTCGGCACAGCGGCGACCTGCGGCAAAATCCACCGATACACCTGCCCCGGCAGCCGGCACGCAGCCCAGCGGGCCGGCAACATCGGCGACGCAGGCGCCTCTGGGACCAGGGCCAGAAGCGCGCGAGACGGTTCAAGCGGACGTCTCCTCGCGCAGCGTAGCCGTCACATCGAGCTTCACGGGCACCGAGATCGTCATCTTCGGTTCTGTCGACAACAGCCAGCAGGCGAGCCCGACGTCGGGTCTTTACGACGTGGTCGTCGTCGTCGAAGGGACACCGACGAGGCTGGTGGCGCGGAAGAAGAGCAACGTCGGCATCTGGATCAACACTGCCTCCATCACGTTCCAGAGCGTGCCGAGCTACTACGCTATCCTGTCGACGCGGCCGCTCGATCAGATCGCAGACCCTATCATCCTGCGCGACAACGACATCGGCTTCGAGCAAGTCAGGATGACGCCGATCAGCGGGTGGGAAAGCGGCGTCAGCACGGGCGAGCTGGAGGATTTCAAGAGTTCCATCGTGCGCATCAAGCAGCGTGAGCGGCTCTATATCGAGCGGCCGATCAGCGGCGTCAGGTTCATCGGGCGCAGCCTGTTCAGGGCATCGCTGGACCTGCCAGCGAACGTGCCGGTGGGACCGCTCGTGGCGCGCGTCCACCTGTTCCGGCAGGGGCGGCTGCTGCACACGTTCACATCGCGCGTCACGCTGCGGCGGGAAGGGCTGGAGCATTTCCTGCACAGCGCGGCCTTCGGACAGCCGCTGGCCTATGGGATCGCGACAGTGCTGTTGTCCATCGCGATGGGGCTCGCGGCAACGACGTTGTTCCGGAAGAGCGGGCATTGAGCCGCCGACGGTCGGTGACATCCCTCGTTGGTGGCACTCGGGACACGGCTGGCGCATGCACGCGGCTCCGGGGCGAAGATTTGCCCACCGGCAGCACGAGCAGGTATTGGAATCTTCATGGCCGGCGCATAGAGTGCCAGCTGCTGCGGGGCTCGTCAGGAACACTTTTCCCCTGGGCCTATAAGATCTGCTAGGGAGCTGTCCCTGGTCCGGGCCGTGGCCCGGAACACACGGCACCCACCTTCTCTGAAGGGACCTGGCGGGATCTACCGTTCCAACGGCCACCGCGGCACTATTATTGAATAGGACGGCGCACTGGCGCCGGGCCGCATGCGCGGCCTTGGCCCGCGGATGAGGACTAAACCATCCTTGTCGTTCCGCGGGCCATTCGGGGTGCAAGCGGGTATTGGACTGTGCACTGGACGGCGCACTGGCGCCGGGCCCGCGCGTAAGATCCGGGAAAATGGTTCGCGTGGCTGATGCCCTGCGATACGATCCCGGACATGACCGACAATCCAGCCGATTCAGCCACCCGCAAAAAGAAGCTGCGTGCATCTTGCACGACGATTCGCGAGGCGATTCCGGCTCGCGACCGTGAGCGGGCGGCCGCGCGGATCGCAGAAATCGGGATAGGCTTCGCAGCCGTTTCGCCGGGCGCGACGGTGTCTGCATATTCGGCAATGGGCGCGGAAATGGCTCCATCGGCCCTCCATGCACAGCTTGCGCGGGAGGGCTTCGGCACGTGCCTGCCGGTCGTCCCGCCGCTCGGCAATCCGCTGGTATTCCGCGCTTGGAAGCCGGGTGATGAGTTGGTCGCGCGGGTGTGGGGTATCCTGGAGCCGGCCGATACGGCGCCGCCCGTGGAGCCAGACGTGTTGCTGGTGCCACTGCTGGCGTTCGACCGGCGTGGCGTCAGGCTCGGATACGGCGGCGGGTACTACGATCGCACGATCGAGCGGCTGCGGCGGCTGAAGCCGGTTATCGCGATCGGCCTCGCGTTCGCCGCACAAGAGCTGCCGGAGGTTCCTTGCGATGTGCACGACCAGAGGCTCGAATGGGTGCTGACCGAGTACGGGCCGATC
>CAMAYR010000344.1 GCA_945862355.1 Devosia equisanguinis | reverse complement strand
GCGAACGGCCTTGCCTCGGAGAAGTATCTGAAAGCGCACGCCAGCTCGAACGGCAAGATCGGCGTCACCGGCTTCTGCTGGGGCGGCGGGATGGCGAACTTCATCGCGGTTGCCGGCGGGGCCGACGTTCAGGCAGGGGCGCCCTACTACGGCATTCAGCCGGCAGTCGCCGACGTCGCGAAGATCAAGGCCCGGATGATGATGCACTACGCGGAGAACGACGATCGCATCAACAAGGGCATTCCCGCTTACGAGGATGCTCTGAAGAAAGCGGGCGTGAGGTTCGAAGTTTTCAAGTATCCCGGCACGCAACACGCCTTCAACAATGACGGCTCGGCGGCGCGCTACAATAAAGCTGCAGCCGATCTGGCGTGGAAGCGAACCGTCGACATGTTCAAGAAAGAGCTGGCCTGAGCGAGTTGCTCGGTGTCGGACGCTTATCGTCCGACACCAGATCACCAGTCTCTGCTCTCACGAACCTCTGGCTTCGCGGGTGTAAGACGGCGCCGACCGTGTCGGCGTCGTAGCTCTCACGTCCAATCGGCAGGTCTTCAAGCCGCGACGGCGAGGGTGGCCAGCGCGGACGTGCGTGCCTTGCGCTGCAGCTCGGCCTTGGCGACCACAGCGGCTTTCTCTGCCGTCAGCACAGCGATGAATTGTGCGGAGCGGTCCACCACCGTCTGGCGCTGCCGGTCTATGGTGATCATGTGGTAGCTGTCCTCGAGTACGGTCATCTCGATGCGGGCAGCTAGCTTCCGTTGCAGGAATTGCGCGTTGTCGATCCCGGCCATGTCGTCCTCGCGAGGGTGCAGGATCAGCGTCGGCTGAGTGATCCGGCCGAGCAGCGGCTTCAGCGCGCCGACGAGGCGGCGATGCTCGAACACTGCGGCGCCGGGCGTGTTGAGAAGCCCGGCATTGGCGCTGTCGCCGTTGCACATCGCCTTCATGATGAAGTCGCGGATGCGCTCGTCCTTGATGCCGTGGGGCGCGCGGTCGGAGAACGAGAACTTGCTGGCGAAGCGCTTGGTGCGCACGAGGCTGAACAGTCGCGAGTACCAGGGGATCGACCAGCCCGACAGCCAAAGCGTCGGCGAATAAAGCAGCGTGCCGGCGACGTCGGCCGGGCGGCGTGCGGCCAGCATCAGGCCGAGCACTGCGCCGGTGGAGAGCCCCCCGACCAGGACCGTGTCGCACTCCTTGCGCAGCTCGTCGAGTGCACGCTCGCAGGTCGCATACCAGTCCTCCCAGGTGGAGGCGGTGAGATCGGCCTCCGTTCCGCCGTGGCCGGCGAGCTGGGGGCAGTGGACCGTGTAGCCGAGGCGGGCGAGGCCGCCGGCGACGTAGCGCACTTCGGCGGGGGTGCCGGCCAGTCCGTGAACCAGCAGTACGCCGACCTTGCCGCCCTTGATCTTGATGGTGTGGTCGTTGGTCAGCATGTCCGCGTACTCCCGGGCTGGTTGGTGAGACCCAATCTAAGGCGCAGCGGGCCCGGGCGCTGTTCCCCGGGACACAAGCTTCCGATTACTGTCGGCGTGGTATAGCCGTTGATCAAGCCCGGGAAACAGGAAGACAGGATGCCGCCCTTCACGCGCCGGATCGAGCCGCGATCGAGCCCTGCCACGGGACGCAGCACCTGGCAGCGTCATGGCGGCGCGCCGGAGCCCGGCGGGGAGCTCGAGGCGACGGGCGCGGTCAGCGGCAAGGCGTGGCCCAAGCGGGTGGATTTCGCGGTGATCGGCGGGGGGCTAGCCGGGCTATCGACGGCGCTCGCCTTGGCCGAGGCAGAACCGCTTGCCAGCATCGTCGTGCTCGAGGCGCGGTTCGTCGGCTTCGGCGCCAGCGGCCGCAACGCGGGGCTGCTCGGTCCACTTCCTGCCCCGTTGTGGCTCGCCAGCGCCGATGGGCAGGCCGAGCACCTGTGGGGACTGACGCATCTCAACCGGCGCGTGCACGAGACCGCGCGCTGGCTTGCTGCAGAGGTGCCGGGCTCCGGCGTGGAGGCCAGATCCCTGCGGATCGAGGCGCAGGGGTTTCTCACCGCCAGTGGGCTCGTCCGGGTCGGGCGGCTGCTCGAGAAGGCGCGGCTCGGCCACCGGATCGTGGCAGTAGCGAGGGGGCAACTGGCAATCGACATGGACGCGCATACGGTCGACCCCTATCGCACGGTGAGGGCGCTGGCGGCGCTCGCCCGCCGGAAGGGGATCGCGATCGTCGAGCAGGCGCCTGTCCGCGCCATCGCAGAGCGGCCGGACGACGTCGTCGTGTCGGGCGAGTGGGGCCGAGAGTTGGCGGCGCGCGCGGCAGTCGTCTGCACCAATGCCTATACCGGCTCGCTCGCACTGCCGGAGCCGCCGAAGGCCAAGGTGGTCCACAATTTCATGGTCGCGACGAACCGGTTCGAGATCGAGCGACTGGTCCGACCCGGCGTGGAGCGCATGTTCATCGTGGAGCTCAACACGGCCTACGTGTTCTACCGCATTCATCAGGATCGCATCGTCTACGGCGGGATCGAGCGGTTCAAGCCCTACGGCAGCAGCGACTTCGACGTGCCGCCCGAAGTTCTGGCCGGGCTGGAGCGGCTCGTTGCGCGCAGCTTTCCCGGCGTCGGCCTCGTGCCGGAGGAAGCCTGGGGCGGGGTCTATCACCAGACCGCGACGGACCTGCCGATCATCGAGCGCCGGGGCGGGCGAGGGGCGATCGTGCTCAACGTCGGATATGGCGGCACCGGAGTTGCCATGACGATGGTCTGCGGGCGGCTGGCGGCAGGGCTCGCTCGCGGCGAGCGGCCAGCCGATCCGGACGACGCGAGGCTGCTGGCGGCCTTCCAGTCGACGCGGGTGCCGATCGGGGGGCTGGCACGATTCGTGGCCTCGGTCGCAGCGGACATCGCGCGGGGGCGGCGGCCGCGCGTGCCGGACGAGGCCGGCCGTTAACGTTGCGTAAACCAATGTTCGACACCGTGCGGGTTCACGCCAATCCCAAACGCGTAGCGATCGACATGGCCCAACAGATCGACCTGGAAAGACCGACGCGGCGGACGACATCGTCGCTCAACGAGGTCCGCAACGACACCGGGCGGATCGCGTTCTGCGGCCCCTACGTGATCTCCGCCATCACGGGCTGGAGTATCAGCAAGGTCGAGGACGAGATCCGGCACTTCCGCGAGATACCCGCGGAGCGGAAGCCGATCGTGAGGGGTACCTACGCCGACGAGGTCGAGGGAGCGCTCGCCTCGTTCGGGTATCGCATGGAGCTAAAATCGAGCTTCATGGATCGCGCCCGCAAGGATCGGCCCTCG
>CAMAYR010000343.1 GCA_945862355.1 Devosia equisanguinis | reverse complement strand
ACGCCATCACCACCGGATCGGAGTTACGGAAGCAGGTTACAGCCAGAGGCTGGCTCCATCCAATCTTCTACCGGGTACAAGCCACTAACGTCCAGATTGATGCGCGAACGGTCGAGTTCTCAGAGTGCAGCCTTTGTCCGGCGATGAGAGTCGTACCTTCTGGCTCCTTTTTGATGGGATCCGATGATGCTCCAAACCAGGCACCACCTCGATTAGTCAATATAAAAACATTCGCCATTTCGAAGTTCGAGATTACCCGCGATCAATGGGCGGCGTGCGTAGCAAATGGTAGCTGCTCTCGTGCAAAAGCGTTGGGTGACGCATTCCCAGTTGAGGTAACCTGGAATCAAGCTCAACAATATGTGAAATGGCTATCTACAATTACTGGCGTGACTTATCGTTTGCCATCGGAAGCAGAGTGGGAATATGCTGCGCGAGCAGGATCAACACAGCGTTTCACCTTCCCAGAAAGTGAAGTTGATCAATACGCTTGGTATTTTGGCAACCGGGCTGGAACGGGCTATGGACCTTCACGAGTTGGGCTAAAGAAGCCGAATGCATTCGGTCTTTTCGATATGTTCGGAAATCTTTCTGAGTGGGTCGATGATGACTACTTTGAGACCCACAGTGGGGCGCCTTCAGATGGCCTTCCACGCAAGGGTTCGTTTTCCGAAAAGGTTGTGCGAGGTGGCTCTTACAGAGTCGAGTTCAAGTTTCTCAGCGCAGCGCAGCGATACGGGCAACCAAATTACTCTGAAGTGCATCAAGATATCGGTTTTCGGGTCGTGCGAGACTTGTCAACCGTCTCCAAGTAACGCGCAATACCGGCTCCACCAAAATTTGGCGAAGCGAAAACTGGCTTCGTTAAAGGTTCGCCCGTCGCTCTCCTGATTGCCCTAATCCTCGCCGGCATATGGCGAACCGTCTTCAGCTGGCTCCTATTCATGCTGCTGGTGCTGGCCGCCGCCAACTCGCTCCATACCGCCGATCGGCCGCTTGATAGCGTCGGCAACCGCCAGGCTGCGCGGAGACATTAGCTTTCCGCTTCACTGTCTGGATCTTCGGCACGGCCTTCGAGCGATGTCCCGGAGCTCCGCGCCCGTGCTGCCGGCGGCTCTCTTCAGGGTACGCGCGCGCCCGCGTCGTCAAGGCGCCCGATGCCCAGCGTTCTGTGGGTTCCGTCGATGTTCGCTTCGGGTCCCCCGCCTTGACCGCGCGGCAGCCCTAACATCGGGTTCAAGCCACCCAACGGACGAGATTGATCGGAAGCGGACGACGAACAAATACAGATCGTCAGCCGGCGCCTTATGGCGCTTTGGTCACCTGCACGCGTCATGTCCTGCCCCCAATCCTTCCGGAGCCATCGAGGTCTCCGGGCACGGTGATCATGTATTTCGCATCATACCGGCCGCCGCGTACGAGCGACTTCTTCCCACGGCCGAGATCGATCTTGGTCCGGTCGATGCGCTTTAGCCAGGCATGCTGGTGGCGATCCGCGAGGAAGAAGAAGAGGCGCTTGACCTTGATGCTGCGGCAATCGGCCAGCAGGGCTTGCAGGCGGGGGGGACGCAGCGTGCTCAGTCCCTCTATCAACATGTCGGCCTGATGGAAGCTCTCGTTGTCAGGCAACTCATTCAAGAACTCGAGGACGGCGCGCTCCGGGGTGGAGACGACGAGGGGCCATCGCCATTGGCCCCACGGCACGGCGGCGGTTCCGGAAGAGGAAGTGAGCTTCGCCGGATCGGCGGCGAGATCGTGAGGGGCCGTCGAGGCGCGGCTGCGCTCGAACAATCGTGCGTCGTTGCGATACCGGAACTCGACACCGGCGGGGAGCTTGGCCAGCCAGGTCGGCGGCGGCTCGGGGCCGTAGAGATAGACGACAGTGGTGTCTTGATGCATGTAATGCGCGTGACCGTGCAGATCGAGGGCGGAGCGACCGCCCAAGACGAGGTCCCGGGCGAGCAGGGTCTGCAACGAGATGACGGCTTGCTCCCAGACGAGCGGCCCGCGCGGGCGGGTGTAGACGCGATGGACGGGTTGTTCGAGCCAGCCAGCCTGCACGTACTTGGCGAGCAGGTTGGCGGCATAGCCGTGGGTCCGCAGCCAAGCAGCATCGACGATCAGGCCTTCGGGCAAGTTGGCCACGAGCCAGTTCAGTTTTTCTCCCTTATGTGCACTCATGGTGTATATTTATGGCCTAATTCGAAACCACCGTCAAGTTTAACAATATCTCATAAACTTCACCAAAAGTGTATATTTGGTGTAAATCTATAACTCAAACCCAGAGATGATAGGCGGCTCGCCACGCATGGTCGGGTCACGATGGCGCGGGTTCGAGCGCCTGCGCGCCGATCAGGCGCATCAGCTCGGCCTCCCACAGAGCCAGAGCTGCCCGCTTCTCCTTGTCGTAGGCATAGCGGTTGTAGACGGCCTCGGTGATGCCGCGGCTCTGCGGGCTGTGGTTGAGCACGAGCGAGCGAACGTGGACCGGGATGCCGAGCCGAGCCATCTCTGTGCCGACTGTGCGCCTGAGATCGTGGGGAGAGACGGTCGGGATCTTCAGCTCGTTGACCAGCCTCGCCATGCCTCTCGTGATCGACAGCGGCGTGACGTGCGCGCCCGGATTGTCGGCAGCGGCGAACACGAAGGGGCTTTTGGTCGGCGATGAAGCAATGGCGCGGACGAACTCGGCCTTGGCCATTGGGCAGAGCGGCACGCGGTGCAAGAGGCTGTTCTTGGTCCGCTCGCCGGGGATGGTCCAAACGGGCTCGGCCTCATCCAGATCGAGCTCGGATTTCATGGCACCGGTCACTTCCGAGCGGCGCTGTCCCGTCAGCAGCAGCAGGCGCAGGATCGATCGCGACGCCGGCGACAGCATGCGCCCCTTCTCGGCGCGGGCCATGTGCTCGCCGGTCATCGTCTCCATGTGGGCGAGCGCGTTCCAGAAGACCGTGATGGTGACGCGCGTCAGCACCCGCTCGCGCGGCTTGCGGGCGGCCGACTTGCGCAGACGGGCGGCGGGATTGAACTCGAGCAGCCCCTCGTCGAGCCCCCAGTTGAAGAAGCGGCTCAACAAGCTCATCACTGAATTGGAGGTCAGCAGCGTCGCCTTCTTTGCGACCTCGTCGCGGAAACGGCCGATCTCCACGCGCGTCAGCTCGCGCACCTTGCGCTTGGCGAATTCCGGCTCGATGTGACAGCGGAAGATGATGTCGTCGGTCCCCGCGCGGGAGAGGTTCGGCACGGCATGGCGCGTGTGCCACTCCTTGAAAAGCTCGCCGACCGTCATGGTATCGCCGTTGCGCAACTCGCGCTCGGCATGCGGATCTCGCTCATCGACGTCGATGTCAACGCCGGAGTAATTTTCCATCGGCGAGCCGGAGCAATAATCCATCAGTCTTGAACGTATGAAGGCCCCCGCGCGCGGGGGCCTTCATACGTTCTGCGATCATTTTTCGGTGGCGTCGTCCGGTTGTGTTTCAGGCTTCGTCCGC
>CAMAYR010000342.1 GCA_945862355.1 Devosia equisanguinis | reverse complement strand
GACGAAGCCTGAAACACAACCGGACGACGCCACCGAAAAATGATCGCAGAACGTATGAAGGCCCCCGCGCGCGGGGGCCTTCATACGTTCAAGACTGATGGATTATTGCTCCGGCTCGCCGATGGAAAATTACTCCGGCGTTGACACGCGTGCTCGATGTGCTGAGGAAGCGATGATCCCGGTCCCATCGGGCGTGCGGGTATGGCTCGCGGTCGGGCGTACGGACATGCGTCGCGGCATGAACGGGCTCGCGCTGCAGGTGCAGGAAGCACTCGGCCGTGATCCGTTCGTCGGCGACCTCTTCGTGTTTCGCGGCGCGCGTGGCGACCTGATCAAGATCCTCTGGCATGACGGCCTCGGGCTCTCACTCTACGCCAAGCGGCTGGAGCGGGGCCGTTTTGTTTGGCCGCCGAGCGTGTCTGCACTATCCGCGTCGCCACGTCCGCCAGAAGAGCATGCAATCTCGATCTCGGCCGCGCAGCTCGCCTACCTTCTGTCCGGCATCGACTGGCGTAACCCGGTTCACACATTCCGCCCGGAACGCGCGGGATAGGACCACTTTCCGCGAGCAACGGACAGCGGCCTGTGATTCCATTGGCGCATGGATTCGCAGCCAGAAGACATCGCTGCCTTGAGAGCCGAGCTGGCACTCGCCCGCGCCCAGCTGGCCGACGACGCGGCAACGATCGCGCGCCAGAACCTGGAGATCGCCAAGCTCAAGCGGCAGATCTACGGGCCGCGCTCGGAGCGCACGGAGCGCCTTCTCGATCAGATGGAGCTGGAGCTCGAAGAGCTGGAGACCGACGCCACCGAGGACGAGATCGCCGCCGAGCGCGCCGCCGCCAAGACGACGAACGTCGCTCCGTTCGCGCGCAAACGCCCGTCCCGCCAGCCGTTCCCTGATCACTTGCCGCGCGAGCGCGTCGTCATTCCGGCGCCGACCGCCTGCGCCTGCTGCGGCGGCACGCGCCTGCGCAAGCTCGGCGAGACCATCACCGAGACGCTGGAGGTGATCCCGCGCCAGTGGAAGGTCGTCCAGCACGTGCGCGAGAAGATGACGTGCCGGGACTGCGAGCGGATCAGTGAGCCGCCAGCGCCGTTCCACGTCACGCCACGCGGCTGGGCAGGTCCGAGCCTACTCGCCATGCTGCTGTTCGAGAAGTTCGGACAGCACCAGCCGTTGAACCGTCAGGCCGAGCGCTATGTGCGCGAGGGCGTGCCGCTCGCCTTGTCGACGCTCGCCGATCAGGTCGGTGCTGCCTGCGCCGTGCTGAAGCCGCTTCTGGAGCGCATCGAGGCGCATGTCTTCGCAGCCGAGCGCCTGCATGGCGACGACACGACGGTGCCCGTGTTGGCCAAGGGCAAGACCCACACCGGCAGATGCTGGGTCTACGTGCGTGACGATCGGCCGTTCGGTGGTCGCGCTCCACCTGCAGCGATGTTCTACTACTCGCGCGATCGAGGCGGAGCGCATATCGAGACGCACGTCGCCCGCTGGTCTGGCCTGCTGCAGGCCGACGCCTACGGCGGATACAATCGGCTGTATGCACTCGATCGTAAAACGGGCCTGATCCTGGAAGCGGCCTGCTGGGCGCATGCGCGCCGGCCATTCTTCACGCTCGCCGACATCGAGGCTAGCACCCGCCGCAAGGCCGAAGGCAAGGTGCCAGCGCCCATCTCACCCATAGCGCTGGAGATCGTGCAGCGCATGGATCGGTTGTTCGAGATCGAGCGCGGAATCAACGGCAAGACCGCCGACGAGCGCCGGGCCGTTCGGCAGGCCCTCAGCCGGCCTCTCGTCGACGAGCTGGAAGCTCGCATGCGTGCAGAGCGGCCGAAGCTCTCGCGCGGCAGCGATCTCGCGAAGGCCATGGACTACATGCTCAAGCGCTGGCCCGCGTTCACGCGCTTCCTCGATGACGGCCGCGTCTGTATGAGCAACAATGCAGCGGAGCGGGGCCTGAGGGGAATTGCACTCGGAAGGAAGTCGTGGCTCTTCGCTGGCTCTGATCGCGGGGGCACACGCGCCGCCGCCATGTACAGCCTCATCGTCACCGCAAAGATGAACCACATCGACCCGCAGGCCTGGCTCGCCGACGTACTCGCCCGCATCGCCGAGCATCCCGTCTCGCGGCTCGACGAGCTGCTGCCCTGGAACTGGCGCCCAGCAAACGCCGTGGTCAGCAAGGCCGCTTGAAAAGCGCCGGCCCTGCGGCGCTCACCGGATGCTTACGGCAGTACACATGCTCGTAGAGGAACTTCGCCGCGCCGAATGCGGGATCGACGTTCGTCACGATGAAGCGCGGGTTCGCTTCGCCTTGCGTCCACTCGGCCTTGCCGACCACACGCCGCTTCGCGCTCCAGCTGTCGCGCGTGCGGTACTCGAAGTCCGCGAACACGCGCGCCGGCTTGCCTGTCCGCTTCGATTTGAGCTTGGCCTTACGGCTCTCGCGCGCGATCCGCTTGTGCAGGCGGCTGTTGCCGGCGAGCCCGAGCACGTATTTCACGTGGTTTTCTTCGCACCACGTCATCAACTCGTCGCGGCAGAACCCGCTGTCGCCACGGATCACAATGCTGACATTCGGCCAGCGCTCGCGGATCTGGGCCACGATGCGCGCGACCTCGTCCTTCGCGCCGTGCGCACCATCGACGCTCGACGATCGGAGCTTGGCTGCGAGAAGATGCCGGCCGCAGAAGATGTAGAGCGGCAGGTAGCAGTAGCAATCGTAGTAGCCATGGAAGTGGCGGCCTTCCTGCTGCCCGAACAGCCGGTCGTCGGTCGCGTCGAGATCGAGAACGATCCGAACAGGCAGCTCGCTGTGCGCGTCCATAAAGATATCGACGAACAGCCGCTCGATGGCTTGTCCGTCGTGGTCGAGCTTGTGGTGGCGGTCGAGCCCGATCTTGCCTGCGTGCTCCAGCCGGTTGAGCGTCGACTTGCCGGCGAGTGCTTCCTCGGGTTTGTCCAGTGCCGCCATCAGTGCCGGATCGAAGCGCAGCGCGTCGTGATCAATCAGATCCTCGTGGCCGAGCCCGAGACCGAATATCCTCTGCCGTAGCAGGTCGATGGTCGCGTGCGTAACGAGGTTGGCGTTGCGGTAGTCGCGGAAGCAGCCCGCCAATCGCTCGCTGAGCCCGATCCGCTTGTCGGCGGCTGCCAGCAACAGCACGCCGCCGTTCGACGTGATCGCGCCGCCGTCGAAAGCGCCCACAAGTGTGCGCCCGCCGGAGCTTCCGAAGTCCATCTCCGTCTGGCTACACTGTGTCGGCATCGGGGTTCGTCCTGTGCTCAGCCCAAGTCGTTGTCGCAAAACAACTTTGACTGAGTCGGCGCCCCGATGCGCCTACCGGCGTGAGAAAGTCAGGCTAGTGTTCCCCGTCTGACAGATGATTCCCGTCGGGCCGCAAATCAGTCATTGTGCGGGGCATGAGACGCGATGACATCTGCCTCTACGTGAGCCCGGCGAACCATGCCCGGCTCGATGCGATCATCAAGGATCGCAACAGCTCGCGC
>CAMAYR010000341.1 GCA_945862355.1 Devosia equisanguinis | reverse complement strand
CATGTAGAAGCGGGCGAGGCGCTCAGGATCGAGCGTGACGATCGTCAGGCGACGCAGTTTCGGCATTGGGCTTCTCCGGTCGTTCCTCTCGGCAGCTTACCGCTTGGGGACCGCGATGATTGCGCGGATCTTCTCCACGATGGCTGGCGGCGTCGCATAGAGCTCGGCCAAGGTGCGCTCGACCTCGGCATGATCGCTCGCACGAATCTCCATCTTTCGCTTTGCCGCCGTCTCGATGAGTTCGGGGTCCTTCATGGCCGCCGTAAAGGCGCCTCGTAACGCTGCCACACGATCGGCCGGCACGCCGGGTGCAATGGCGAGAGCGCGGGAGGTGGCCACCGGGAACGACACGAAACGCATGATAGCGCGCGCTTTCGGATCGGCCACCAGCTCTTCGTAGAGGCGGACATTCGGCAAGTCCGGGTGCCGGCGGAGACCGTCCTGAGCGAGGAAGACGAGGCGGCCCTCACGGACGAGATCGGAATGGGAGACCTTGAAGCTGTACCAACTGCCGACGCGGCCCTGGGTCTCGCCGCGCTGCATCGACAGCATCATGCTCGCGGTGCCCTTGTAACCGGAGACGACCCGGAAGCGCGTACTGGCGAGGCTGTTGATCAGCTTCGGGATCATCGAGGTCTGCGAGCCTTCGCCCGAGCCTGCCATGATGACCTCGCGGGAGGCGGCTTCCTCGATCGAGGCGACACCGGCCTCCTTGGTGACAGCCAGCACGTTGGACAGCTCGGCCATTTTGCCGAGCCAGACGAGCTGTCTGAGATCGAACCGCACGCGGTCGGGCTGCAGGACGGCGTACATGGGATCGACGTTGAACGGCATGATCACATAGGTGCCGTCCTTGGGCGCAACATTGTAGACATAGTCGAGTGCAGCCAGACCGCCTGCGCCGACACGGTTCTGCACGATGACAGCTGGGCTCCCGGGCATATGCTTGCGCAGTGCGTCGGCGAGCAGGCGGACATAGAGGTCGTAGCCACCGCCGGCAGCGCTGCCGCTGATCAGGGCGACGGTCTTGCCCTTGTAGAACTCCGCTGCAGTGTCCGCCGCAGCAGGTCTTGCCAGCATCGACGCGATCGAAAGCAGCGCAATGCACGCGGCTATCGGGCCGGATGTACGCAACATCTCCATCGGCAATCTCCTCCCCGTGCCCGGCCGTATCGTGCGGGTGTTGCAACCCGCTGTCGGCCTTCGGACGTTCATGTGGAGGGCAGTTTCACGTCCGAGCCCGTGTCTATCCAGGCGTCCGCTTCGCAAGACGGTGTTGCGCGGGGAGGCGGGGCGGCTTCCGACCGCTTGGCAAGCAGCATTTTCGGTCGCCCGTGAGTGGGTGAAGCAGATGCCGGTTTTCAGTATGGTGCAGGCGACGTTGAAGAGGACGTCGGCTACCGACCGCAGCCCCGGCCCAGGCGACCGTGCGGAGCGGCGGGTTCGGCTCGGCCGATGCGGCCATGTTGCACGGCGTCGCGCTGCCTCCTACACCACGTCCCTGTGCACGGTCCACATGTTCTTCGCCTATCTCAAGAGACTTAAATGATGCAAAATCAGATGCATAAGTTCTGTGTTGCCCCTATGATGGATGGGAGCGATTAGGGCTCACTTTCAGCGGGTTATTTAGGGCCGTGTCCAGGGCGTGGACACGGTAATTGATGGTTCCAAACAGGTATTGGAGCGACTCTGTTGCTCGTTTTCGCTCTTCGTTGGGGGGGCAGCGCGATGATAAGGCCTGCTCGAAGATGCGTGCTTGGAGCGTTGCGCAATCCTTCGTTTTTGCGACATTGCCGGTCTGTCACTCACAACCTGAGACTGCCAGTCCGATTTTGGCTCCCTTGCTAGGAAGCGGCAAAGATCGCTGGAACAGGGCTCCGTTGTAGAACCCAGTTGCGAAATCATGTTGCGGCAAGGGTAGGCGAGACAGTTCTGCAACGATGGTTGCTCAGATCTGAGGCACACCGCTCGGCGATGTCTCTCAGATGTGATGCAATGCCGACATGCTCATCGGCTACATGCGCGTCTCTACCACCGACCAGTCCACGGATCTCCAGCGGGATGCGCTGCTGGCAGCGGGTGTGAAACCCGAGCACCTCTACGCCGACAAAGCCTCCGGCAAACGGGACGACAGGCCCGGCCTCGACGCCTGCCTCAAGGCCTTGAGGGAAGGCGACACGCTGGTAGTATGGAAGCTGGACCGGCTTGGACGGAGTCTCCGGCACCTGGTTGCCACCGTCCAAGACCTTGTCGATCGCGGTGTAGGGTTCAAAGTGCTCACGGGGCAGGGGGCCAACATCGATACCGGCACGGCCTCAGGCAAGCTGGTGTTCGGCATCTTCGCGGCACTCGCCGAGTTCGAGCGCGAGCTGATCTCCGAGCGCACGCGCGCAGGATTGGCTGCTGCCAAGGCGCGTGGCCGGAAGGGAGGACGGAAATCCAAGCTCTCGCCCACGCTGCTGGCCGGTGTTCAGGCACGCCTGGCTGCCAATCCCCTGCTCGACCGGGGGGAGCTGGCCAAGGAGCTCGGCGTGCACCGTTCGACGCTGTGGCGGGCGCTGGAGCGCAATCCATGAAGGTCTATCTGGAGCGTATTGTTCCGGCGTCTCGCATGGCCCGGTTCTACGTCATAGTGGTGCAGGCGAATCTGCTGGGGGAGTGGACGGTTGTGCGCGAGTGGGGACGCATCGGCTGGGGAGGTACCGTGCGCGACACGCCGCACATAAGCGAAGCGATTGCAATCGAGATTGCTGATCGACTGACGACGAGCAAGCTTCGGCGGGGATATCGAACGAGGGTCTGAATGGGCGAAAGGTCGTTACGCAGAGTTTGCGGAAGTCTACGAACCCTCCGCACGAGTCGGATTGAGTGGCTTCGGCCATGTCGGCTCACTACCGAAAACCAGCGATTTACCGCTTCAACAGCTTGTCCAACTGCTGCTGCACGGGTCCGTCCGATACGGAAATTGAACTTGCGCCAGTAGGCATAGAATGCCTCCTCCGTATCGAACTCGCCCTTGCCGGCCTTCAAGTCGTCGATCGAGACGACGGCGCCGATGTACTCGCGCGTCGTCGAGGAGCGTTGCTTGGAGCCGATGCGCCAAGTCTCTTGCGCAATTAGCGTGAGGTCATCGATGCGCCCGTCGCTCGCCTCATTGAGTGTGTAGATGGCGATCAGTGACAGGTGCGAACCGTAGTCCTGGAAAGACCGGAATGTGCCGGGCCATTTCAGCTGCGGATACCTGAAGTAGGTGTTGCCTGTGTAAAGCGTAATGCGGCTCTGCGTGTTGGCACTGACGCGACCCGAGGCGCCGACCTTGCGCCGCGCTGCCTTGATATCGATGGCGTGCGGAACGTCGCCGAAGGCGGGTCTGTAAGCGCCGGAGACAAAATCCCTCAGTGAGGCAACCGAGTCGGTCGGTTGCGCCGGAGTAAAAGTCCGGCAACTGGAAGCCCTGTGCCGCGTTCGGCCGAGGGCGGGGGATGTTCGACGTGGACGACTATTTGAAGGTTCGCTACG
>CAMAYR010000340.1 GCA_945862355.1 Devosia equisanguinis | reverse complement strand
CTTAGACATCTCCGCCATAACCGGTTCCACCAGCCGGCTTCCGGCACGACGGCCTCGCGGGACGCAAGCGATTTTAGATGGGCGCGTATATCGAACGTGGGATCGCCAGTCTCATCTGCGGGATGATGCTTGCAAGGTTTCTCATCAATGATCGCAACACGGTTGCTAACCGTGACTGTCCCCTTGTTGCCGTCGTACTCAAGATAGGCGAACGCAGGCACGAATCGATGCCACGGCACGAGTATTTTCACTGCTAGTCCGAACGCGGTCGATGCCAGCACACCGTTGGGCCAGACCACCTGCGGATTGCCTCCTGCAGTGCCGTAACGTTCCGCTTCTCGTTGCAGCCTCTCATCAGTGATGACTCCGCAGCACCGCAGACACGGATTGCCGGGTGTCGAGAGGATCACCTGTCCCGAAATCAAAAAGGCCTTCTCACCGAGATCATGCACATCCATGCCGATGTCGATGTACGGGATGAGGTAGCGCCGCGCGAACCTCTCCAGCTGCTCTCGCTCTCGGAAGGAGTCGACTGCACCAATGATGATGTCGCAGGCCTTGAGTGTATCCGTAGCATCCTGCCAGGATTTCTGAATTTTCAGGATACGGGCGTCGGGGTTGATTGACCTGATTGTTCGAGCCGCGATCGCCGTCTTGGTGGTGCAGGCATCCACATCCGCGAGTGTACTGCCGACCAATCGGTTTGTGTTCGTATTGTCTATTTCCTGCGGGTCGACCAGAACGAACCCGCCGATGCCGGCATGGCCCGCCTGTTGGGCAATATGCGATCCGCCACCACCGAGACCAACGATACCGATCGTGGCCCCTGCGAGAACTGCGTCACTTGTGGGCCCGAGAAAGCTCTGCCTGTTCAGTCGCCTCATTTTGTTCCCCACTTGCGCAGGCTTGCTCCAACCTCGACGAAGGATTCGATCGGCATCTGCGTTTTGCGATCGAGCCATAGCTGGCCACGTGCCGCGTCATGGCTCAAGACCAGTGCCCCGTGCGCAGATTGAGGTGTGACTTTGAAAAAATCAGGAATGAACTTGACGTACTCGCGGATGTCGACGGCACTGAACCCAGGCACACCTTTGCCGCCGTGCGTGTGGACGTGCAGCATCACATGCCCTTGTCGCATGCACCATTCGAGAGCTTTTCTGATCGCGTCAGGGCCCATCATTGCGCCTACTGACGGGTCGTGCAGATAGTCTTCGTCGGCAACAGGCATGTAAGCTCTCGGCAGTATGAGAATGTCATCACCTACTCCTGAAATTCCCGCCGATATGAAGCCCACGCGCTCGTGCGCGAAGGCATGTCGCCGGTCGAGATCAGCACGGATGGCCGCCAGCAGGGCTTGTGTCATCTTCAAGGAAGCGATCATGCGACGGCCCTCAAATGGGCGCAGAGCATCGCCGGCCAATTCATTGACTCGGGAACGTTCTGCCAAGATGGAGCCCACCACGGCCGATCGACCACGCGATGTTGGGTCCAGTTAGCTCCCCGACCTACGACAGCTCGCTCGAAAAACAGCCGCGTCACGTATCCACTGTGGGTACCGGGGTGAAGAAGCAGATCCATGCGCTCCTCCGTTCCAGCCGAGAGAAACGGAAATCCATACAAGACGACGACTGGTCGGCCGCCTTCGCGCAGAAGCGTGCAGGCATCATGGATCTTCTTGAGCTGGACAAAGCCTTCCGGCAGGTCGCTCATGACGACCCTCCGCAAGGCGCCTGGCTGATGAACTTAATTCCTTTTCGGATCTTGACCTTCTGACCTGGCTTCAGCGTCTCCAGCTCGCCTTTATGATTGAGCATATTGAGGAGGTAGCCTGGTTCCACACCCAGGATCACCATCAACTGCTCCGTCGAATAGGTGCCCCTCGGGATGGAGACTTCTGCGCCATTGAAGCAGACCGTAACCAACTCTTTGCGACTGCGTAGATGCTCGGTACCGGCTCCTCCGAGATCAATTTCCTGACCGTCATCGAGTTCGATCTGCTGGCCATTGCGCTCTAACGTCAGCACCATGTCGTCCGCGATACCGGACAGGTCTCGCAGCAGTGCTTCGGAAATCTTGCTGGCACCCCATTCGTATCCCTTCCCCTCAATGGTGAAATTGAATGAACGATCGGCGCGAAAGGCGTAGAATTCCTCTGCGCGTGCGATGTGTTCCTCGAGACCGATCGAGCGCGTCCCCGGACGCAAGACCGATATGAGCACGTGCTCATCTGGCGGCTGGAATCCAGCCGCAGCGAGAGCGTCACGCCCGGTCGGATTGCTCTCGGCCGTTGCGTACTCGCTGCCGTTTACGTTGAATTTGGCACCACCCACTTCCGTGCTGGTGCCGCTTGCGGAGGCCTCCCCCTGCCCTTGACTGCTGTCCATGATCAAAACCTTTCCTGTTCGTGTTGGCCCATTGTTGGGCCTTGATGCTCAATATAAACCGCATGCTAAGAATTGCAAGCATAATTATTAGCAAGCTTGACGTTCTTAGCGCGACAGGGCTAAATACGTTCAGAATCTGAAGGTTAAGAGGAGACTGTTATGGCTGAGCGAGAACAGGAGGCAACGACTGGTGGCGTGTCCCTGGGGCAGTACCTTGCGTCGATTCGGACTGCGCGGAAGCTCACGCTGCGCCAGGTAGAGGAAGCAACGAACAAGGAAGTGTCGAATGCTTATCTCTCCCAGATCGAGACAGGCAAGATCAAGCAACCCTCCCCCAATATCCTGCTCGCGTTGTCCAAGCTCTATGCGGTCGAATACGACAACCTAATGAAGGTTGCCGGCTTCGTCGCCGCGACAGCATCCGGGGCGACCAGAAGTGCTTTGCGCTCCACACGCGCCGACCCGTTTGCCGGGCAGAATTTGACAGCCGAAGAAGAAGTTGAATTGCTTGAATATCTCGACTTCATTCGGAAGCGAAAGCGGCAACCGGAGCAACCGAACGATTCAGCGACAGGTCGCAATGTCCACCCCAAGGGACGAGCGAAGTAGGTCGCACTTTACTGATACCAATCACTATCGACGTTCAGTCGACGTGGAACAGTATCGGGCGCATCCGCCAGCTAAGCCGGCGGTCGGGCTCGCGTGAACCGAGCCCCGCCATCGTCACGGTCGCAGCGGGTCTCGGCCCTTCGGGCTTTGATCCCTTGCGCGCATCATGGCCAGCGTCACCGCTGCGCTGCCGCATGACAAGCTGTGGATTCTTTTGATGCTGTGACTTGCCGAAGATTCTGGGAGTGGTCTGCTGGGAGCATTCTGTGTGCAACCCATTTTATTGGAGACCATTCATGACTCAAAACTATCCACCCTTCGCCGTATTTCCTGATCTCAACTGCGTGCTTCGTACGCCCTCGGGCACAGAGTACCGAGGCAAGCTTCGCCAGCATCCGTCCACCGAAATCGATGGAGAATTCTGGTACGAGGGCTACTTGCGTGCCGAACACAAGGATCACGTGACGGCCGACACCACGTTGAAGGATCGCTTCAATCGTGACGGACTACGCCCCGACTACTTCCATGCCAGCTCGAACG
>CAMAYR010000339.1 GCA_945862355.1 Devosia equisanguinis | reverse complement strand
AAACCTCTGGCAGTCGGCAAGCAACTGCGCAATCCAGCGCTCGCCCGCGTGTTGCGCGCAATCGCTGCGGGCGGTCCGGCGGCCTTCTATCAGGGGGAGACAGCCGCCCGTATCGCCGCCGCCGTCGCCACCGCGCCCGGCCGCCCGGGAACACTTTCCGCTGCCGACCTCGCCGCCTACGAGGCCAAGATCCGCCCGCCGATCTGCTCGATCTATCGACGCTACCGGATCTGTGGCATGGGGCCGCCGTCTTCGGGCGGCCTCGCCGTCGGCATGACGCTCGGTCTCGTCGCGCACTACAGCCTCGGCAGGACACCGATGAGCCCGCTGGCGCTCCACACCCTCGCGCAGGCGCAGCGCCTCGCCTATGCCGACCGCGACCGCTGGGTGGGCGACCCCGACACCATCACGGTGCCGCGCGGCTTGCTCGCGCCGGCCTACCTCTCGCAGCGTCGCCGCCTGATCGTGCCCGGCCCAGCGCCAGCCACCGCAGAGCCTGGCGTTCCCCCCGGCGCGCCTAAGCAGCGAGCGGGCGTCGATGCAACTTCGGAGATTGCCGGCACCACCCATCTCTCCGTCGTCGATGCAGCCGGCAATGCCGTCGCGCTGACGAGCTCGATCGAGGCAGGCTTCGGATCGGGCATCATGGCGGACGGCTTCCTGCTCAACAACCAGCTCACGGATTTCTCATTCCGCACGCACGACGACCAGGGCCGGCCAGTCGCGAATGCGCCAGCACCCTCCAAGCGACCGCGAAGCTCGATGGCGCCGACGATCGTCCTCGACCCTTCCGGGCGGTTGTTTGCCGTGCTCGGCTCGCCGGGTGGCAGCCGAATCCCGCTTTATGTCATGAAGGCACTCGTCGGTCTGATCGACTGGCGCCTCGACGCCCAGGCGGCTGCCGACCTGCCGAACTTCGGCAGCCGCAATGGTCCCTTCGAGATCGAGAAGGACGTCGCGGGTGCATTGATGCCTCTGCAGATGAGCACGCTCGGCCACGAGACGCGGGTTGGCCCGATGACGTCGGGCCTGCACATCATCGTCCGTCGTGGCAATCGCCTCGAAGGTGGCGCAGATCCGCGCCGCGAGGGCGTGGCTATTGGAGACTAAGCAGGAGTGTCGCCGCATTCTCGCGGCGGCATTCGCGAATAACGGTGCACGAAAGTCCGATGACCGATCCATCAAGCCAATCACGGCGATCCACTCTGAGCATCGACGTCGTCGGCGCCGGTATTCTCGGCCTGTGGCAGGCGTTGACCCTGGCGCGCGCCGGCCATCGTGTCCGCCTGATCGAGGCGTCTCAGGAGCCGTTCGCCGCCGCCCAGAGCCGTTTTGCCGGCGCGATGCTGGCGCCGTGGTGCGAGGCGGAGGCAGCCGAGCCGATCGTGCGCGACGCCGGCATTGCGGTGATGGATCTGTGGCGCGAGGCATTTCCCGGCATCACCACTGCGGGCACGCTGGTGCTGGCTCAGTCGCGCGACATGACCGAGCTGCGCCGCTTCGCGCGGCTGGCGCCGTGCCACATCGTGATCGATGCGAGCCGCATCGACGATCTCGAGCCCGATCTTGCCGGCCGGTTTCCGACGGGTCTTCACTTCGCGCAAGAGGCCCACATGCGCACGCCGGCAGCGCTGGCCGCGTTGCTCGCGCTCATTCGTGCAGCCGGCGCGGAGGTGCGTTTCGGCGAACCCTGGGACAAGCCTGGCGATGCCGACTACACGATCGACTGTCGTGGTCTTGCCGCCCGCGCCGAGCTTGCCACATTGCGCGGCGTGCGCGGCGAGCGCCTCCTCGTGCGGACCCGCGACGTGACGTTGCATCGTCCCGTGCGCCTGTTGCATCCGCGCTATCCCCTCTACATCGTGCCCTGGGGCGACGGGCTGCATCTGATCGGCGCGACGGTGCTCGAGAGCGAGGACCCAAGTCCCATGACGGTGCGTTCAGCCCTCGAGCTGCTCGGCATGGCCTACGCGCTCTCACCTGCTTTCGGCGAAGCGGAGATCATCGAGGTGTCGGCCGGCGTGCGCCCCGCCTTCCCCGACAACGTGCCACGCGTCGTGCGACGCGGCCGCATCATCCACGTCAACGGCGCCCATCGCCACGGCTTCCTGCTGGCCCCAGCGCTTGCCCGCATCGTCGCCGATCTCGTCGCGCACGGTCATAGCGATTGGGACCACGCCGCGGGGCTGATTGCTGCATAATCCACATAACGACAACGGACAGGACCCGGGAGCGATGGTGGACGAAGCGGCGACTGCAGCTCGAGCCGTGGAGCAATGGCTGGTGGCCTTCGAGGGCGCGCTGAATGACACGCGCTGCTCTGCGCTGCGGGCGCTCTTCCATGACGATAGCCACTGGCGCGACGTGCTGGCGCTCACCTGGCGCATCGAGACCGTGAACGGCTCGGCGAGCTTGTCTGGCTCCCTGCGCGAAGCTGCCGTGCGCGCCCGGGCTCGGGGGTTCCGCATCGACCCCTCACGCACACCGCCGCGACGCGTGATGCGGGCCGGCCGCGAGGCGATCGAGGCCATCCTCGCCTTCGAGACTGATGTGGGCCGCTGCAACGGCGTGCTGCGGCTCACGCCATCGGCGCTTGCGAGCGAGCCCTACAAGGCATGGACGCTCGCCACCGTTCTCGACGAGATCGAAGGCCACGAGGAGAAGGTCGGTCGGCGCCGGCCTTCGGGACAGGTGTTCTCGCGCGACTTCCGCGGACCAAACTGGTTCGATCGCCGGAAGTCCGCCGCCGCTTACGCAGACCGCGATCCGGCGGTGCTCGTCGTGGGCGCCGGCCAGGCCGGTCTCGCCATCGCCGCCCGGCTCGGTCAGCTCGGGATCGATACCTTGATGATCGAGCGTAACGCGCGCGTCGGTGACAACTGGCGCAACCGTTATCACGCGCTGACGCTCCACAATCAGGTTCACGTCAACCACTTCCCCTACATGCCCTTTCCCCCGGGATGGCCGACTTACCTTCCGAAGGACAAGTTGGCCGGCTGGTTCGAGGCCTATGCCGAGCTGATGGAGATCAACACCTGGACCGGCACAGAACTCGAGAGTGGCGAATGGGACGAGCGGGCAGCCTGCTGGCTCGTCTCTATCCGCCGCGCCGACGGCACGCAGCGCACCATGAGACCGCGCCATGTCGTTATGGCGACCGGTGCCAGCGACACGCCCAGCATCCCTGACATCCCGACGCTCGAAGTGTTCGAGGGCACCGTCGTCCACTCCGGCCACTTCGGCAGCGGCGACGAATGGACGGGCAAGCGCGCGCTCGTGATGGGCACCGGGACCAGCGGGCACGACATCGCACAGGACCTTCACGCCAGCGGCGCCAGCGTATCAGTGGTGCAGCGCTCGAGCACGATGGTCGTCAATATCGAGCCGAGCGCGCAGCTCCCCTACACGCTCTACGAAGAAGGCCCGCCGCTCGCCGACTGTGACCTCCTTACCGTGGGGCTTCCGTTCCCGGTTCTGAAACGCGCCTATCAAATTCTCACCGCTGAAGGCGCCCACATCGACAAGCCGCTGCTCGATCGCCTCACTGCGCGCGGTTTTCGGCTCGACCTTGGTGAGGAAGACAC
>CAMAYR010000338.1 GCA_945862355.1 Devosia equisanguinis | reverse complement strand
GACAGCGGCCAGGCCGCGCTTCGGATCAAACAACTTCGTGCCGAGCTCGTGCGGCTCGGCATCGACGCGTTCCTCGTGCCGCGTGCCGACGAGCACCAGGGCGAGTACGTGCCGCCTGCGGCCGAGCGCCTGCGCTTCGTAACGGGCTTCAGCGGCTCGGCGGGGATGGCCGCCATTGGCCGCCGCGCAGCGTGCCTGTTCGCCGATGGCCGCTATTCCATCCAGGCCCGCGACCAGGTCGACACCAGCATCTTCGAGTTGCGCCAGATCCCCGAGCTGAAGCTTTCCGACTGGCTGGTCGAAGCGCTACCGACAGGCGGTAAGGTCGGCTTCGATCCGTGGCTGCACACTCTCGCGGAGATCGAGCGCCTCGCCCTAGCCATCGCCAAGCGCAAGCTCGTGCTGAAGCCCGTCGCCAGGAATCCGGTCGACCGCGTCTGGAGTGCAGACAAGCCCGCTACGCCTGCGGGCCGGGTCGCGGTGCAATCGCTGGCGCTGGCGGGACGCGCCGCCGCCGACAAGCTCGGTGACCTGCGCAAGAAGCTCAAGGAGGACGGTCAGGACGCTGTCGTTCTGACCCTGCCGGATTCGATCTGCTGGCTGTTCAACATCCGGGGCGCCGACGTCGCGCACAATCCCGTGGCGCTCGCCTTCGCCATCATCCCGGTGAAAGGCAAGGCCGCGCTGTTCATCGACGACGCCAAGATCGCCGGCGAGGCCGCCCGCCATCTGGCGCCGCTGGCCCACATCGAGCCACCCGAAGCGCTCGTGCCGCGGCTCAGTGCGCTGCGGGCCGAAGGCCGCAAGGTCCGCCTCGACGCCGAAACGGCTGCCTTCGCCATCGCGCGCGCGCTCGGCAAGAGTTCCATTTCCCGCGCCAAGGACCCTTGCATCGAGCCCAAGGCCCGCAAGGTCGCCGCCGAGATCAAGGGCGCGCGCGCCGCCCACCTTCGCGACGGCGCCGCCATGGTCCGCTTCCTCTCCTGGCTGGACGGCACTGCCGCGACCGGCCAACTCGACGAGATCGAGGCTGTGCGACGGCTCGAGGCGTTCCGCCGCGACACGGGGGCATTACGCGACATCTCTTTCGACACGATCTCCGGCAGCGGACCCAACGGAGCGATCGTGCATTATCGCGTTACCGAAGCCACCAACCGACACCTGGAGCCCGGCGAGTTGTTCCTGATCGATTCAGGGGCGCAGTATGGCGATGGCACGACGGACATCACGCGCACCGTCGCCATCGGCACGCCATCGCCCGAGATGCGCCAGCGCTACACTGCCGTGCTCAAGGGCCATATCGCCGTCTCGACGGCGCGCTTTCCCACCGGCACGCGCGGGATTGAGCTCGACGCGATGGCGCGCCGCGCGCTGTGGGATCTGGGCCTCGACTACGACCACGGAACCGGGCATGGCGTCGGCAGCTATCTCTCCGTCCACGAAGGCCCCGCCTCGATCTCCAAGCGTGGCATGGTCGCACTCGAGCCCGGCATGATCCTGTCGAACGAGCCCGGCTACTACAAAACAGGTGCCTATGGCATCCGCATCGAGAACCTCGTGCTCGTGGAGGCAGCCAAGGTGCCGCCCGGCGGCGAGCGCGCTATGCTGTCCTTCGAGACGCTGACGCTGGCCCCTTACGACCGTCGCCTCATCGTGGCCGACGACTTGACGACAGCCGAGCGCGCGTTCATCGACGCCTATCACGCCCGCGTCACCGCCGAGATCGGCCCCCTGATCGACGACGCCGCCACGCGCGCGTGGCTCACCAACGCCACCAAACTCCTCTGATCCGCCCCCAACCTCACCGCCCCACGGAACCGCCATGCTCCGCACGAAAAGCTACGACTACATCATCGTTGGTGCCGGCTCGGCCGGCTGCACGCTCGCCAACCGCCTGACCGAGGACCCGAACATCGATGTGCTGCTGCTCGAGGCCGGCGGCTGGGACCGGGATCCTTGGATCCACATCCCGCTCGGCTGGGGCCGTATCCTGCAACGGCGCCTGCACGACTGGATGTATTTCGCGGAACCGTCTTCAACCATGGACAATCGCCGCATCGAATGCGCGCGCGGCAAGGTGGTCGGCGGCTGCTCTTCGATCAACGCCATGGCCTACTATCACGGACATCCCGCCGACTACGACCGATGGGCCGCCGCCGGGTTACCGGAATGGTCTTTCCGTCACGTGCTGCCTTATTTCAAGCGCGCTGAGAACTGGGAAGGCGGGGAGACGCCCTATCGCGGCGTCGGCGGGCCGCTACAAACCCAGTATTCCAGCTTCCAGGACCCGATCATCGACGCCTTCCTCGCCGCCGCTCGCGTGAAAGGCTACGGCTGGACCGACGACTACAACGGCGAGAACACCGACGGTTTCGCGCGCATTCAGACCACGATGGTCGACGGCCGCCGCGGCAGCACGGCGACGACCTATCTGAAGGCCGCGCGCCGCCGCCCGAACCTCACCGTCGAGACCGGCGCATATGCCACCTCGGTAAAGCTGGGCGGCAACCGCGCGCAAGGCATCGTCTACGCTCAGGGCGGGGAGACGCACGAGGCCCACGCCGAGCGCGAGGTGATCCTCGCCGGTGGCGCGATCAACTCGCCTCATCTGCTCATGTTGTCCGGGATCGGCGATCCAGCACACCTCGCCCGGCACGGCATTGCTACTCGCGTGCCGCTCATGGGCGTCGGCCAGAACCTTTACGACCACACGTCCGCTGCCATCTTCTTCAAGCGAAAGGGCCCCTCGAGCCCCTTCCGCGACATGATGCGCTACGACCGGGCGGCACTCGCCGTCACCCGCGCCTACCTCACCGGCAAGGGCTTCGCGACCGACCTGCCGTTCGGCATCACCGGCTTCCTCAAATCGCGGCCGGAGGAGCCGATCCCCGACATCCAGATGCTGTTCTGGATGGGCGCCTCGCAAGAGGCCAAGCCCTACATGCCCTTTACCCGACCCTTCGAAGACCGCTTCAACGTCCGCATCATGCCGATGCGCCCGTCGAGCAAAGGCCGTCTCGAACTCGCCTCCGCCGATCCCGCCCAGCACATCAAGATCCACCAGGGCTTCTTCGAGACCGAGGAGGAATGGCGCCAGATGCTCGCGGGCTTGCGCATGGCGCGCGATCTCGTCGCCCAATCGAAGATGGCAGATTTCGCCGGCGACGAAGTGATGCCGGGCGCTTCGAAATCATCCGACGAGGCCCTCAAAGAGCATGTGCGCAAGACGATGATCACCGTGCATCATCCCGTCGGCACCGCGAAAATGGGGCCTGCCTCCGACCCGCTCGCCGTCGTTGATGGCGCACTGCGCGTCCACGGCATGGAAGGCCTGCGCGTGGTCGATGCATCCGTGATGCCGGATCTGATCGGAGGCGCCACCAACGCGCCAGTCATCATGATCGCGGAAAAGGCCGCCGACATGATCCTGGGCCGCACGCCACTTCCACCCGCCCCCGTGTAATACTTGTGTAATGCTTCACTGTCGCGACGAACGAACGATCGAACAAGCCAACGGAGGAAACACAATGACGAGACGCCTCGCCACCATATTGCTCGCTGCTACAGCCGCGTGCGCGCTTGGCCAACCCGCTGGGGCCCAGGGCTGGCCCAAC
>CAMAYR010000337.1 GCA_945862355.1 Devosia equisanguinis | reverse complement strand
TGGCAGGTGAACGCCTTGGTCGAGGCGACACCGATCTCCGGCCCGGCCAGCGTCGGCAGCGCGGTGTGGGATTCGCGCGCGATGGTCGATGTGCGAACGTTGACGATCGAGGCGATGCGCTGGCCGTGCTCCTTGGCATAACGCAGGGTCGCGAGCGTATCGGCCGTCTCGCCCGACTGCGATACGAACAGCGCCAGCCCGCCCGGCACCATCGGCGCCTCCCGATAGCGGAACTCGGATGCGACGTCGATCTCTACGGGAATACGGGCGTAGCGCTCGATCCAGTATTTGCCGACGAGCCCCGCGTAAAAGGCCGTTCCGCAGGCGGAGATCGACACCCGCGTGATACTGGCCAGGTCGATGCCGAGGTCGGGGAACTGCACGCGCCCCTCGCCCATGTCGATGTAGTTCGCCAGCGTATGGCTGATGACCTCGGGCTGCTCGTGGATCTCCTTCGCCATGAAGTGGCGATGACTGCCTTTGTCGACCAGCAGCGAGCTCGCCACCGACTTCGTCCGCCCCCGCTCGACGCGGTTGCCTGCTCGGTCGTAGATCTCCAGCTTGCTGCGGCTCATCACCGCCCAGTCGCCCTCCTCGAGATAGGTGATCTCGGAGGTGAAAGGGGCGAGCGCGATGGCGTCCGAGCCAAGGTACATCTCGCCCTCGCCATGCCCGATGGCGAGCGGCGAGCCCTGCCGAGCGGCGATCATCAGGTCGTCGTAGCCAGCGAAGATGATGCCCAGCGCGAAGGCACCCGTCAGCCGCTCCAGCGAGCGGCGAACGGCCTCGACGGGTCCAATCCCCTGCGCCATCTCGTCGGTGATGAGGTGCACCACCGCCTCCGTGTCCGTGTCGGAGGCGAACACGTGGCCCTTGGCGGTCAACTCCGCCTTCAGATCGCGGTAGTTCTCGATGATGCCGTTGTGGACGACGGACACCTGCGCGCTCATGTGCGGATGCGCGTTGCGCTCCGTCGGTTTGCCGTGCGTCGCCCAGCGCGTGTGACCGATGCCGGTCCGCCCCGCCAGTGGCTCCGTTTGCAGCCGTGTCTCGAGATTGCGCAGCTTGCCTTCGGCGCGTCGGCGCTCGAGATGACCGTTCTCGACGGTCGCCACCCCTGCCGAATCATAGCCTCGGTACTCCAGCCGGCGCAGCGCATCCACGAGGTCGTGCGCTACGGGCTTGGAACCCAGAATTCCAACGATGCCGCACATGCTTCCCGGCTCCTTCACATTCAGGTCTCGATCAGCCGCCGCCGACGGTCTGACTGGCTGGCTCTGCCGATCCGAATCTACAATTCAGGGGAGTAGCGCCCTCCGCGGCTGATCTGCAATTCAAACCACGTAACGTGGTATTCCCAACAGGCCCGCTAAAGGAGTACCCAGTCCAACTACTAAGCCGTCTTTGCTTTTTTCCGGCTCATCAGCGTGCGGAACTTCTCCGCCCAACCCTCGACTACCTTCTGCTCGCTACGCTCCAAAGCCAGCGCCCCGGCCGGCACGTCTCTGGTGATGACGCTGCCCGAGCCGACATAGGCGCCGTTGCCGATACGCACGGGTGCCACCAACGCGCTGTTCGAGCCGACGAAGGCGCCTGCTCCGATCTCGGTCCGATGCTTGTTGAACCCGTCGTAATTGCAGAAGATCGTCCCCGCCCCGATATTGGCGCCAGCCCCAACGCGGCCATCGCCCACATAGGCAAGGTGGTTGGCCTTGGCGCCGGCCTCCACGATAGTGTTCTTGACCTCGACGAAGTTGCCGATGTGCGCGTCGGGCCCGATGTCGGCCCCCGGCCGCAGGCGCGCAAAGGGCCCGATACGCGCACCCGCCCGTACCACGGCCTGCAGGAAGTGACAGTTGGCGTGGATCGTAACGTTATCCTCGATACTCACGCCCGGCCCGAAGAACACGTTCGGCTCGATGACGACGTCGCGCCCGATCCGCGTATCAAAACTGAACCACACGGTCTCCGGCGCGATCAGCGTAGCGCCCTCCGCCATCGCGTAGCGACGCGCCCTGGTCTGAAAGATGGCCTCTGCGGCAGCGAGCTGGTCACGGGAGTTGATGCCCAGCACCTCCTCCTCCGGACAGACCACGACGGCAGCCCGAAGCCCGTCCTTGCGCGCGATCTCGACGGCATCCGTCAGATAGAACTCGCCCTTGGCGTTAGCGTTTCCGATCCGGGTCAGGATCGACATCAGATCGGGGCACCGGAACGCCAGCACACCGGAGTTGCACAGGCGCACCGCGCGCTCTGCCGGGCTCGCCTCCTTCTCCTCCCGGATCGCCTCGAGATCGCCTGATGGTCCCGTCAGCAGCCGGCCGTAGCCAGTCGGATCGGCCGCCTCGAAGCCGAGCACCACGACATTCGCGCCGCCATCCAGCGCCGCGCGCATGCCCTCCAGCGTCGCTGCCCGGATCAAGGGCGTATCCCCGTAAAGCACGATCACGTCGCCGATGTGTGATGCGATCGCCTCGCGCGCGGAGAGCACGGCATCGGCTGTCCCGAGCTGATCGCGCTGGACGAACACGCTTGCAGCCGGCGCGAGGCGCGTCGCCTCGGCCCGCACGTTGTCCATGTCCGGACCGATGACGACCGCATGGTGCGCGGCCCCGGTCTCGGCGGCGAGCCCGATGACGTGGCCGACCAGCGACCGCCCACCCACCTGGTGCAGCACCTTGGGCAGTGCGGACTTCATTCTCGTGCCTTTTCCCGCCGCCAGAACGATGGTCAGCAGGCCAGGGTTGGTTTTGCTCATATCAAGCTCGACAGAATTGGCTGGGCGGCCCCCGGCCACCCACAGTGTTGATCGGACAACTTTCACACGGCGGAACCCCTTAGGCACACCGGACGCGCCCTCACAAGTGCGTTAGGCGAGCTTGCACCGACGGCTACCCAGGCCTCGTTCCAGGAGAGCCCAATAGTACGTGCAATGACTATGCCACGACCAAATATGCGGCCGGAAATCGCGATCTGCCTGTGCCGACGCCTCGCGTCAACTCGAGAGCCAGAACAGACCGAGCGCGGCGTTCGCCACGATAGCCCCGATGATGATGGCGAACTGCAGCAGGAAATAGCAGGCCGCCACCACCAGAAACGCACCAGCCGAGTACACCAGGATGTCCGCATTTTGCGACGTGGTTACGCGCTTGACGGGCATCAAGCCGGCCCGATGCCCGATCCACGTACCCGCCAGCGCCCCCACCGCCGCTGCAACAAGAAAACCTGCCGCACCCATGCGAGACCAACCGAGATAGCCCGCCACGGCCGCACCTGCCGCCCCTGGCCAGACCGCACGGGCCGCCCTCGCCAGCGCTTCAACCAGCGTCTGCAGGTAATCCATGAGCGCCTCGCCGACCACGCCGCGAAATTTGCGATCGAACGCACCATACCCCATGATTCGAGCTTTCCCGGCATCAGTCCGGAAGCGGGATGAACTCCTTGTCGTCGCCGGGGACCAGCGGATACCTGCCGGCCCGCCAGTCGGCCTTCGCCGCCTCGATGCGATCCCTGGAGGAGGACACGAAGTTCCACCAGATGTGACGCGGACCGTCCATCAGCTCCCCGCCCAGAATCATCAGGCGCGCATTCGACAGGGCCAGCACCGAGATCCGGTCGCCC
>CAMAYR010000336.1 GCA_945862355.1 Devosia equisanguinis | reverse complement strand
GTGCGGCCGGCATCGACACGGTTGTCGCCAGCGCGAACGCCAGAAAGGAACTGACACAGGCCAGAAACCGACGCACGGACATGTTTGAACCCCGAAACGCAGGAGGCAGATTTACCCCTCGGTATTAGCACGTGCAGGGAGCAAAGGTGCGGCGGACTGGCCACAGTGGAAAAGTGAATCGTGAAGGCGCCGCCAAGGTCAGGCCGCTACCACTGTGCCAGCGAGACTGAAGGGACTGGCCGAGGAGATGGCGACAGGCAGGATCTGGCCAAGCAGGGAGCTTTCCGCCGTGGCGTGCACCGGCTGAAGGTAGGGTGAGCGGCCGACGAGTTGGCCCTCGTGGCGCCCGGCCCTCTCGAACAGCACCGGGAAGACCTTGCCGACACACTCCGCGTTGAAGCTCGCCTGCTGCTCGCCAAGCAGGGTCTGCAGGCGGGTAAGGCGACTGGCTGCGATTTCGGTGGAAACCGGAGCGTCGAGGCTTGCTGCCGGCGTGCCGGGGCGCGGGCTGTACTTGAACGAGTAGGCCTGTGCAAAGCCGACGGCGCGGACGACGTCGAGTGTCGCCTCGAACTCGGCATCTGTCTCGCCGGGGAAGCCGACGATGATGTCTGTGGAAAGCGCGATGTCGGGCCGCGTCTGCCTGATCTGCTCGACGAGCCGCAGGTAGTCGGCGGCGGTGTGCTTGCGGTTCATGGCTGCCAGGATGCGGTCCGAGCCGGCCTGGAAGGGCAGGTGCAGGTAGGGCATCAGCTTGGAGTTGTCGCGGTGGGCGGCGATCAAATCGCTGCCCATGTCGCGAGGATGGCTGGTCATGTAGCGTAGCCGCTCCAGGCCGGGGATTTCCGCGAGCCGGCCGAGCAGCCGCGCCAGTGAATGCGGCCGTCCGTCTGGGCCGTCCCCGTGGTAGGCGTTGACGTTCTGGCCGAGTAGGGTCAACTCGCGGACGCCGCGCTCGACGAGGCGGCGGGCCTCAGCCTCGATCTGGGTGACCGGACGAGAGATCTCCATGCCGCGTGTATAGGGCACGACGCAGAAGGTGCAGAACTTGTCGCAGCCCTCCTGAACGGTGAGGAAGGCGGCAGCGGGACCGGCGGTGGGGCGAGGGGCGCGCTCGGGCAGGTGCTCGAACTTGTCCTCTTCGGGGAACTCGGTATCGACGACCTGCTCGCCCTTTCGTGCGCGGCGGACGAGGTCGGGCAGGCGATGGTAGCTCTGCGGGCCGACCACGAGATCGACTTGCGGGGCTCGCGCGACGATCTCCGCGCCTTCGGCTTGTGCGACGCATCCGGTGATAGCCACGACCGTCCCACGGCCCTCGCCCGCGCGCTGGCGCTTGACTTGATTGATGCGGCCGAGATCCGAGTAGACCTTTTCTACGGCCTTCTCGCGGATGTGGCAGGTGTTCAGGACGACGAGGTCGGCCTGGCCGATGTCGTCCGTCGCGGTGAAGCCGTCGGCGGCCAGGGCCTCGCCCATCCGCTCGCTGTCATAGACGTTCATCTGGCATCCGAACGTCTTGAGGTAGAACTTCCTCTGCCCGGTCATGGCCTTCGACACCCCTACGCGCAGTATCGCCCCGTGACCTGCAGTGCCGCGTGAGGACCGCTCCCGAAGAATAGGAGGATCGCGCGCGCCACCGAAATGTCATGTTGCACCGCAATACAGATACCGTCTATATTGTTTCCCCCGTGCACCGTCTATAGGCAAGAAGTCACGGGCGACGTTAACATTACGCTTAAATGACAGGTGGCTGGGCGGGTTTTCCGCGCAACAGGGCAAGCAGCTCGGCTCTGACCTTGCTCTCGCCGTGGCGTGCAAGCGCTTTGCGGTCCGTGAAATCGGCGAGTGGGACGGGCGGTCCGAGGCGCAAGGTGACTTCGAGTGGGGCGGCCTCGATCAACGCCCAGATATGGCCGGGCAGGTCCATGTCGCCGTACCAGCCGACGAGGGGGCGGTCCGCTCGGCCCACCGGCAGCCCGTGGATGCGGGTGTAGGCGATGGCGAGCGTCTGCACGACGGCGCCGTGGTCCGTCTCGGCGGAAGCGCCGGCGCCCCGGCTCGGCTTCGCAGCTGCGAGAAGCGACGTCTTGAACGGCAGCACGCGGCCGCCGTCGCTCGAGGTGCCTTCCGGGAACAGCACCAGATTGTCGCCTGCAGCCAGCCGCTCGATCATCTCGCCGGCCGTATCGCCGACGCTGGTGCGGCGTGTGCGGTCGACGAAGACCGTGCGCTGCAGCTTGGCGAGCCACGAGACGAACGGCCAGCTCGCGACCTCTTTCTTGGCGACGAACGACACCGGCGCGGCTGCCGATATGACGGAAATGTCGAGCCATGAGACATGATTGGCGATCAGCAACACCGGCGCGCCGCGGGTGAGCACGCCTTCCACCTTGAGGCGAACGCCGAGCAGGCGGCAGACGCGGCGATGATACCAGTGGGGAAGGCGCCGCGCGCCAGCGGGCCAGCCCCGCACGAGGGCGGCCTGGACCGGCATCAGCGGCAACGTCAACGCCAGGAAGGCGGCGAGCTTGGCCGACACAATCAGGCGGCTCGGCAGGCCGGGCGGCCTGATTGCGCTGTGCCAGTCCTGGGACACCTTGGCTCGCTGGTCGTGGTGGGTGTGAACCGTTCCAGAAGTCGGCAGCAGGCCAGCCGCTGTCAAGGGCGGGATGCAGGGGCGGGATATGCGGGGGCGCCTGCACGCGGCGGCGGGGCAGCCCTCTTTTCCATCGGTTGGGAAGTGCGCTACGGGAGGAGCCGGGAGGACCGCATGACCAGAACCTACGCAGACCTGCGCGAGCATCTCGACCGCCTTCGGGCGGCCGGCCTCCTGCAAATTATCGACGAGCCGATCTGCAAGGATACGCAGATGCATCCCCTCGTCCGCTGGCAGTTTCGCGGGGGCATTGCCGAGAAGGATCGCAAGGCGTTCGTGTTCACCAATGTCGTGGATGCCAAAGGCCGGCGATATCCAGGCTGGAGCGTCGCTGTGGGTGCCATCGCCACCAATCCGGAGATCTATCGCATCGGCATGAACGTCCCGGCGCTGGAGGACATCGGGCCGGCATGGGAGCGAGCGATGAGCCGCCCCATTCCGCCGCGGATCGTCGACAGCGGGCCCGTACACGAGGTTGTCATCTCCGGCTCGGATCTCAAGGGCCCGGGCAAGGGGCTCGAGGCGCTGCCGGTCCCGATCTCCACGCCGGGTTTCGATGCCGCCCCCTACCTGACGCAGACGTGCGCGATCACCAAGGACCCCGACACCGGCGTCCAGAACATGGGCACCTATCGCGGGATGCTGAAGGCATCTGACCGGATCGGCGTGATGATGCTGGTGTCGAACCGTGCCGGCGGCATCGAGCACTGGGCCAAGCACAACGAGCGCCGCGAGCCGATGCCGATGGCGATCGTGCTGGGCGCGCCGCCGCTCGTCGCGTTCCTCGGGCCCCAGAAGGTCCGCATCGGCGTCGACGAGCTCGGCGTGGCCGGGGCGCTCGCTGGCGGCCCCATCGACGTCGTGCGCGCCAAGACCGTGGATCTCCTGGTGCCCGCGGACGCCGAATGCGTGATCGAAGGCTTCGTCGATCCCGAATACCTCGAGCCGGAAGGCCCGTTCGG
>CAMAYR010000335.1 GCA_945862355.1 Devosia equisanguinis | reverse complement strand
GAAACACAGTTCGTTGCGGCGAGGAATCCGCCATCACAATTTGCAAGGAAATCCGCCGACAGGCGTGGAAATCCTGCAACTCGGCGCAGAGCTATCGGCGCGATCAGCTCGCAAAATCAATGCGCTGGAAAAACTTCACGGCCGACTAGCAAGTCTATGTTTTTAGTGTAGCTTTTGCACCTGACGTTTGGTTGAGAGACCAGCCGCAAGCGGGTACCAAACGTCAGGTGCGCTACACTAGGCAAATTGTGCCTATCGACGTTCCACACCAATTGGTCTAACTGCGTTCTTGCATCCGGTCGGGCCGAATTCGCTCTGCTAACGAATCGTGCCACGATCAACGATCAGGGAGTAACGCTTCTAAGGGGTTGTGTTTCCCGGTTGTGCGGGAAGGGACATAGCGTGGGCGAGTGGGGACGACAACCCGGGGGTAAAACGCTTGCTCTATCAATGGTACGAGTTGGGCCACGCAGTGGTCCAGCCAGCGCGAATGGCCGCAGACGCCAGCCGCATGATGCTCGCCAGTCCGTTCAATCCGTTCAGTTATACCTCCGCCGGGCGCCACGCAGCGGCAGCCTTCGAGGTGTTCGAGCGCACCACCCGGCGCTACGACAAGCCGCCTTTCGGGATCTCGGCGACCAAGATCGGGGATGCCATCGTCGGCGTGCGCGAGCGGGTCGCCTGGCAGGCGCCGTACTGTCGGCTGATCCATTTCGAGCGGGATCTGCCGGCCGATCGCACGCGACGTGATCCGCGGCTGTTGATCGTGGCGCCCATGTCGGGGCACTTTGCCTCGCTGCTGCGCGGTACGGTCGAGACCTTCCTGCCCGACCACGACGTCTACATCACCGACTGGGAGGACGCGCGCGATGTGCCGTTCTTCGAGGGGGGCTTCGACCTCGACGACTACGTCGACTACATGCGCTCGATGTTCCAGCACTTCGACGGCGACGTGCATGTGTTTGCGGTGTGCCAGCCGTCCGTACCGGTGCTTGCAGCGACCGCGCTGATGGACGCGGCGGGTGACACGGCAGTGCCGCGCTCGCTCATTCTGGCTGGCGGGCCGATCGATACGCGGATCAATCCTACCGCCGTCAATCGGCTCGCGGAGGAGCGAGGCACGGACTGGTTCCGGCGCAATGTCATCACCACCGTGCCTTGGCCGAACTCGGGGCTGGGGCGGCAGGTCTACCCGGGGTTCCTGCAGCTCACCGGCTTCATGACGATGAACCTCGATCGGCACCTGCTCGCCCACAAGGATCTGTTTTATCATCTGGTCGAGGGTGATGGAGACAGCGCAGAGAAGCATCGCTCGTTCTACGATATCTACCTGGCCGTGATGGATCTCACGTCGGAGTTCTATCTCCAGACGATAGAGAGCGTGTTCGTGCGCCACCTGCTGCCGCGCGGGCTGTTCGAGCATCGCGGTGCGCTGGTCGATCTCGGCCGGATCGTCAGTCCGGGACTGATGACGGTCGAGGGCGAGAACGACGACATCACCGGCATCGGCCAATGCGCGGCGGCCCAGGACCTGTGCCGGGGCATCGCGAGCGCGCGCAAGACACACTTCGAATGCCCGGACGTCGGCCACTACGGCATCTTCAACGGCTCGCGCTTCCGTCGGGAGATCGCGCCGCGGATAGCGCGGTTCGTTCGCCGCTTCGACGCGGAGGCCTCGGCTCCCGGGCGCGCGGTGCCCGAGCGCGATGGAGGCAAGACCGATCCCTCGTCGGCCGCGTTCACGTTCGGCAGCGATCGCAACGGTTAGGTGTGCTCAGCGGCGGCCCGGGACTGATGGTTGGCCTTGTCCCGCCGCCGCCGCTGTCGGCTGTCCCAGCACGCCGCCGAGGATCGCTGCGGCGCCCGCGAGGCCCTCGCTGCCACCTGATCCCACGACCGTGTGCGGCACCAGCCGGCCGACGAGACCGACAAGCTCCGGCTTCTTCTCGAGCGTCGCCAGCAACTTCTCGAGCGCTTGGAGCATGGCGACGCGGTCCTGGCCGAGAACCAGGGCCTGGGCTTGCTGACCGCGGGCCAGCTCCTCGAGGAACTGGCGCTCGGCGCGACCCAACGTGGCGCGCTCTTTCTCGCGCTGTCCGGCAACTTGAACGGCGATCTGCGCCTCGACGAGGCGGGGCTGCTCGTTGGCCGTGGCGCGAGCCTGCTCGGTCTCGATGCGCTTCGACTGGGCCGCGCTCTCGCGCTCGTAGGCCTTCGTGAGCTGCTCGGCCAATTGCTCGCGCAGGCGCGACACCAGCAACTCGGGCGGGATCGCAGGCTCGCCGAGCCTGATCTCCTGGATGTCGACGCCCGCCTTGCGGCCTTCGCGCTTGACCGCCGCCTCGATGGTCTGCTCCAGGGCATCGCGGTTGTCGATCAGATCGAGCACGCGGGTCGGGCGGCGGATGCGCCGTGTGGGGTCCTTTGGATCGGGAAGCTCGATCTCCGAGCCCGCGACGCTTCTCACGATGGAGCGGATCACGGGGGTCAGGATGCGATCCTCGATCTCCGCGAGCCCGCCGACGGCGCCGACCACGATGGGCGCGTTCTTCGGATTGACCTGGACGAGAACGCGCAATTCCTGCGGGATGTCCCAACCTTCGACCTTGACGAATACCGCCCGGTCGGCGGCCTCCTTGGGCACGCTCTGCTGCTCCGTGCGCTCGACCTGGCGGATGTTTCCCTGCTGGTCGACCGACAGATCGATGATGCGCTTGGTGAAGCCGCCCTTGTACTCCCAGGTCTTCACCCGGGTGTCGACGAGAGACACCTCGTAGGCCTTGCGGTTGAGGTAGTAAGCGCCCGGCAGAATGGGATCCTTCCAGATGCCGACGCAACCCGGCGGAACGAGCGGAACCGAGAGTGCGCCTTCGATGGCGCCGTCGGCTGCTTTCACCTCCTGCTCGATGCACTGGGTGCCGGGCTTGAACACGTTGCTCTTGACGACACCGACGTGGCCGGCAGGGATGACGGTCGCAGACGTGGACTTGTCGACCCTCACTTGGAAAAGATAGCGGTTGAGGCGGTACTCGCCGGGCTTCAGAACGGTCTCTTGCGGACCACGATAGCCACCGCGGGTGAGGAAGGTCTCCGCCTGCAGCATTGCCGCCAGATCCTTGTCGGGGATCTGCGGCGCGATATACATGCCGTCCGGCATTGGCAGCCCGTCGACCGCGACGATCTCGCCGTAGTAGCCTTCCGGCACCTTCACGAGGTTGAAGGACTCGATCTTGTAGAGCACCTGGACGAGCGGGATGAAGTGGAAGCCGGGGCCGAGGATCTGGGCTTGTGGTCCCTTCTGGCCGTCGAGGGCGAGAATGCGCCCGGGCGGCAGCTCCTTGTAACCGTAGATGCGCTTCATGTGGCCGACCTTGTCGGCGTCGACCAGCACGAACGAGGTCGACGCCAGCAGTCCGAGCCCGACGATGATCAGTAACATGGCGCCGACAGCGGTGCCGAGCAGAGCGCTCAGCAGGGTGTAAGCGCCGGAGACAAAATCCCTCAGTGAGGCAACCGAGTCGGTCGGTTGCGCCGGAGTAAAAGTCCGGCAACTGGAAGCCCTGTGCCGCGTTCGGCCGAGGGCGGGGGATGTTCGACGTGGACGACTATTTGAAGGTTCGCTA
>CAMAYR010000334.1 GCA_945862355.1 Devosia equisanguinis | reverse complement strand
GCCAGCGTCGCAGTGCCAGCCGCCGGGGCGTGTCGCCCCCGCGAAGTGCGAAGCCTGCGCGCTTTCGCCCTTCTGCCACCGGCCACCCCGATCCAGCCACTTGCAAAGCAGCCAGCCGAACGGTGCGCAAAGTCACCGATTCAGGTTGTAGTGTGTGAGCGATGGCCCTTGGTTCCATCTGCGATCTCGCGCCGCGAGCAGATAGCAAAATTTATAATGTAGCGAGTACAAATTGTCGCGATACTCCTTGATGTCACCATTAAAATAATGAAGCACCAAATATCTGCGTTCAGCAACTAGCATTGCAACCTGGTACGCCGCCTCATCACGAGGGAGAATGCCCAGCCCCCGCTGGAGGTTTCGCACGATTTCCATCGAAACTCCCATTGTTCACCGCAACAAATTCAGGCCCCAACTCATGCGTCTGCGACTTTAGAGAAGTTCGGAGAGCAATTTGAGGTGTCGCAAGCCGTTCTCCACAGTTGCAAGGCGACGGGTGCTGACGTTAAAATTTGTTCGTTGTATGTTTCGGAGTGCATTGCTCAGTTATCGTAACAACTTCGGCAGCTCATGGCCCCTTGCCGAGATCGCGGCAGCGGCGGAACGAAAACGGTCTTGAGGGGGCAGCGGACATCGCGGGGTCAAGTCGTTGCGCAGTTTGCCACCCCTCACCCCGACCCTCTCCCCGTGAAGGACGGGGCGAGGGGGAGGCGCGCGTGCGATGTCTCTTGTGGGTCTTTTCGCCGGAACGGGCGGGGTAAGTGTCCGCTGCCGCTCGGCAGCGGACGATTGCGCAGGGGCTGAAGTCTTGCGTCAAGAGACCGTGCCGGGCGGCATCGATCATCGCGGGGCGACGGTGGCGCTGGCGGACTTGGCGAGGCGAACGAGATTGACGAATTCGGCGCGGTAGCCGAACGGGTCCTCGCCCTTGGCGCCGTTCGCCAGCGCGATCACGTCGTCCCAGGTGTAGTCCTGCACATGAGGTGAGCCCTTCAGGAGCTGCCCGAAAGCGGCGACGGCGGTTGAGAAGCGCGCTTCGCTCGAGGCTTCCTTGATCGTGGCGCGCGTCTCGTCGGGGCCGACGGCAAACGTCGCCAGCCGGCTCGCCTCCTCCTTCGGCAGCTTGTAGCGCAGCTTCAGGAAGCCGAGCTCGGCCTGCTTGTCTCCGGTTGCTTCAACCGACGCCGCCGCGGTTGCTGGTTGTGGCTGGTAGCGCAGATCGTCGGCCAGCTTCGGCGCCCCGACCGGGGTGATCTCGAAGATCGCCGTGACGGAATGACCGGAGCCGACGTCGCCCGCATCGACCTTGTCGTTGTTGAAGTCCTCGCGACGCAACATGCGCGTCTCGTAGCCGATGAGGCGGTATTGTAAGACGCGTGCGGGGTTGAACTCGAGCTGGATCTTCACATCGCGAGCGATCGGGAACAGCGTCGACGACGCCTCGTCGACGAGCACCTTGCGCGCCTCGTTGAGCGTATCGATGTAGGCGGCGGCGCCGTTGCCGTTCTGCGCGAGGGTCTGCATGAGCGCGTCGTTGTGATTACCCATGCCGACGCCGAGGATCGACAGATAAATGCCGGTCTGGCGCTTTCGCTCGACAAAGCCCTTCAACTCCTCGCGGTTGGTGATGCCGACGTTCCAGTCGCCGTCGGTTGCAAGGATCACGCGGTTTACGGCTGCCTTGTCGAAGCTCGTCTCCGCCAGTTTGTAGGCATCGGTGATGCCGGCCGCGCCATGCGTCGAGCCACCCGCACGCAGGCTGTCGATTGCCGAGAGGATCTTCGCCTTCTCCGCGATCCTCGTCGGCTGCAAACGAACGTCCGAGCCCGACGCATACGTGACGATCGAGATCGTATCGTCCGGCTTCAACGTATCGACCAGCATCCGGAATGCGTTCTTTACCAGCGGCAGTCGATCCTGCGGACCCATCGAGCCAGACACGTCGACCAGCAGCACGAGGTTCGCGCGTGGCCGCTCGGCGCTCTGGATGTCGTAACCCTCGAGCCCGATGTGGACGAGTTGGTTACCCGCCTTCCAGGGCGACGGGAACACCTGCACGTTCGCCCGGAACGGCTCGGCTGCGTTGTCCGGCTTGGCGTAGTCGTAGGGAAAATAGTTGACCATCTCCTCGACGCGGACGGCGTCTTTCGGCGGCAGGTAACCCAGGTTGAGCGAGCGCCGCACGAAGGAATAAGACGCGGTATCGACGTCGATGGAGAACGTCGAGACGGGATCGGTCGCCACCGTCTTGACCGGGTTCGTCTCCTTGGCCTCGAAGCGGTCTCGGCCTTGGTCGATGTTCGCGCGGGCCACTGGCTCGGCGGGACGCGGCGGGGGCAACAGGGCGATATGGCCGCCCAGTCGCGAAGCTTCGGACCGCATCACGCCGGCGGTTCTCGGTGCGGCCGGCGTGGTCATGACGGGCGGCGCCGCGTAGAGGCGATAGTCGACCGATGGCGTTGGAACAGCACGCCCAACGATACGCGGCCGGGCTTCGTCGGCAATCGCCTTCTCATCGCGTCGCCTGGAGTTCTCTGTCGAGGCACTGGTTCGGCCCGGCTCGGCTGCTTGCCTTCGGGCGGCAAGCTCTGCGACGTCGACCTTGCGCAGCGTCTGCTCGGCAGCCTCTTTCGCTTTCAAAGTCACAGGAGCCGTCGCGCCTTCGCTGCTCGCAGGATTGCGCTGCTCGACGGGCTTGGCGGTCGGGCTCTGGGAGACGGAAAATCCAGGCTCGTTGCGCAGCAGATGGAACGCTGCCGGAGCGGCGATGCACAGGGCAGCGACAGAAGCTGCCAGCGCATAGGTATGGGAAGCACGCATCCAATTCCTCCTCGTGTTGGGAGATGCGTGCGTGTGACGGGCGGCGACCGCGTATCCTTGGGCGGCTTTCAGAGATTTACCGGTGTCGTCGAGGCGAGTGGAATCGAGTTGGCCGGCAGCATCGAAAGCTGCGCGAGCGGCGGCCAGTGCGCGGGCCTTCGCTTCCGGCCGAGGCGGCGGCGCGGACAGATGCTTCAGTTGCTCGATGTCGTGGTCGTTCATTTCAACCCACAGCTCCCAGCCGCGATTTCAGGCGCTTGCGTGCTTCGTGCAGATGCCATGATACGGTCTTCTCGGTGCAGCCCATGACGCTTGCAGCCTCCGCGTGGCTCATGTCCTCGGCGTAGACGAGGAGGATGGCGTCGCGCTGCTGGCCTGGCAGACGGCGCACCTCGTCCCACAACTCGCCATCGAGCAGCCGTTGCTCCGCATCTACCTCGCGCCGCGGGTCGCCCGAAGTCTCGACGAATGCTGCCATGCTGGACGGCTCGACGAGCCGCAACCTTTGGCGGCTTCGCAATCTGTCCATCGACGTCGTGTAGACGATCCGCGTCGCCCAGGTCGTGAACGCCGCCTCACCGCGCCAGCCGCGGATCGCATGCGCGATCTTTACACAGACGTCCTGCGCGATGTCCTCGGCATCGCCGGAGTTGCCGCACCACCGCCACGCCAGCCGATGGAAGCTGTCGTAGTGGCGCTCTATCAGCGCGCTGAACGCTGTTGCGTCGCCGGCGGCGGCTGCCAGCGCCAACGTCGCGTCGTCGGCCCTGGTTGGTGCCGCCGTCGCTTCATGGCTTGCGATGTCTCTTGCCACCTGCATCCGTCCGCCGCGAGGTCTCGACTTTGCGCATTAGACGGTGCGAATGGGGAGAACCTTGG
>CAMAYR010000333.1 GCA_945862355.1 Devosia equisanguinis | reverse complement strand
ATCCTCCTTGTCGATTTCATACGCCAGCGGAGGGACGAGGATACGCCGCTGCGGCAGGTGCTGCTCGAGGCGGGTGCCATTCGCTTCAAGCCCATTCTGCTGACGGCGCTCGCCGCCATGATCGGGGCGGCGGTTATCCTGTTCGACCCGATCTTCCAGGGGCTGGCCATCTCGCTGCTGTTCGGTCTGGTGTCGTCGACGTTGCTCACGGTGGTCGTCATTCCGGCGATCTATATCGTGCTGCGCGACGACGGACGCGGATGGCCGGGCGAAGCGCCGGCGGCCCAGAGTGCGCCCTCGGCGCCGGCCGGTTGAAGGCCAAGCTCGAGCCGGCGCGGCCATCGTGAAGGAGGACTGTGATGACGGAGCCAGTTCATCTGTTGTGCCCTCTGCGGCGTCGAAAACCGCGTGCCGGCTCATCGCCTGGCCGACCGGCCAGTGTGCGGACAATGCCGGATGCCACTGTTCGCGGGCAAGCCGTTCGACCTCGACGGTCCTTCGCTGGAGCGGCATATCGCCAGGGACGGCGTGCCGTTGCTCGTCGACTGCTGGGCGGCGTGGTGCGGGCCCTGCCGGGCGATGGCGCCGAAGTTCGAGGCTGCGGCAGCGATGCTCGGCACCAGGGCGCGGCTTGCAAAGCTCGACACGGAGGCCGAGCAGGACGCGGCTGGCCGGCTCGGTATTCGCAGCATTCCGACGCTGATCCTGTTCGCGGGCGGACGCGAGACCGGTCGTGCTTCGGGTGTGATGGATGCCGGCGCTATCGTCGATTGGGTCGAGAGCCGGATCTAAGGGCTGGCGATGCTTGCCCTGCTCAGGCCGGGCGGGCCTTGCGCGCGTGGATCGCGAAGGCATCGGGGCCTTGATTCAAGACGTTCTCGTCCATCCACTCGAGGAACGTGTCACGCTCGCGGGAGATCTCGTCCCAGTCGATGTAGAACTTGTTGTTGCGCTTGTAGTAGCCGTGCGCGTAGCTCGGGAAGGCGCCGCCGGGCACCACGGCGATGGCAGAGATCGTCCAGGATGGGAGGATCACGGCGTTTGCGTTGCGAGGGCCGAAGTCGTCGACGATCTCCTCCACTGTCACAACTGCGCGTTGTGACGCCAGGACCGCCTCCTTCTGTACGCCGACGATGCCTTCGAACAGCACGTTGCCTTTTTTGTCGGCGCGCAGGCCATGCACGACCGCGACGTCGGGACGATGAGCGGGAACGGCTGCCAGTCGCTCGCCGGTGAACGGGCATTCGATGAAACGGATGTTGGGGTTCACCTTCGGTAGATCGACACCGATGTAGCCGCGGAAGATCGCGCACGGGAGGCCGGCAGCTCCAGCCTCGTAAGCGTTGGCCATCGCGGCGTGCGAGTGCTCCTCGATCTCGAGCGGACGGGGATGGCCCTTCTCGTAGGCGTCACGCACGCGATGGAGCGAGCCGACGCCGGGGTTTCCGGTCCAAGAGAAGACCATTTTCCTGACGAGGCCCATGCCGACCATCTGGTCGTAGATCAGATCGGGCGTCATGCGGATGACGGTGAGGTCGGTGATGCCCTGGCGGATGATCTCGTGGCCCGCGGCGTAGGGGATCAGATGAGTGAAGCCTTCCAGCGCCAGCGTGTCGCCGCTTTTCACATTCGCCTTGATCGCTTCGGCCAGGGAAAGGAATTCAGCCACGTCGGATCCTCGTTGGTTGCACGCCTAGGCGTCCAGGCTGTTCTTGCGCGATCATTCGGCTTTTTGCAATGCCGGGGGGACCTGACGGGCAAAGGTCTGCATGGCCGAGGGAGACGCTGGCTCTGGGGGCGACGGCGGGCCTATGGTGACGTAATACCGCCGAGCGGAAGTCGTGACTTGTTTCTCTGTCCGCTCGGCGAGGTCGCGACTGCGGCCCGGCGCAAGCGCCGCAGCGAAAGTGAAGACCCATGTAGTGGGTCGAAACTTTCGCTCGAGGGTATAAGACGGTGATCGAGGGAGGCTGACGCTTCATGCTGGGTGCATTTCTGGCTTTGCTATCGGCTGCGCTGTTCGGCCTCAACAACGCGGCGACGCGGCGTGGCGTTCTGGGCGGAACGGTGATGCAGGGCATGGCGCTGACCGTGCCCATCGGGATGGTGCTGTTTTTTATCGCCGCACTCATCACGGACTCACTCGGCGCGATCGCGAGCTTCCCGCCATGGGCGCTGATGTGCTTTGCGCTTGCTGGCATCGCGCACTTCGTGCTCGGGCGCTACTGCAACTATCGGGCGATCGCGGCGATCGGCACGAACCTCGCAAGCCCGATCCAGCAGTGGGAGATCCTCGTTACGCTGGCGCTGGCGCTCACATTCCTGGGCGAGCGGCTGACGCCGATCTCGCTCATCGCCATCGCGCTCCTACTGGCTGGGCCGGCCATTGCATCGCGGATCGAGAAGCGGCGGGCGGCGGCGGCTGCCGGCGGGGAGAAAGTCGAAGCGGCGCCGGGGCACAAGTTCCAGCCTCGCTATCGGGAGGGCTATACCTGGGCGTTCCTTTCGATCTTCGGATACGGGGTAAGCCCCATTCTCGTGCGCAGCGGCTTCGAGAGCATCGGGTTCGGCTCGACGTTCGCTGCCGGGCTCGTATCCTATGCGGCGGCGACGGCGGTTGTCGCCATCTGGGTTCTCGGCAGCGGCAAGCTCGGCCATGCGCTGGCGCTGAAGGGGGAATCACGGCGCTGGTTCGTGTTCGCCGGCGTGCTCGTGTGCGTGAGCCAGATGCTGCGTTATCCAGCGCTCGCGCTGGTGCCGGTCGTCGTGTTCGCGCCGATCATCCGCTTGCAGACGCTGTTCCGCATTTACTTCTCGTGGATTTTGACGCGCGACCACGAGGTGTTCGACCGCAACGTGATCGTGGGCACGTTGATCTCGCTGGCGGGCGCGGTGCTGATCGTGCTGCCGGCGGATCTGGTGGCGGCGAGCCTTCCCGTGCCGGAGTGGGTTCGTGGCTTGCTCGCGTGGCGGTGGCCGTAGACTTCCAACCTACGCGAAGCGCTTGCGCAAGGCCGGCATCACCTCGCCGGCAAAAAGCTCGAGCGAGGCCAGTGTCTCGGCGAGCGTCATATCGCCGAACTGATGCTGGCCGACGATCGTGTTGGCGCCGGTCTCCTCGATGTGCCGTGTGAGCCATTCCGTCACGGTTGCGGGGTTGCCTGCGATGCCGCGCTCCTCCGTGTCGCGCAGGATGTCGAAGGTGCGCGACTGCTCCCAATGGGTCGGCGCCTGGCCATGCAGCTTGAACAGCCACAGGAAGCTTTCGAGCCAGACCTGATATGCGCGGCGCGCGATGGCGAGCGCCTTCTCGTCGGTCTCGGCGACGACGATGTGGCGGGCCAGCCCCAGGCGGGGCAGGGCTGCGTTGGGACCGCGCGTGTCCCGCCAGACCTCGCGATAGCGCCGCAGCAGTGCGCTGGAGGCAGATGGCCGCTCGTTGCAGACGACGTTCCAGCCCTGCCTCGCGACGCGTTCAGCGCTCGGCAGTGAGTGCAGACCATACCACAGCGGGGGATGGGGTTGCTGCAAGGCGCGCAGGTGATTGGGCACGTTCTCGAAGCGGAAGCGCTCGCCGCGGAAGTCGATGCGGTCGCGCGAGAGGGCCTGCAGCACGATCTCCAAGCCTTCGCGAAAAGTCGTGTCCGCGTCGGCTGGCGCGTGGCCGAGATAGGCGAGCTCGATGTTGGAAGCGCCGCGTCCGAAGCCGATCTCGAGCCG
>CAMAYR010000332.1 GCA_945862355.1 Devosia equisanguinis | reverse complement strand
TTCGCAGCGGCGAGGAATCCGCCATCACAATTTGCAAGGAAATCCACCGACAGGCGTGGAAATCCTGCAACTCGGCGCAGAGCTATCGGCGCGATCAGCTCGCAAAATCAATGCGCTGGAAAAACTTCACGGCCGACTCGCTAAGGTATTCGTTTTGATGACGGACGGAATGCAGACCGCACCAGGTTGGGGCGCGTCAGGCAGCCAGACGCAAGCCGACGCCGAGGCCAATCTTCTGCGGACTTGCTCGGGGCTGAAAGACAGGGGGATTCAGGTCTTCACTGTGGGATACGACCTCAACGACGCACACACCCTAGATCTGCTGCAAAACTGCGCGAGCCCCAGCAGCTTCTATGACGCCAAGGATCTGGGCGGCGGCCTGATGGCGAGTTTCCAGGCCATCGCCGTCACCGTGAAGGAGACGATGGTGCGGCTGGTGCGATAGTGGTTGCCTGCCTATTCCAGCTTCAGCCCGATCACGCGCTACCCCACACCTCCTTCGACACATCGACGATCATCCTGAGCTTGGCCCACTGCTCTTCCTCCGCGAGCGTGTTACCCTCCTCGGTGGAGGCGAAGCCGCACTGGCCGGAAAGGCAAAGCTGGTCGAGCGGTGCATGCCTGGCCGCTTCCTCGATCCGCCGCTTGATGACGTCCTTGCCCTCGAGCTCACCGGTCTTGGTCGTCACCAGCCCGAGCACGACCTTCTTGTTCTTCGGCAGCAGGCGCAAGGGCTCGAATCCGCCTGCGCGTTCGGAGTCGTACTCCATGAAATAGCCGTGCACGTTGATGCGGTTGAAAAGGATCTCCTGCACCTTCTCGTAGCCGCCTTGCCCCTGCCATGTGGAGCGGTAGTTGCCGCGGCACAAGTGCATGGTGATCGTCATATCGGCCGGGATGTCGGACATCGCCATGTTTATGAGATCGCCGTAGATCACGCCGAGCCTGTCGGGATCATCGCCTCGGTCGCGCATCTGCTGGCGATAGTTCTCGTCGCACAGCATCGCGATGAAAACTTCGTCGAGCTGCAGATAGCGGCAGCCCGCATCGGCGAACGCCCGCACCGCCTTGGCGTAGGCTTGTCCGAGATCGTCGAACATACCCTCGAGCGTTGGGTAGATCGCCTTGTCGATCGGTATCGTCGTCGGCCGGCCGTAGATCGCCGACGGCGCTGGAATTGTGACCTTGGCCGTCGCCTTGGTGCGGGCCGCCAGATACTTGAAATGCTCGACGTGGAGATGCGAGCTGAACCCGATCCTGCCGGTTACCTGCACCCCTTCTGCCCGGGTCTTCATGCCCGAGAAGCTGACGCCTTCGCCGAGATCGAGCTTCTCCACGCAGTCGAGACCCCAAAGAAAGTCAAGATGCCACCACGAGCGGCGGAACTCGCCATCAGTGCACGACTCGAGCCCAACCTCCTCCTGCTTGGCGACGATGCGATCGATCTCGCGATCCTCGACGGCTTTCAGCGCTCCAGCATCGATCTTGCCCGCCGCGAATTGCGCACGCGCCTCCTTCAGTGCGGCGGGACGCAGAAGACTGCCGACGTGATCGGCCCGGAAAGGCGGCTTGGACATGGCATCACTCGCTACAGGGAGAAATGGGGACGACGGAGAAATGGGGACAGACACCATTTCCCGAAGAGTTCTTATTGCAGGCCGGATCTATGGGGAAACTGGTGGCTGTCCCCAATTTCGCGCTCGCCGTCCGTGATGCGGACGCGGGCTACTGCGGCCGATCGCTGGTTGCTGGCTACTTGTGCGATCTCATCATACCCAGTGAAAACAGGTAGTCGTCGGCATCCTTCGGTTTGTGGCACTCGAAGCAGCCCTTGATATTCGCCTTGCTGTTCACGGCCCTTGCCGGTGTGAAGGCCTGGTACTCCCACTCTCCGTTTCTCAGGTTATCTGGATATTCCTTGCCCCAGCCTGCGCGCCTTTCCATGACCGCATAGGCGGAAAGCTCGTCCTTGACGAAGTGGCCGTCAGCCCCTTTCAGCGGCGCGCCGCTGGCGTCGAGCTTCGACTTGAAACTCTTCATCACGACCCATGTCCCGCTCGGTATGGGCTTGCCGGCCTTCACAGCATCGACCGCGGCTTTGGTGGTGTATAGTTCGCGATACAGCTTGTTCTTTGGATTGCTGACGACGCCGTACCTCACCGCGCTGCTGTAGCCGGCAGGAAACTTCACCAGCTCCGGTCCAGCCTTGACCTGAACGATGGCGGTCCCGGCAATGAGTACACCAGCGCATGCAGCACAGGCAGCGATTGGAAAGGTTTTCACGACGCTTCTTCCCTGATGACGTCTGTTTTATATTTTTCGAATTTATGCTGACGATCGCACGGACACGAGCGGAGAATATACCCGGGAGGACTACCCTTGCAATGTCGCGAGTTGATCGTATGGCGAACTGATCGAAAAGCTGCTGCATCGCTCGACTCATCTGTGCGGGCGTAAGCCTCCCTTCGTCGGCTTCGTGCCCGGTGCGGCGTAGCGACTTGAAACTATCGACGCGGGTCACTGCCAGGAGGTCGTTCCCAGCAAGATGCGGGCGAAGAGTTGCGAGCTGCTGTGCTCGCTTTCGGACGACTGGAATCGCACGAGCGATGTAGCAGGAGTGCTGCTTGCTGCTGTGCAGTTTGGAACGGCACGAAGCACATTCCCGGCCGCGCCAATGCTCTAAGAGTGTTCGCTGCCTGCGCCACGCTCTCGGACCTTGCCGTCTCGTCTCATCCTGTTCGGCACTGTTTGCTATTTGATTGTGCCGCGCCAAAGCGGGTATCGAAAATCGTGCCGAGAGTGGGCTTGTCGAGGTGTCTCCCCGCAGTTCAAATCTCCACGCTCGACATCAAGGGACAATGACCATGAAGGGACAATGACCATGATCTCCTGTCGGCTTGCACTGATCGGCCTTGGTGCGCTCACATGCAGCGAGGCCTCAAAGGGCTCGAGCCGGCTGCACTGGGTGGCAGCCGACGCGAAGTCGAATAGCGTGCCGTGGGCATCGAACACACACGCTTTGACGGTCAGCCGATCAGTTTGAGGCATCCAAACGTGTCTTTATGCCTGTTTGCGGTCGAGCAGGGCCTTGCGCTAGCCGGCTCCTCGTTCCGATCGGCTGGGGTTCAGGTTGGCATCATTGACCGCTAGCAGCTTTCGCCAGCGAATCGAGCGCGCCTGTCATCGTCTTGAACAGCTCATCTCGATCGGTAATCCGATAGCGCTCCTTGAGCGCGCTCGGCGGAGCATAGCCGATCCAGACTTTGCCGGCTTTGTCTTGCCAGGCGATCATTTTCATCGGTAGTTCGATGCCGATGGCCGGAGCAGAAAGCATGAGCGGCGTGCCGAGCTTCGGATTGCCGAACATCACGACCTCGGTGGCCGGCATATCCATGCCGACAGCTTTTGCGCCGGCGGCGTGATCGACACGAGCGGCCACCTTCATGCCGCGCTTGCCGAGCTCGGTTGCGAGCCGGTCGAGTGTCTCCTTCACGCTGAATTTGCTCTCTCGCACGGTGAGTTGCTGAGCGTGAGTTGCAGTGAGCGTAGCGACAAGCGCAATTGCAGCAATGATCAGGCGCATTCTTTATTCCCTCTGTGCGTTCTTGGACATTGTCCTGCTTCCGTAACTCCGATCCGGTGGTGATGGCGTAAGGGTCTGGGTTGGTTTGCGAATCAGCTATTTCTCTTGTCGAGGGCGGCTCACTCGGCAGGTGATGGGATGCGAAGCTTCGAGATCGTG
>CAMAYR010000331.1 GCA_945862355.1 Devosia equisanguinis | reverse complement strand
CCGCGATGAGTTCACTGATCAGGTTTGTGCCGAGATGGCCGTTCGCGCCGGTCACGAGAACCTTCATGCTCGATACTCCGGACAAATGGGGCGCGCGGGAGTGCGTGATGATATACTGTCACATGCCATCATGTCAGCCAGACCTGAGGCCGCGACTTTCGGCCTGATCGAGCCAGCCCGGGCGTTGGCTAAGGCGCTGTCCAAACGGCCATCTGCATGCGGTGGATGAAGCGCCGCCGGTCGCCCTTCCGCATCAGCGGCACCTTCGTGCGTGCCGCGAGGCAGTGCGGGATGAGCGATCGTGTCGTTCGGTGCAGATCGTGCCCGGCCGCCTTTCGCGCAAGATGAGGCCCCGCCACGGCCATCAGTCGCGACAACTCGTGCTCCTGTACGCCAAGGGTATCCAGGTGGCGCAGCGTATTGATGAGATAGTGTAAATTAGGTCCGGAGACGCCCGCAGCCGCGCGGATGAGACGGGCCTGCGTCGACAGCGGAAGGCGCCCCGCATAGCTCGGATGGCGCCGCTCGGCCACGTAGGCGATCGCTTCCACGTGCCGGTGGGAGCCGTCATCGAGGCGTACTGCCATCCGCTGCTCGCGATAGACCCCGTTGATCTGCTCGCGCTCACGCAGATAGGCGAGCGTCTCTGCGACCCGATATGTCGCCACGCGAAAGGCGATGCCGGTGCATGTGCCACCCCGGTCCAACGCCAGAACGAGGCCGGGGCGGGCATGGGTGCCGCGATGGTGCGTCGAGTAGATGTAGAAGCCCCGCCGCCACCCCTCGACGCGACCGGCCACGGCCTCCTCGAACTCGAAGCCCGGCCTCCACATCAACGAGCCGTACCCGAAGATCCACAATGGGCGCTTGCCCGGGTCGATGCCGTCGGATGCCGCCACGGTTCTACCTCTTCGGCTCGACGCTTGTCGGAGCGCCCGTGACGGCTGGGCCGTCGGCGCGGCCGAAGTTTGGCGCGGCGGTATCCTGGCCGGCCTGGATGACGCCTTTGCGGATCTCGCGCGCCTCGCTGAACTGCCGATAGAGCGTCTCGCCCTCGCCGAAGCGGATGGCACGCTGCAGGTGTGCGAGGTCCTCCGCGAAGCGGCCGAGCATCTCGATCACGGCCTCCCGATTGTTCAAGAACACGTCGCGCCACATCGTCGGATCGGATGCAGCGATGCGCGTGAAGTCGCGGAAGCCGCCGGCGGAGAACTTGATCACCTCGCTGTCGGTGACGCGCTCCAGGTGGGCGGCCGTGTTGACGATGTTGAACGCGATCAGATGCGGCACATGGCTGGTGATGGCGAGCACGAGGTCGTGGTGCTCCGGGCTCATCACCTCGACGTTGGAGCCCATCGCCTCCCAAAGCGCGCGCAGGCGCTGGACAGCGGCCTGATCGGTGCCCGTCGGCGGCGTCAGCACGCACCAGCGGTTGTCGAACAGCGTGGCGAAGCCCGACTCCGGGCCCGAGTACTCCGTTCCCGCGATCGGATGCCCCGGCACGAAATGTACGCCCGCGGGCATGTGCGGGGCGACATCGCGCACCACCGCCGCCTTGACCGAGCCGACGTCCGTGACGATTGCCCCGCCTGCCAGATGCGGTCCAATCTCGGCAGCGATCGCGCCATAGACGCCGACCGGCGAGCACAGGATCACGAGGTCCGCTCCGACCACCGCCTTCGTCGCGCTGCGATAGGCCGCCGTGACGAGCCCCAGCCGCAGCGCCGTCGCCCGCGTCTCCGCAGTGCGGGCATGGCCCACGATCTCGCCCGCCAGTCCGCCCCGCCGCAGCGCATGGCTGATCGAGGAGCCGATCAGCCCCATCCCGATCAGCGCCACGCGCTTGAACATCGGGCCGCTACCACTTGCATTCGCGCTGGTCATCACGTCGCCTGCTTCTGGAAATCGGCCAGCGCAGCCACGACCGTGCGGTTGTCGCTCTCCGTGCCGATCGTCATGCGCAGCGCGTCGGGCAGCCCGTAACCGGCGACCCGGCGCACGATGACGCCGCGCGACTTGAGGAACGCATCGGCCGCGATGGCTCCTTTCCTGGCGTCGCCCTTGGGGAAGTGGATCAGGACGAAGTTGCCGACCGACGGCGTCACCTCCAGGCCGAGCTTGCCCAACTCGCCCGTCGTCCACTCGAGCCAGCGCTCGTTGTGCGCGATGGAGCGCTCGACATGCTCGCGGTCCTCGATGGCCGCCACGCCGGCCGCGATCGCCGGCCCCGACACGTTGAACGGGCCGCGGATGCGGTTCAGTACATCCGTGATCGCCGCCGGGGCATAGCTCCAGCCGAGCCGCAGGGAGGCGAGCCCGTGGATCTTGGAGAACGTCCGCGTCATCACCGTGTTCTCGGTGGTAGCGACGAGCTCCAGCCCCATCTCGTAGTCGTTGCGGCGCACGTACTCGCCATAGGCCGCATCGAGCACCAGGACGACGTCGGACGGCAGCCGCTCGCGCAGCCGGCGGACCTCCTGGAACGGCACATAGGTGCCGGTCGGATTGTTGGGGTTGGCCAGGAACACCATTTTCGTGCGGGGGCTCACGCAGGCGAGTATCGCGTCGACGTCCGCGGTGAAATTCTTCTCCGGCGCCACCACACACTTGGCCCCGCAGGCCTGGATCGCGATCGGATAGACGAGGAACCCATGCGTCGTGTAGATGCCCTCGTCGCCCGGCCCGAGATAAGCCCGCGCCAGCAGTGTCAGCAGGTCGTCCGAGCCCGCCCCGCACACGATGCAGTCGGCATTGAGGCCGTAGACGCTTGCGATAGCCCGACGCAGCGGCGTCGCCCCGCCGTCCGGGTAGAGCTCGAGCTCGCCGGCCGCCGCCGTGTAGGCAGTCTTGGCCTTGGGCGAGGGGCCGAGCGGTGTCTCGTTCGACGACAGCTTGATCGGCTTGACGCCGCCCGGCAGCGAGTGCTCGCCGGGCACATAGACCTCGATGTCGAGTATGCCGGGCTTGGGCGTCGGGAGTTTCACGGTCATGGGTGGGCCTGGTTCGTTGACAGGCCGGCTGCCGCCGGGCGCTTGGCGCGTTCTGGCGGGCGAGGTCGGCGGCCGAGTGATAATCGAGCCGGCCGTCGAAGGGAAGCGCCGCGGCGGCTGGCAACCGCCGAGCCGCGTCCAGGCGCATTGTGGCCGCTGCGCAACGAAAGTCACGGGGTGAGTATAACGTCGGCGGAATATTTCTACTCGTTAACCCATTCGTAGCCGAACAGCATTACTGGAATTCTCCATAGTTCAGCCGGCAGATCCTCCGTACCAGGTTTATTTGCGTCGCCTTTCGATGGAGTTCGACGCAAACGATTGGGAGACTGGCATGGTTGGTGCTGGCCGGGCGGAGCTTTCTCGAATTCACCTCGCAGGCGAGCGCGCACGACGCTGCGCGTGGCTTCTCGGTTCTGTTTCAGTGCTCGCGCTGGCCCAGGTGATGGGCTCTGGCACCGCCGATGCGACCTCCGGCCCGTGCGCGATCGATACGGTCACGACGCCCGGCACCTACCTTGTGACATGCACCGGGACGATCACCGGTGGCAGCGACCCGGCAGTATACATCACGACGAATGATGAGGTTGTCCAAATCAATTCCGATGCCACGATCTCGACATCAGGCAACTCTGCCTATGGCATTTTCCTGAATCGGTGACTTTGCGCACCGTTCGGCTGGCTGCTTTGCAAGTGGCTGGATCGGGGTGGCCGGTGGCAGAAGGGCGAAAGCGCGCAGGCTTCGCACTTCGCGGGGGCGACACGCCCCGGCGGCTGGCACTGCGACGCTGGCG
>CAMAYR010000330.1 GCA_945862355.1 Devosia equisanguinis | reverse complement strand
TCCCGACCTGTCGCGTTTCGCGCCGCCGCCGGCGCCAGCGCCCGGTGCGCAGTCCCTCGCGGAGACCGTTGCGCTCATCGCGAAGGCGAAAAAGCCGCTCGTTCTGATCGGCCGCAGCGGTCGCAAGCAGGCGCAGTGGGATGCGCGTGTGAAGCTGGTCGAGCGGCTCGGCGCGGTGGTCATGACCGACCTCAAGAGCGGGGCGAGCTTCCCCACCCAGCATCCAGCCCAGGTGGTGCCACCCTTCAACCAGCTCGACAAGGACGCGCGCCAGGTCGTGTGCGACGCGGACCTTATCCTCTCGCTCGACTGGATCGATCTCGGCGGTGCCGTGCGACAGGGCAACGCTCACGGCAACGTGACGGCGAAGATCGTCCACTGCTCGCTCGACAGTATGCTCCATTCCGGCGCGCACATGGACTACCAGGAGTTGCCCGGTGTCGACATTCGCATCAACGCCTGCCCCGAGGAGACGGTGGCAGCCCTGAATTCAGCGCTCGGCGCTGGGCCCGCGAAGGCACCGTGGCGCAAGGCGTTCGAGCAGAGCCACAAGAAGCGCGAGCAGTTGCATCTGACCCACGTTGCGGAGGCGCTGAAGCAGGCGCTGGGCAATGATGCCGACAAGGCGAGCTTCACGGGGCTCGCGCGGGGCTGGCCGATCGAGCTGTTCCCGTTCAAGGACCCGCTCGCCTACATGGGCAAGGACGGCGGCGGCGGCATCGGCTCTGGCCCCGGCATCTCGGTCGGCGCCGCGCTGGCGCTTTCCCGGCTCGGCCGGCTGCCGATCGCCATCCTGGGTGACGGCGACTTCGCGATGGGCTCGACGGCGTTGTGGAGCGCGACGCACCACAAGATCCCGCTGCTCGTGGTCCTCAACAACAACCGCTCCTACTTCAACGACGAGCTCCACCAGGAGACTGTCGCGGTCAAGCGGCAGCGCGAACCGGCCAATCGCTGGATCGGTCAGCGCATGTCGGAGCCGGACCTGGAGTTCGCGAGGCTCGCCAGAAGCTACGGCTGCATCGGCATCGGCCCGGTCAAGACCGTCAAAGACATGACGGCTGCGATCGCGGAAGGCGTGGCCGCGTTGAAGGCCGGCAAGGTCTGCCTCATCGACGCCTGGATCGATCCCACCGAGGAGCGTAGCGCGCAGTCCTCCCTCGAGGTGCGCGTCACGGATTGATCCTGGGTAAACTCAGGTTCGACCTCCAGTCGAGCCTGAGATTCGAAGTATCGCGCGCGCAGGGTTGGCGTGGCGGCCGTGCGCAGGTAGATCTTCATGCCGACCCGACGGCGTCGACGGGCGCGGGCGAGCGTTCGGCGTGCCGGTAGGATCTGCCCTGCGTGATCGGTGGCTTCCCGAACGGTGCTGATCGCGCTCATTATGTATCGATTGCGGTGGCGCTCACTGCTTGTCACCGACGAGACCGCCAAGACGGGGGCGGCCCTGGCTGGCCTGCCCCCTTATCCCATTCCAAGAAGGACCCACCGATGGCCTACGACAGTCTGCGCTCCTATCTCGCCTCGCTAGAGCAGCAAGGTCTGTTCCGCTGGGTCGATAAGGAGGTGGATAACGATTGGGAGATCGGCACGATCGCCCGCATGATCTTCCGCGCGATGCCCGAGGAGCGGCGCTGCGGCGTGGGCTTCCGCAATATCAAGGGATTTCCGGGCGGTCGCGTCGTGGCCGGCGTGATCGCCTCGTCCAAGCAGATGATCGCATCCGCGATCGGCTCGGAGCCGACGGCGGAAAGCATCCACCAGAAGGTGATTGCCGGGCTCGAGAACCCGATAGCTCCCGTGATCGTGTCGACGGGCCCCTGCAAGGAGGTCAAGATCACCGGCGCAGACATCGATCTGGGTAAGCTGCCGATCTCGATCTGGACGCCGACGAAGGACGCCGGCCCATACATGACGCCGCTGTGGGTGACCAAGGACCCCGACACAGGCCGGCGTAACGTCGGCATCCGCCGCTGCCAGGTTAAGAGCCGCGACACCACCGGCATTCTGTTCGGCGCGCCCGATCGCGGCGGCGCCATCCATCACGCCAAGTGGAAAGCCCGAGGCCAGCACATGCCGGCCGCGATCTTCATCGGCGCCGATCCGGTGCAGTATCTCGTCGCGCCCTCGCGCTACGGCGAGGACGAGTTCGCGATCGCGGGCGGTATTCGCGGCCAGGCCGTCGAACTCGTGAAGTGCGAGACCGTCGATCTGGAGGTGCCCGCCACTGCCGAGATCGTGATCGAAGGCGAGGTGCTGACCGACTACGAGGAGCCTGAAGGCCCGTTCGGCGAGTTCACGGGCCATATGACAGGCGGTCGCGCAGGCCCGGTGTTCAAGGTGAAGTGCATCACGCACCGCAAGGACCCGATCATGCTCGGCGTGATCAGTCAGTTTCCGCCGTCGGAGTCGAGCATGCTCAAAGTGGCGCTGCTCGAAAGCAACATCCTCAAGCACCTCAAGACGACACTGAACATCCCCGGCATCGCCGACGTTCATGCGCTGGAGGCCGGCGGCTGCACCTCGATCTGCTGGGTGAGCCTCAAGAAGATGTATTCCGGCCACGTCGATCAGGTCGCGATGGCGATTTGGGGCTACATGGGCATGAGTTACTTCAAGTGGCTCGTCATTGCCGACGACGACATCGACATCCGCGATGGCTTCATGCGCGACTGGGTGATGGCGTGGCGCGTCAGGCCCGACAAGGACATGCGCATTATTGCCGACACGGCGATGGTGGAACTCGATCCATCCTCGCTCGAGCCCGATGTTGCTCATGCCGATGCACGCGGCGCGAAGGCGCTGATCGATGCCACGCAGAAGTGGGAGTATCCCGGCATGTCGCTCCCTCCTCGCGACATGATGGAGCGGGTGGCCAAGGAATGGGAGGCCTATGGCCTGCCGCCGATCGACAAGTATTCGATGCCTGGAAAGGCGTAACTGGTTGGCGCGACCGCCGGTGGGTTGCGGGGATAACTCATGAAGCTGCCACATGGCGTCCTTGCTGATGCCACGTGGCCCCCATAGTGTGTGAGCATCCAGCCACGAAATCGTAGTCGGCTGGCTGTCACACGCTGTCGTATTGCTCAGCTCATGTTCCGGAGTGCGTTTTCTCTCCCCGTGCGACAGCTTCAAGTAGTAGTGGGAGAAATCGTATCCGATGACGACACTTCAGGCATCGACACAGAATCAGCTTCGTCAGCTCATCGAGCAGGTCGAGCGGCTCGAGGAAGAGAAGAAGGGCCTCGCCGAGGACATCCGCGACAAGTTCGCCGAGGCCAAGGCCATGGGCTTCGACGTCAAGGTGCTGCGGCAGGTGATCCGGCTGCGCAAGAAGAGCAAGACCGACCGCGACGAGGAGCAGGCCGTTCTCGACACCTACCTGCACGCGCTGGGCATGCTCGCCGACGAAGAGCCTCAAACGATGATGGCCGCCGAGTAGCAGCACACGGACTGTTGCTGCCCAGGTTTCGGACCTGCCCGTTGCCCTTCCGGGTGGATCCGGGCGGCGGGTCGTGTCCCCTGCATTCCGCGTCGCCGACCATTCCTAATGCCGGTCGCGTGCGAAGGTCGGGACACTTCCTGCTTGCCGGTCCTCGTTTCGCCGCACTCCGCAGGCATGGTCCGCACGCTTTGTTTCGAGATCGTCGGCCGTGAAGTTTTTCCAGCGCATTGATTTTGCGAGCTGATCGCGCCGATAGCTCTGCGCCGAGTTGCAGGATTTCCACGCCTGTCGGTGGATTTCCTTGCAAATTGTGATGGCGGATTCCTCGCCGCTGCGAACTGTGTTTCC
>CAMAYR010000329.1 GCA_945862355.1 Devosia equisanguinis | reverse complement strand
CGGCCGCCGCCGCTCGCATTTCACTGGCCGCCGAGTTGCCGGCACCAGAACTCGAGGCGATTGCCGGCGACCGCATCCAGACGAATGACGTTCTGGCCTTCGATGCACAAGCCACCCAAGTCCGAAGCCGCCGCGTGAAAAGCCTGGGTGCCATCGTCCTTTCGGCTGAGCCCCGGAAGGTCACCCCCGGATACGACGCTGAGAAAGCACTTTGCGATGGCATCGTCGAATTGGGGCTATCCCGGCTACCCTGGAGCAAAACCCACGCTCAACTGCGCGATCGCGCTGCATTCCTTCGCGCCAAAGATCCCGACGCTTGGCCTGACCTCTCACTGGAAGCGCTGGCCGCTTGCGCCGACGACTGGCTACTTCCATTTCTCGCGGGCAAGACGACTTTGGCCCACATTGCACCGGACGAGCTGGGCTTCGCACTCGATCGGCTTCTGCCCGGCAACGGCCGCGACAGGCTCGATACGGAGGCCCCAACCCACTTCGTCGCACCGACCGGCAATCGCTTCGCCATCGACTATGCCGGCCCCGGCGGCCCGCAGGTGTCGGTCCGCGCCCAGGAGCTGTTCGGCCTCGATGAGCACCCCACGATTGGCCGAAAGCGCACCCCGCTGACCTTCGAGTTGCTCTCACCAGCCCACCGGCCGATCCAGGTCACCCGCGATTTGCCGGGCTTCTGGCGGGGCTCTTGGCGCGACGTCCGCGCCGATCTTCGCGGCCGCTATCCCAAGCACGAATGGCCCGAGGACCCCGCCTCGGCCAAGCCTACGGCCCGCGCCAAGCCACGCGCACGATAGCAGCAGCCGCTCCGGTGGGCGTCCCCTGCGAAGAAGGCCTCGTCTGCTGGAGCGCGCCCTATAGGACAACCAAGCCGATCGCGCCCGCCGATAGCTCTTTCTCGGCATCGTGGCTGGTGCTATCACCCCGCGCATGAGCGACCCAACGAATATCCGCAATTTCGCGATAATCGCCCACATCGACCACGGCAAGTCGACCTTGTCCGACCGGCTGATCCAGCTGTGCGGCAACGTCACCGACCGCGAGATGAAGGAGCAGATCCTCGACTCGATGGACATCGAGCGCGAGCGCGGTATCACCATCAAGGCGCAGACCGTCCGCCTCGACTACAAGGCCAAGGACGGCAAGCTCTATCAGCTCAACTTGATGGACACGCCCGGCCACGTCGATTTCGCCTACGAGGTCTCCCGCAGCCTCGCAGCCTGTGAGGGAGCGATCCTGGTCGTGGACGCCAGCCAGGGCGTGGAGGCCCAGACGCTCGCCAACGTCTACAAGGCCCTCGACAACAACCTCGAGATCCTGCCTGTCCTCAACAAGATCGACCTGCCTGCCGCCGACGCCGACCGCGTCAAGGCGCAGATCGAGGATGTGATCGGCATCGACGCCTCCGAGGCGATCGGCGTCTCTGCCAAGACCGGCCTCAACGTCGCAGCCGTCCTGGAGGCGATCGTCGAGAAGCTTCCTCCGCCGAAGGGCGAGCGCAACGTGCCGCTCAAGGCCATGCTGATCGACAGCTGGTACGATGCCTATCTCGGCGTCGTCGTGCTCGTCCGCATCAAGGAAGGCGTGCTCAAGCGCGGCCAGCGCATCAAGCTGATGTCGACCGATGCCGGCTACACCGCCGAGCGGGTCGGTATATTTCGCCCCAAGCAGGAGATGCTGGACGAACTGGGCCCGGGCGAGGTCGGTTTTTTCACGGCCGGCATCAAGCAGGTCGCCGATACCCGCGTCGGCGATACGATCATCGACGAGAAGAACACGACCGCGGAGGCGCTGCCAGGGTTCAAGCCGGCTCAGCCCGTGGTGTTCTGCGGCCTGTTTCCCGTCGACGCCGCCGATTTCCAGGACCTGCGCGAGGCAATGGCGAAATTGCGCCTCAACGACGCCAGCTTTTCATTTGAAACGGAGACGTCCGCAGCCCTTGGCTTCGGCTTCCGTTGCGGCTTCCTCGGCCTGCTCCACCTCGAGATCATCACCGAGCGGCTGGAGCGCGAATTCAACCTCGACCTCATCACCACCGCGCCGAGCGTCATTTACAAGATGCACATGACCAACGGAGAGGTGCACGACATGCACAATCCCGCGGACATGCCGGACGTTGTCAAGATCGACCATATCGAGGAGCCGTGGATCGAGGCGACGATCCTGGTGCCGGACGACTATCTCGGCGCCGTGTTGAAGCTCTGCCAGGACCGGCGCGGGCGGCAGAAGAACCTGACCTACGCCGGCTCGCGCGCCATGGTCGTCTACGATCTGCCGCTCAACGAGGTGGTGTTCGACTTCTACGATCGGCTGAAGAGCGTGTCGCGCGGCTATGCCTCGTTCGACTACCATATCGACAAGTACGAGGAAGGCGACCTCGTGAAGCTGTCGCTGCTGGTCAATTCAGAACCGGTCGACGCGTTGTCGATGGTCGTGCATCGCACCCGCGCGGAAAGCCGCGGTCGCTCGATGTGCGAGAAGCTGAAGGACCTGATCCCGCAGCATCTGTTCCAGATCCCGATCCAGGCTGCCATCGGCGGCAAGGTGATCGCGCGCGAAACGATCAAGGCGATGCGCAAGGACGTGATCGCCAAGTGCTACGGTGGCGACATCTCCCGCAAGCGCAAGCTTCTCGAGAAGCAGAAGAAGGGCAAGAAGAAGATGCGCGAGTTCGGCTCCGTCGAGATCCCGCAGGAAGCCTTCATCCAAGCATTGAAGATGGATGATAATTGAGGGCGAACCGACCACCCCCACCGAAAACAACGCCCGCTGCCCCGTGCCGACACCGGCGACATGCTCCGCATCGGCAGGCGCCGCGTTACCCCGCCACGCCACGAGCATGTCGGGCCTGAGCAGCAACAGATCGCAACCGTAGCTGTCGCGCGCGATCTCGTCCTCCACCGTCAGCGTCGTGAGCGGCGCGCCCATCGCCTTCATCGCCGCCTTGAGCCCGCTCGTATCAGCCTTCGTGCTGGCGAGCCGCAGCAGCGTGTCGCCCGCATAGGGCATGCGATCCTGCAACGCACGGCCGTAGCCGAGCCACACCTGTTGCAGCCGCGCGCCGGCCCATGTCGTCGGCTCGTCGCAGCGATAGAGCGCCTCCGGCCCGCCTGGCTCCTGCCAGATCACCGGCGAGGCGACGTAGCGATAGCCGAGCTCGGCCCCGACCATCTCGTTGGCCTCGCGCTGCTCCTCATCCGCCACCCTCACCAGGCTCTCGTGCACCCACTGCCTGGCGGCGTCCGATCGCGGATTCCGACCGCCATTGCGCACGCCACTTCCGCCGCCCCAACGAGGCGCAGCGCGACGCGCCGACGTTGCGATCGCCGATCTGCCGCCGCTCGACCTCGTAGGAGGCGAGCAGCCCGAACCCGCCCCACCTATCGAGCGTCGCCGCGAGCTTCCAGCCTGGTGGCCCGTCGCTCCAAAATCGCACCATCGCCGTGACCGCCGTCCGATTTAAGCGCGACGTGTGAGGGCCACCAGATAAACCATGAGCTTAGTAAGGCGTTCATCGCGCCTGAGTTGACACCCCCCTCGCCGCACCGTCGGTCAACAAAGGCGCAACGCCTCACCAGCCACAATGGCATGAATTCCCCGCCCCAGCACGACGCCGGGCCCCTGTTCCAGGCTGACGGACACCTGGCAGACAGAACAGTTGGCCCCACCACGCCGCTTCCCTTTCCTGGCCTTGAGCATCACACCATTCAGATACGCTCTCGCCTTGATCCACCTCGAGAGTTGTAAGCGCTCCACGAACCGCCGGTCATTTCCCGCTTGACGGGCTTAGGCTCAGGCGGCGACGCTTTGCGTCGCCGGTGGGCGGGCGTTCCACGGCAGCAGGGCCTCGATCTGAGCGAGCGTCGTCGCCTTGGGCAGATCGGTGAACAC
>CAMAYR010000328.1 GCA_945862355.1 Devosia equisanguinis | reverse complement strand
AACGCCGGGGCGGGACGGCCGCGACAGGTCCGCGGTCAGAGCGATGACCGCGCCGAGCAGAAACAGGCTGCCGATGAAGCGCAGGACGAGCATGGCGATCGATGCTCCCGACGGTGGCCGGTCGTGGACGACGGCCACCGCGTTCGTGGTGTCACGCAGTCAGTCGCCCGGGCCTTAGTGCTCTGTCGCGGCGAGGGCAAGGCGGCGGGTGGCTATCACCTGAAATAGTAGGCGAAGAGTACGATGCAGCCGGCGATGACGACGGCCCACAGCCAGGCGGGGATGCCGCCCTTGGCTTCACCGGTAGCCGCAGGCGCAGAGGCTTGCGGTGCGGTCGTTTTGGCTGCCACGGGCTTGGCAGCGACGGTGGCGGCGGTTGTGCTCGCGGTGCTGGCAGCTTCAGTCGTGACGGCAGCCGGGGCGGCAGCTGCTTCGGGCTTGCTGACGAGCTGCTCGAACTTGTTGAAGAACTGGCCGGCCAGCATCTTGGCCGTCGAATCGATCAGGCGCGAACCGAGCTGTGCGAGCTTGCCGGTGACCTGAGCGTCGACGTCGTAGGAGAGCTTGGTGCCGTCGCCATCCGGCTCCAGCTTTACCTTGGCCGCGCCGCGCGCATTGCCGGCCACGCCGCCCGAGCCCTTGCCGGAGATGGTGTAGCCGTTCGGCGGATCGAGGTCCTGCAGCTCGACCTCGCCGTTGAACTTGGCCTGCACGGGGCCGATCTTGGTGATGACGGTGGCTTTGAACTGGGTATCAGACAGCTTCTCGAGCGACTCGCAGCCAGGGATCGCTTTTTTTAGGATCTCGGGATCGTTGAGGGCGCGCCAAACTTCCTGCGGCGAGGCGTTGATGTGGTTTTGTCCGGCGAGCTTCATCGGTGCGATCTCCCTGGCCGCGTCCGTCCAGCGCTGCGCGCGAGGCGCAGGGGACGCGGCATACGACGATTGGGTGATGCCCCCTTGCCACGGACCGGCGTGCTTGTCACCTGCGCAAATCTGCCTGCCTTAACCAGGGCACCACCAGCGGCGTTCCTTCATGCGTCAGGTGCAGGGCTGTAATGCCGAAAACTCTTGAGAGCAGGTCGGGGGAGAGGGTCCGCGCGGGCGGGCCGTCGGCTTCGATCCGGCCACTCGCCAACACGACGGCGCGATGGGCGAAGCGGGCGGCGAGTGTCAGGTCGTGCAGGGCTGCCAGTACTGTGCCGCCGGCGGCCGCGGTGCGAACGAGTAGCGCCATCACGTCGAGCTGATGGGCGGGGTCGAGGGCCGCCGTCGGCTCGTCGGCGAGCAGGATCGGAGCCTCGGTCGCGAGCGCACGGGCGAGCATGACGCGGGCGCGCTCGCCACCGGATAGCTCTGTGACGGGGCGGTCCGCCAGATGTGCCGTGTCGGTCATGACGAGGGCGCGCTCGATGGCGGCGCTATCGGCGGAGGACAGACGGCTCGGCATCGCGCCGTGCGCGGTGCGGCCGATGGCGACGGCATCGCGGACAGAGATCGGCCAGTGCGCAAGGTGGCCCTGGGGCAGATAGGCGACTAATCGCGCGCGCTCGGCGGGGGCCATGTCGGCGACGTTGCGGCCGGCCAGGGCGATGCGGCCGCGCGCAGGAACGAGCCCCGCGAGGGCCTTGAGCAGCGTCGTCTTGCCCGCGCCGTTCGGGCCGAGTACGGCGATCAGCGCGCCGGGTTTGGTCGAAAGGTCGATACCGTCGAGGGCGGTGCGGTCACCGAGGCGGACGCTGAGCTGGTCGATCTCGATCACGACTGTGCCCCCGTTCCTACCGCCAGATCGGCGTTGCGGCGGCGGTCGAGCACCAGCCAGATAAAGAACGGCACGCCGATGAGCGCGGTCACGACGCCGATGTGAAGCTCGGCGTTGGCGGGGACCAGCCGGACGAGGCAATCGGCGGCGAGCAGCAGGTCGGCACCGGCGATCATGGCGGGCACGTGGACGCGGGCTGGATCGTGGCCGACCAGGGGGCGAACGAGGTGCGGCACGACGAGGCCTATGAAGCCGATCACGCCCGCGACGGCCACGCTGGCGCCGACGCCGGCGGCGACCCCCGCCAGCGTCAGGCGGTTCAGGCGGGCCAGATCGATGCCGCTCGAGCGAGCCACATCCTCGCCGAGGCTGAGAGCGGCCAGCGGTCGGCGGGTCGCCAGCAGGAGGCCGGCTGCAAGCGCCATGAAGGGGGCGGCGATGGCGACGTGGCGGAAGCTGCGGTCCTCCAGCGAGCCCAGCAGCCAGAACGTGATCTCCAACGTGGCATAAAGGGATGGCGCGAGGTTCAAAGTCAGCGAGATGAGCGCTCCTGCCAGGCTCGACAGGGCCAGGCCAGCCAGAAGCAGCGTGAGGATGCCTGCCTGGGGGCCGGCGAGTGCGAGCAGGGCCGCGACGGAGGCGAGCGCCATCGCAATGGCAGCGATGGGAAGGGCGAGCGACAGGGCGTCGGCCAGGCCCGTCGAGATCGCCAGCACCGCCCCGAATGCAGCCGCGCCCGGCGCTCCCAGCACGTCGGGGGCTGCGAGTGGGTTGCGCATGAGGCCCTGCAACGCGGCGCCGGCAAGCGCCAGTATCGCGCCGATCATGATCGCCAGGATGGTGCGCGGCAGGCGCAATTCGCGCACAATGACCACATCGGCGGGAGCGCCGTTGCCCCACAGGCCGCCCAGTACCTCTTGCCAGGAGAGTGCGACCGGGCCCAGCGACAGCGAGGCCAGCGCCAGCGCGAGGCCCAGTGCCGTCAGTGCCGCGATCAGGCGGGTGTCCTTGCCGGCGATCACGCCTGCGCTCCAGGTAGTGGTTGACATCGACCGGGGGGATGGATGTCAGGGTGGGCCATGAACTTCAAGGGTCGACATTCGAGGCGAGCTGTGGGGAGGAGCTGGCCAGCTCTGTGGCGCGCGCTCGTCTGTGTCCTCGTCGAGGGGTGGACGGGGTCTGCCTTGGCCGAAGCGCCGCGGCGGGTCGTCTCGATCAACTTATGCACGGATCAGCTCGTGCTGGCGCTTGCCGACCGCGCGCAGATCGCCGGACTCGGTCGTTTTGCACGTCACGCGGAAATGTCGCTCCTGGCGCGAGAGGCGGCGGCAGTGCCCTCGCTGCGCGGAACGGCCGAGGAGGTGCTGCGGCTCGAGCCCGATCTGGTGCTGGCCGGGGCGTTCTCTGGACGGGCGACGCGGGCCGTGCTGACGAGCCAGGGCGTGAGGCTCGAGACGTTCGCGCCGCCGCGCAGCTTCGCGGAGGCAAAGGCGGAGATCGTGCGGGCGGCCGCGCTGCTGGGGCATCCCGAGCGGGGGGGGCTGCTCGTTGCCGAGATCGACGCGGCAGCAGCGGTTGCGAGCGAAGGCACGGCAAAGGGCAAGCCGGCGTTGAAGGCATTGCTCGTGCAGCGGCGGGGCTTCGTCTCCGGTCGCCAGACGCTGGTTTCGGCGGCCGTGGAGGCGACGGGGCTCGTCAATGCCGCGGGATCGCTCGGCGTCTCGAGTGTCGCCCATGCGCCACTCGAGACGATCTTGAAGCTCAGGCCGGATGTCCTGATCCTGGAGGCGCTGGGGGACGCGCGCGACCAGGCGAGTGCCTTTCTGCTGCACCCGGCGCTGAATGCGCTGAGGGGGCAGTCGCGCGTGTGGCGTCTGCCGGTAGCGGAAGTAACGTGTGGCGGGCCGGCGCTACCGTTGCTTTTGCGCAGGCTCGGCCAACTCAGCCGTGAACTCGATTGAGCCCGCGGCGGGTGGCCCGTCGATCGCACAGGGCGCGACCAGCTCCGCCGGTATGAGTTGCTTTATCAGTTCGGGTATCAGTTCGGGCTGACCGCCTTCTTGGCGAGTTGGACGACCTCCTTGGGCGTCGCCATTACCTTGCGGGCGAGATCCTGCAGGTACTCACCGGGTGCTGGGTCGAACT
>CAMAYR010000327.1 GCA_945862355.1 Devosia equisanguinis | reverse complement strand
CGTGTCGGTGTCCGACTGCACGATCTCGAAGCTTCGCATCCCATCACCTGCCGAGTGAGCCGCCCTCGACAAGAGAAATAGCTGATTCGCAAACCAACCCAGACCCTTACGCCATCACCACCGGATCGGAGTTACGGAAGCAGGTACTTTGTAACGCCATAATCGCCGCCGCGCTCGCGGTCTGTTCGCCTTCGAGCTCAGGCACCGCCGCGCGAGGCTTCCCGACCGCCCATCTGCCCCGTTGTCGTTTTGCGCCGACTGTGCTCGATCTGCCCTCGGCACATTCACGCGCACCCGGATCGCACGGCCCATGACACCTTTCGACCTCGCCTCGGCCTATCCCCGCGACCTCATCGGCTACGGCCGCACGCCGCCCCATCCGCAGTGGCCGGCCGGCGCGAATATCGCCGTGCAGTTCGTCGTCAACTACGAGGAAGGCGGCGAGAACTGCATCCTGCACGGCGACAAGGCGTCGGAAGCGTTCCTGTCCGAAATCGTCGGCGCCCAGCCGTGGCCGGGCCAGCGCCACATGAGCATGGAAAGCATCTACGAGTACGGCTCGCGCGCCGGCTTCTGGCGGCTTTGGCGCATGTTCACCGAGCGAGGGATGCCCGTCACCGTGTTCGCCATCGCCACAGCTCTCGCCCGCAGCCGCGACGCCGTCGCCGCGATGAAGGAGGCCGGCTGGGAGATCGCCACCCACGGCTTGAAGTGGATCGACTACCGCGACTTCACCGAAGCCGAGGAGCGCGCCCACGTCGAGCAGGCGATCCGCATCCACACCGACGTCGTCGGTGAGCGTCCGCTCGGCTTCTACCAGGGCCGCACCTCGGTCAACTCGCTCGATGTCGCCATGAAGGAGCAGGGCTTCCTCTATTCGGCCGACAGCTACGCCGACGAGCTGCCCTATTGGGTCGGCGGCCCCCGCGGCCCCCATCTCGTCGTGCCCTACACGCTCGACGCCAACGACATGCGCTTCGCCACGCCACAAGGCTTCAATTCGGGCGACCAGTTCTACGCCTATCTGAAGGATAGTTTCGACACGCTCTACGCGGAAGGCCGCGCCGGCGCGCCGAAAATGCTCTCCGTCGGCTTGCACTGCCGCCTTGTCGGCCGGCCGGGTCGCGCGGCCGCCCTCGCCCGCTTCCTCGACTACGTGCGCAATCACGACCGCGTGTGGGTGGCAACACGCCTCGACATCGCGCGCCATTGGGTCCGCACCCATCCCCCGGCCGGCGGCTACCAGCCTTCTGGGATGCACCGCGCGCTGTTCGTCGAGCGCTTCGGCGACATCTTCGAGCACACGCCTGCGATTGCGGAGGCCACCCATCGCGCAGGCCTCACCGCGCATCACGACACCGTCGATGGATTGCTCGCTGCCATGTTGCACGCGATGCAGGCGATGCACCGCGACGAGAAGCTCGCCCTCATCCGAGCCCACCCCGAGCTTGCCGGCAAGCTCGCCCTCGACGGCCAGCTCACCGCCGATTCCACGAGCGAGCAGGGCAGGCTCGGCTTCACCTCGCTGTCCCGCGAAGAGTTCGACCGCGTTGCGGACATCAACCGCCGCTATCGGGAGAAACACGGTTTTCCGGTCATCGTGGCGCTCGCCCTGCACCAAACCCGAGACACCGCCGTCGCAGAGATGCAGCGCCGAACCGGCAACGACACCGAGACAGAGGTTGCAAATGCGCTCGCGCAGATCGGCCAGATCGCCCGCGGCCGGCTCCTGAAGCGGATGGCGCCCGCCTGATCCGCAAGCCGAGCTTATCCACTCGCTCGGATTTGCCCGGCTGACGCGCGCCGCAGGACAGGTTACCCACAGGTGTCCGGCGCTGTGGGTAGCGGCTCACGCCGGCATTGGTGAATCCGGGGAATCATCCGGGCGGGCGGCGGCGGCGGAACGATGTCCTTCTTCGAGGTATTGGATCGGTTCCTGGCAACCGGCGTGCTCGCGTGCGCCGGCCTCGTCGGCGCGGAAATTCCAGAGGCAGCTCCGCTCGATGGACCTGCTCTGTCCGCCCGTCTGCGCGCCAGCGGTCCCAACGAGCCCTATGGCGCCGCGCTCGATGCCCTGGCCCACGCGGTGTGGTTCGCCCGCGAGCGCCACGGAATCCCCCTGGATACCGCCGAACGCCACGCCGCCGTTCTGGCGCAATTGCTTTCCGAGGTGCGCTTCGCGCCGGGCGAGATCGCAACCGCGTTCGCAGCAGCGCGTGTCGCATCGGACGCCGCACCAGCCGATCCCGCAACGTCGCCCGCCGCACAGTTGGCCGCGCTCTGGCTGTCGAAGGCCACGGCTGCCGAAGCGCTGGCTCGCACCGCGCTCGATGCCGATATCTGTCGTTTCCTGTTGAGCGAGATGCTACACCTCGTTGTCGGCCGAGGGACCTTGCTGACGGGCCTCGCCCCCGTCCTCGCCGACCACCGCACGGCCCTGTCCGTCGCCAAGACCACCCCGCAGCCCTCGCCGGCCGCTTCGCCCGCACCGGAGCCGGATGCCACTACGACGGCTTCTCCTGCGGCGGCGCTTAGCGAATTGACGAGCGCGCGTGCCAGCCCCCGCCCGCAGCCTACCAGCTTTCCCGTTCCCGCAGCAGTCGCCGACATCAAGGCACGCCACCATTTGCCCGAGGCCCCTCTGCGGCGCCTGCAGGCGATCCTCGCCCAGCAACCAATGACGAGCGAGCAAAGGCTAGCCCGTCTGGACGAGCTGGCGACTTGGCTCATGGCCACCATCTCGTTCCTGAAAAAGCCCTCCAACGATGCAGCCGAGGTGCGCGCGGCCAAGCTCGAGGCCGCCGCTGCGCTAGAGGCGGGCGACCTGGAGCTGGCGATGGACCGCCTCAAGACGGTGCGCGATCACATGCGCGACAGCCGCCGACGCGCCGAAGCGCGCATCGCCGACGAGTTGCAGGCCCTGCGCGAACAGATGGTCGAGGAGGCGAAGGCGACCGCGCGCCTGGGCGAGCTGGCGCTGGCGCGCATGGACCTCGACGCCGCCGCCGACCACTTCGCCGATGCCGCCGGCCAACTTCCCGCGAACGAGGCGGCCCTCGAACTGGAATACCGCCAGCGTCAGGCGGAAGCGTTGGCGGCAAAGGCTGAGACATCGGGCGAGCCGCGCGTGCTGGAGGCCGCCGCTCAGGCGTTCCGCCTTTGCCGTCGTCTCATAGTTGCCGATACGGACCCGCGGACGCGCGTGCGCATCAACGTCGGTCTGGGCGACATGCTGATGGCACTCGGCGTCCGCAGGCCGGACGACACGACCGCGCTCGAGGAAGCCGTCGCCGCGTTCTGCGATGGTGTCGCTGGGACCGACCGCGCTTTGAAGCCGATGCAATGGGCGCTCGTGCAGCTCTCGCACGGCGCAGCCCTCGTCGAACTCGGACAGCGTCGGGACCGGGACCGGCACTGGCACACGGCCGCTACCGTTCTGATGCCGGCGCTCGACGTGTTCGAGAGCCGCGGCGCCTCTGATCTGGCGGAGGCAGCCCGCGCAAAGTTGCGGATGATCGCGCTTGCCCTCGGCACGACGGCAGCCCCCGGAATGCTGCCCTCGCCTCAGCCACTCACCAAGTCGGCCTGAACGTTCGCCGAGCACCACCTCGGTCGTCCCGAAATGCAAGAAAACGCACTACGAGAAGAATCACAAAAAAAAGCAGACAAATAGTATAATTCAAAATTCACCCCGAAAGAGTTCGACCGTTTCGGCAGAAGCATTTCTAAATTCGGTCAACCCTGAAATGACGCAGCTGAACCGTGCATCAACATCTTCAAATGCCACTTGACAGTCGAACTGCCCCTTTATCTTTCCTGAATCGGTGACTTTGCGCACCGTTCGGCTGGCTGCTTTGCAAGTGGCTGGATCGGGGTGGCCGGTGGCAGAAGGGCGAAAGCGCGCAGGCTTCGCACTTCGCGGGGGCGACACGCCCCGGCGGCTGGCACTGCGACGCTGGC
>CAMAYR010000326.1 GCA_945862355.1 Devosia equisanguinis | reverse complement strand
CGATCACGACGTACATGTTGCTGCGGCCATCTTCGAACAGCACGTCGACCGGCGAGGCGTCGATCTGCCAGCGCTGGTTCGGTCGATCGACGCCGTCGGATGCGTTGCCGATGGCGAAGCGGAACTTCGAGCGGTAGCGGTCGGGATCGTTGAGCGCCGTGAGGATGGCGGCGTTCTGCGCCACGCCCTTCCAGGCATTGAGGAAGCGGCCGACCGTGGCGGCCGAGGGACAGGGCAGCACCAGGCCCGATGTGTCGGGCACGCCGCCGCGGAAGTTGGCGGCGACCAGGTCGGCGAGATCCTCGATCCTGAGCGTCGGCTGGCGGGCATGAACGCCCAGGACGAACTCGGCCAGCTCGGGCGAGAGATCGAACACCGACTTGCGCCCGCCCGCCCATCGGCCGGCGAGATCCTCGTCGCGGCCCTGGTTGCGCGCGGCGAGCCAGCGCTCCAGCGTGCGGCGGCTGAGCTTGGAGAGGAGCCGTGACGCCCACTCCGGCAGCGCGACCTGGTGCGCGTTGAAGGCGTCGACGAAGCCGTCGAGGCTCGCGCGGTCGGAGGCATCACCCTTGAAGCGGTCGTAGGCCTGCAGCAGCGCGGTGCGCGCGGCCAGCCGCTCGGCCTGGCTCGATTTCAGGTTGGCGATCGTGGGCAGCGGTGCGTGCGCGCGGCCTGACGTTCCGGTGGCCTTCGAAGCGTTTTCGAGCAGCCGTCGACGGAAGAGATCGCCGCGCGCCCGGTCGGGCAGGGCAGCGACGGGAAACTCTCGGCCGCCGCCCTTGCCGGGACGCTCGCGATGCGGCCAGCGGTCCTTCGTCGCGCGCTTGGAAATCTGGTCGCGACGTTGCGGCAGCCCGTCCAGTTTCAGGTCGGCGAGATCGGCCGCGCTGAAAAAGTCGGCCCCGACATTCACCATCGAGCTGCGGTGATCGCCGGCAGCAGGTACGCGATGAAGGTCGGGGCCGAGGGTCACGGACGCGGGGGGTAGCGGGTGCGTCCGTGTGACAGTCGCGCCGGGGGAGTGCGGGCGGGGTAAGTCCCCGCCCTGTGCCGGCTCGGGCTGCTGCGACTGCATGAGGGACAGGCGCCGCCTCATGTGTTTTTCTTTCCACCACGGACGGTTGCCGGGGTGCTGGACTCGCTCGTATCGAGGTGTCTAATGGGCCGGTTGCCCTCGTCGAAGAGCGAGGGCCACAATTCGTGCGGTGGCTGAGCGAGCGTGCGGGCGAGGACTTTCATCGCGCCCGGGAACGGCTTCTGAAGCGCCGACCGAAAGTAGCTGGCCTCCTTGCCGTGTCGGCGGGCCAGCGCCGTCAGGGTGAGACCGCGCTGGGCGAGCGCGGCTTTCACGATGGCGGGGAGAACGTCGCCCGAGGATTGATGGTGGGTTTTGAGGGTCAGCACGGTCGGATATGGTTCTCTCAATTCACGAACGTGAGACAATCCAACCATATATGGTTGCAACCGTCAACAGTATCGCCCCTAAATCACCGAATTTGCGCTCTTTCCACGCCACATAGGGTTCCTACGCCTGCTCCTGTGGGGGGATCGCGGGCATGAACGAAGGGGACAAGCCCAACACGCGCGAGCGCCTGGGCGTGCTGGCGCCGGGGTTCGGGGAGCGGGTGAGGGAAGCCGTCAAGGCCCTGGGCGGCCCAGCCCAGGCCGTGGAAAAGGGATTGCCGCTCGGCGAGAACCAGGTGCGGCGCATCCAGAATGAAGAGACGGTGCCGTCGTTTCCGGCGATCTCGATCCTTGCGAAGATGAGCGGCTATCGCCTCGAATGGCTGGCGTTCGCCCGGGAGCCGGCTCACGGCGAGCCGCTACCCGATCTCACCTCACTGCCCGACGAGACCGAGGCGACGCCGTTCTATTGGGTGCCGCAGCTCGATGCGCGCGCGGCCGCGGGTCGCGGCGTGACCAATCTGGAGAGCCCCGATGTGAAGGCGGCCTATCCGATCCCGCGCAACATCATCGACCAGATGGGCCTCGATCCCAGGCGGTTGCGGATTCTCACATCGGACGGCACGTCGATGGAGCCCGACATTCGCCACGGCGACTTCATCGTCATCCACATCGGCGAGGAGACGCTGATCGATGGCGCGATCTACGTGCTCAATGCCGGCGACGACACGCTTGTGAAGCAGGTGCAGCTCGATCCGACGGGCGACCTGGTGCTGCTGTCGAAGAACCCGGCCTTCCCGCCGCGGCCGGTCGCGGCCGACGATCGCGAGCAGCTGTCGTTCGCCGGGCGCGTGGTGATGACGTTGAAGCGGTTCGCTTGACGATCGCTCATGACAGTCAAACTGATAGATGAAGTCCAGGCCGAGCTGTACTTCTGGGACCTATGGAACGCTGCCTTCAAGAAGCATGGGTTTGATACTTTCTGCACGCTGCTGCGCGTGGACGGGTTGCACGACGCTGGCTGGGACCCGCTAGAAGAGTCCGCCCAAGCATTTGACGACTACAACTGGCATTTGACAGCCAAGGACTCCGCGCTCTCGGAGAAATCGGCGTGGCGCATCGGCCTTCTAATGTATTGCCAGGCTGTAGAGATGTCCGCCATTCACGCGATGTTGGGAAATCTGCTGCGCATTTTGGAGGGCAAACCCTATCGACTCAATCCGCTTGGTCCCCTCGGTCGCGTTGACAAGAAACGCATGTTCAAATGGTACCCACCGAGCGCGAAGACGAAATGGAAGAAGCTTCGCGACATGGCCGCTGGAGTGGGGCAGCAACAGCTCGTGCTGATGATTGATCAGATGTTCAGCGATGACGTCCGAAATTCCTTCAGTCACTCTGACTATGTGATCACGGAAAAGCATTTCCGCTGGACCGAGGGCGGTCTCGCCCAACAGTTGCCGCTCGAGGACGTCAGTGCGCTTATCACAAATAGCTTCACCTTCATCGGTCGCTTCATGCACGTTCACGAGCGTGCGCTGACAGACAGCGCAACGATGGGGCGTCGCTACCATAAGTGGCCACAGTACGAGGTTCTCGAACTGCTGAAATCGGAGGGCAAGTTGTCGGGGTTTCGCGTTCACTTTTCCAACGGCGCGAGCGCCCGATTCCACCGAGGGCCCGACGGTGTCGACTGCATGAACGTCATCATCAATGGAAACGGAACAATAAACTTTATGTGCGGACAGCTGGACCTTCTTGAGCCGCGCTGGAAGGTAGATGGCCGGGAAGTGGACTTCGGAAGCGAAAATTCTCGCGATCAGTTCGAGTAGGTCAGCGCAATCTTCGTCGCCGAATTGATCGCGACCATGCCGGCCGCTAACGCCGCATCGCTGTGTAGCGCACGGCGAACTGCGGATACTGGAAGCGCTGGGCGAGCGAGACCTTCAGCGCCTGGCCGAAGTCGAGGAAGCCGTTGTCGGCGTCGGCGAACAGCACACCGCTTGCGATGACGCGGTCGCCGCGGTTGAGCGTGCGCGCCACGGCGTAGATCGGTGAGCCGAGCGGCAGCCGCTGGCCGAGCAGGTCATCGACACTGGACGTCGCGTTGGTGAAGACGAAGGGCACCACGCCGGCGCCTGGCTGGCGCAAGGCGATCCAGGCGTGGCCGAATTTGTCGACGCCGACATCGAGGACGTCCATCTCCCAATCGGTGAAGGCGCTCGCGCCCTTCAGCGCGCGGCGCAGGTCGGCGCCGCGATCGACGGGCAGCTCGGCGCGGCGAAGCTCGTTCGCCTGCTGCCAGCGCAGGTCCCACGAATTGACGACGTCGCCGAAGGCGCGCTGATCGGCGGGCTCGGCCGCGGCAGGCACCGCGATGACAAACAAAAGAAGGAAAGCACTCCAACGCATCGGCCCCTCCATCAGAAGGCGCCGTAGCCGATCGGGGACTCGGCGTCTAGACCTTCGAACAGCGCTCGATCGTTTCCTGCGCGTCGGCCTGCATGCCGCCGATGTCGTTGCCCACGAGCTGGCGGCGGCGCCACTCGACCACGCTGCCGT
>CAMAYR010000325.1 GCA_945862355.1 Devosia equisanguinis | reverse complement strand
CGGAAACACAGTTCGCAGCGGCGAGGAATCCGCCATCACAATTTGCAAGGAAATCCACCGACAGGCGTGGAAATCCTGCAACTCGGCGCAAAGCTATCGGCGCGATCAGCTCGCAAAATCAATGCGCTGGAAAAACTTCACGGCCGACGTTTTCCGTTCTTTCATTCGCGCGTGGCAGAAGGGCCGTGTCGACAATGCGCTGTCGACACGAGCGGCAAATTTCATGCTGCGTGAGGGAGGACGTCGCCGGTCAGTCTCGCCAGCCTTCACTGCGGCAGCGGCGCCCCGAGCACGGCGGCAGGAATCTTGATCAGGCTCGTGCCCACTTCCGTAACGGCCGTCACCAGACTGCCGCCCTGTTGCCTGCGCTCCTGGTGGTCTGCGGCGAGCGCCCGGCCGAGTGCCACGAGAACAGCGCCCGAGTCCGCGAACTTGTTGTGGGCAAGACCGTTTGGGGCAGTCGCGACCTTCGTGAGGTCTATCACCCTCAGATTGAACTCGTCGGCGCGCTCGGCGACCCGGGCATCGTTCGCCGTGACGAGGCCGACCCGCTTGACGCCGCCCGACAGCACCGTCGAAAGCGCCAGCACGTTGCCGTCGCCGGAGGCGAGGATCGTCATCGGCCGGCGCAGCTTCCCGATCGTCTCGAGTTGCGACACGAATACCCCGACGTCGATATCCGGCGAGGCGAGGATGACGTCGTTGAGCTTGCCGCCGAACTGCCCGTCGCCTTTCATCTTCGCCTGTCGCAGCACCTCGGCGGTGAGCCAGCTTCCCATGCTGTGCGCCAGGACGTTGATCTCGCGTACCTCCTTCAGGCCAGCGAGACGGCGCAGTGTCTGCTCGAGATAATCGCGCGACCAAGTGCTCGCGTCCCGGTCGGCGAGATAGAGCGGCGCCTTTCCACGCGAGGGCCAGGCGAACAGCACGGCCGTGCCCTTGTAGCCGGAGTCGTGCACGATCTGTGCTAAGCGGTAGACGGCTTCCTCGTACAGCGTGTTGTAGCCGTGAACATATACCAGCACGGAGCCAGCCTCGATTCCCGGACTTGCCGCGCGCTGGCGCAAGCGATCCAGGAAATCCGGCGCCGACAGGACCCGCCGGTCGGTTGTCACGAAATGATTGAGCGGATCGGCTGGCATCTGGTCCGGCCATTCGATGCGACCGGGAATGTGATGCTTCGGTATGGAGACTGTCACCGTCGCATGATTGACCACGCTTGCCCGCCGGGCCGAGAAGGCCTCGGGATCGTCTTTCGTGCCGCGCTCGCGCGTTGTCGCGACCAGGATCTCGACCTTGCTCGTGTAGCTGGGCGGCGGCACGAACGGCTGCAGCACATCGCTGGTCGGACGCGCGCCGCATCCCGCAACCGCGAGGGTCGCAAGGACGAGGGCCAGCCATATGGAACGCGCTGTCATCTGACCGTTTGGTGAAGTCGAACTCGAGCCGCTCCGCAGAGGTCCGAACGAGCATCCGCTAGCTTGGGAGCCTGCTTGCTTGTCCCACCGGGAACGTGCCACCGCAAGCGCCGTATTCGATCATAGCTCCGCCAGTGCATTTCGTATGCCGACGGCTTTCACTTGCCGAAGATCAGGTGACCCAGCCGTGCCTCGGCGGATACACTGCTCAAAGCCCTGCCAGAATTGCCGGCAACTCGGTCAGTGTCTCGATCATGTGCTGCGGATGGCCGCCCTGCGATGCCTCCGCCCGGGCATGGATGCGGTACGGCCGGACGATCTGAACGCTGATCCAACCGCGCGCGTTGGGCGTCACGAAGTCCTTGGCCGGATTGTCGCCGACGTACACGAACCGCCGACCGTCACCCGCGCCGCCGAGCTTTTCTTCCATCTGCTCATAAGAGAGCGGATGGGGCTTGGAGAACGCGCGGCCGCCGAGCGCGCCCGTGTAGACGATATGCTCGAAGCGATGGCCGATGTCCAACGCCCGCACCTTGCTCGACTGCACCTCGTGCTGGCCATCGGTGATCAGCCCCAGAGGGCCCTTCGAGCCGAAGTGCTCCAGCGCCCAGACCGAATCTGGATACAGGCCGATCGCGGGCTCGTGGTAGCGATAGACGTCGATGAACGCCTCGAGGTGCTGGTCTGCGCTGTGCGGCAGGCGGTCCTTCAGCACCTTCACGAAGAGTTGCCGCATGTGGCCTTCATCGAGAAGCCGCGTCATCTCCTCGGCAACTTCGCCCACGCCGTGCTCGCGCTCCAGCCAGCTCTCGCAGGCGCGGAAGCCCGAGATCGCGAAGTCGCGCTCTGCATAGAGCGTATCGTCGAGATCGAAAACGATGACGGGTTCGGACATGCGTGGGAGCCGTGGCTGGTTTTCGTTTGGCGAGGAGGAGAAGTTAGCCGAAATGGTCTGCAATGTCGCCTAAGTGGAACGTCACGCGAGCGACGATCATCCGGATTGAGCGGCGTGTCGGCGCAACGTAAGCGCGGCCAGCGCCAGTGCCGCAAGGCCGAAGACGACATTGACTGCGAAGACACGCTCCATGGCGAACGCAACCGTAGCGCGATCGGAGCTGTCGGTCAGCCCGGCGCTGGCGGCGACCAGCCCGGAGGCCGCCGCGCCAAAGGAGATCCCGATATTGCGGATCGCCTGCACCGACGCACCGGCGATATGACGCTCCTTGTCCGACGCCACGGCCATGATGTGCTGTATCGCTGGATTGTTGAGTATGCCCATGCCGCTGCCGCTGATGAACAATGCGAGAGCGATCAGCACCGCCGGTCCCGTGTCGACCACCACCGCTACCATCACCGAAGCAAGCAGCAACAGCCCCGCGCCCGCGAGCACTGCCTGCGGCAGGCGCGATGGCGGGAGGTTGACGACGAACAGCGCGCTCACCGTCCACATCAGCGACTGGATGCAGAACAGATAACCCGCAGTGAACGGCGCTATCCCGTGCAGGCGCTGGAGGTAGAATGTCGTGTAGGTATTCGTGAAGGCCAGCACCACACTCACCAGGAAGAAGATCCAATAGGTCGCCCCTAGTGGGTCAGTTACGACGGCGACTTTGCGCGGGAAGATGCCATGTTCTGCGCGCGCATCGAGGCGGAACGCAATCGCGGCCGTTCCAAGGGCGCAGACGACGAGCCAAACCTGCAACAACGGGCCGAGCCCGAGCGAAGTGGCACTCAGGAACAGGACGGAAAGCGCCAGCAGCGCGAGGCGCACATAGGGCAGGCGCGAGAGACGGCCGTGTCCACCCACGCCTTCGACATATCTCCATGCGAGCCAGGAGAACACGAGCGTCAACGACATCAGCGACCAGAACGCGCCGCGCCAGAGGTCCGGGGCGGCAAACAGCGCGCCGACACCGGGGCCGGCGACCGTCGCGACACCCCAGATCGTCGAGACGATGCTCAGCTCGCGGCTTCTGAGGCGTTCGGGAAAGATGCTGGCAACGAGCGCGTAGGCCAGTGAAGCGATGCCGCCGCCGCCGATGCCCTGCACGAGACGCCACGCAACGAACTCAGGCATGCTCGTGGCGAGCGCCGATCCGGCAAGTCCAACGGCCAGCGTCAGGCCAGCGCCGACGTAGGTGCTGCGCACGCCGACTGCGTCGCGCAGGGGACCCGCACCCGCGGCCCCGATGATCGCACCAACCGCGAACAGTGAGAACGCCCAGGTGTAATAGCTCATGCCACCGAGATCGGCGACGACGGTGGGCATGACCGTAGCGACGACGAACTGATTGATGCCGAACAGCGTCACCCCGAGGTTGAGGATCAGCGTGTACATGCCATAGCGACCGGAGAACAGCTCCGCCCAGCTCCCCTCCTGGGACGTCTCGCTTGTGACGGGCTCCTTCAATCGACGCTCGCTCGCTCGACGCTCGCCAAGCCGGCCGATCCGTAATGTGCCAAGCGCCGCCGCATCTACTCTGCCGCCTTCAATCGGTTCGGACGCTTGCGATCGTGCCAGCCCATCGCATCCATGAAATCGTTATAGACGTC
>CAMAYR010000324.1 GCA_945862355.1 Devosia equisanguinis | reverse complement strand
CGTGTCGGTGTCCGACTGCACGATCTCGAAGCTTCGCATCCCATCACCTGCCGAGTGAGCCGCCCTCGACAAGAGAAATAGCTGATTCGCAAACCAACCCAGACCCTTACGCCATCACCACCGGATCGGAGTTACGGAAGCAGGTATTTGGCTGCGACTTTCGTTCCCGCGCCGGGCATGTTGGTGACGATGATCTGCGGATTGCCAGGGATGTGGCTGGCCATGCGGCGTGCGAGCAGGCGCGCAAATGTGTCGATGCCGCCACCCGGCGAAACGCTGACGACGACGGTGAGGGTCTTGCCGCGATAGAAGTCTGCAACGGCGTCTTGTGCCGCGACCGGTCCCGCGCCCGATAATCCCACCATGAGTGCGGCCAGACCTGCTGCTTTTGCAGCAGTCGAGTTCGGTGCTGTGGTCGACCGGCGTGCTGCGGGCGACGTTGTCGCCGCAGCAGACATGCGCGTTGTGGCAGACATAGAAGTTGCGGCAGACATAGAAGTTGCGCCAGACATGGTATCCTCCCGGTTTCCTCCACCGGCGATCCTCTCGACGGGATCGCTCGGTTGAAATCCCAAGGCGCACCTTGGTCGAAGGGTAGGCTAGTCCCGCGCACCACCCCCTGCAACTATTTCCAATCATACGTTTTCGTTCATACGCTGGCTTCCATCGGTTTTGCTTGCAGCGTGGTTCGGTGGTCGGTGGATGACGCTGGGGTGGAAAGAGGCGAGCTTCCTTGCTTTCTGCCGTCGCGTTATGACTTAGGCTGAGTTTCAACAGGAGAGCCCCGTACGATGCAGCGTCGCATCTCGCTCATCACGCTGGGTGTGGCCAGCATTGCCCGTTCGCGTGGGTTCTACGAGACGCTCGGGTTCCAGGCGTCTTCCAGCGGCAACGACCACGTCGTCTTCATGCAGGCAGGCGGCGTTGTGCTGGGGTTGTTCGGACGCGATGAGTTGGCGCACGACGCCCAGGTGGTGGATAGCCCTACGGGTTTTTCCGCCGTCACTTTGGCCCACAACTGCGCCAGCGAGCAGGAGGTCGACGCGGTTCTTGCTGAAGCAGTCGCGGCAGGGGCCACGCTTCTCAAAGCTGGCCAGAAGGTGTTCTGGGGTGGCTACTCTGGCTATTTCGCTGATCCGGACGGCCATCTCTGGGAGGTGGCGTTCAATCCGTTCTTTCCGCTCGATGATGCTGGGTGCATCCTACTGCCTCCGCCCGCACCATAGCCGCCGCCTTCAGAAGTGATCCCAGCCCGTTGGGCCGATGTCGATGGCTGAGCCTGCGGCATCACGCAGGGTCAGTTCGAGGCCCGTCGTGAAAATGCCGATCCGGGTGACGGGGATACCCGCTGTCGCAGCGGCGGCCTGGAACGCGCCGAAAAATTCGGGCGCGACGGCTGAAAGCACCTCGTAGTCGTCGCCGGCGAACCGGCTTGCTGCGGCTGCGTCCGGATCGATGCGTATGACGCTATGGAAAGCGGCAGACATGGGCAGAGCGGGCAAGTCCACGACCGCGCCGACGCCGCTCGCGCGGCACATGCGGCCGAGGTCCTTCATCAGGCCGTCGGAAAGATCCATGCTGGCTCGCGCGTGCTTCAACAATGCGGGGGCCAGGCCGATCCGTGGTGTTGGACGCAGGAAGCGCTGCCCGAGATGGTCGGCTTCATGGGGCGCCAGACGCCACGTCGTGGCGAGGGTTGGGTCGCGTTGCAGGGCGAGACCCAGCCCGGAATCTCCCAGCGTGCCCGAGACGCAAGCGATGTCTCCCGCTTTCGCGGCCGCGCGTGGCACCATCCGGCCAATCTCCACCTCGCCTATCACCATCGGCGTAATCGAGATGGGGCCGGGCCGGCGATCCGTGTCGCCGCCGAGCAGATGCATGCCGAAGGCTTTTTGCGCCTCGCCCAGGCCCGCTGCGAACGCAGCCATCCAGACTTTCGTGGGAGCGAGGGGGAAGGCGAGCGACATCAGATAGCCGAGTGGGCGCGCACCCTTGGCGGCGAGATCCGAGACGTTCACGGCCAGCGCCTTCCAGCCGATGTCCTGGGGAGCATCGGTAGGAAGAAAATGAACGCCCTCGGCGATCGCGTCGGTTTTCAAAACCAGCTCGCAGCCGGGCGCTGGAGCGATAGTCGCGCAGTCGTCCTTCAGGCCGTGGGCACCGGGTGCGCCTGCAGCCAATGGCGCCAGGTAGCCTTGGACGATGGCCTCCTCGGTGTGAAGGTGCTCGTCGGCCGTCATCGAGGATCAGCCCCGGGATCCGCTCTCACGGCAGGACCGTTGCGGCGGGAATGATCATGAACAGCACGGCGACGAAGGGCAGCGGCAGGGCCATCAGCACGGCCGGGGCCGACGTCTCGTCGCGTTTGCCCCACGCCGCCACGGCAAACCAAGCCACCCATAGCGGCACGAGGAGAACGAGCCATGCAGCGACCGACATAGCAAGAGGGTTGGTTGATTCGACAGCTTTGAGCAGCATCGAGCCGGCAAGGAGCATCCACGGCAGAGCACTCAGCGCAACGAGCCCGATGCACGAAATTTGGATCGTACGGGCAAGAACAAGCGACATGAGAACCGTCTCCATTGTCGCATCGCCAAAACATTACGCCCGCTGGTTGGAACCATAGTCGTGCTGGGTCGGCTGGTCCAGTGCCGGTGAAGAACATTCTCTCGGTCAGCAGCTCTTGAACTCGTCGGGCCGGAGGCGGCGCGCCAGTTTGTCGAGGACGCCATTCACCACGCGCGGTTCGTCCTGCCCGAAGAACGAGTGCGCAATTTCGATGTACTCGTTGATCACGACGCGGGCGGGAACGTCGGAGCGCTCGAGAAGCTCGAAGACGCCCGCGCGAAGGATGGCGCGCAGCGTGGAGTCGACACGCGCGAGCCGCCAACCGGTGGCGAGCTGTCCGTCGACGAGGGGATCTATCTCGCGCTGCCGGCGGACGACGCCGCGCAGCATCTCGCCGAGGAACGTCTGATCCGGCTCCACGTCCTGTGTGGCTTGGTTGGGCGTTTCCTCCTCGCCGGAGGCCTCGCGCAAGGGTGTCGCGGTGAGGTCGCGGATCACTTCGTTGATGCCGGTCGAAGCCATATCCATCTGATAGAGGCCCTGCACGGCGGCCATCCGTGCCGATGTCCGCGCAGCCTGGAGCAGCTTTTTCCCGGCGTTGGTCATGCCCCCTGTCCCTGAAACTGGTGGACGAGATCGATGAGCCTCAGGCAAGCGCGCGCCGCGTCGCCACCCTTGCCTTTGCGCCCACCCTCGGCGCGCTCGATGGCTTGCGCGTCGGTGTCCACCGTCAGGATGCCGTTGCCGACGGGGACGCAGTGGCGGGTCGCCACGTCCATGAGCCAGTGGTTGGCGTTGTTGCTGACCACCTCGAAGTGGTAGGTTTCACCGCGGATCACGCAGCCAAGCGCGACGACACCGGCGTAACGCGAGGATGGCGCACCGGTTGGAATGAGACCTGATTTGACGGCGCTGGCGAGCACCAAGGGGATTTCGAGGGCGCCGGGTACGACGATCCGCTCCCAGCTCGCGCCCTGCGCGTCGAGCTCCTCTATCGCGCCCTTGACGAGCTCGTCGGCGATCTTCTCGTTGAAGCGGGCCTCGATGATGAGGATACGGCAGCGGTGGCGGGTTTGATTACCCGCTCCCTGTCCCTGGGTTGGCAGCGTCAGTGTGCGAGGCGCGCGTCCGGCCATGATGGTGCCCTGTTAAAAGTTGATGTTTAGCTGTTTGGTGCCGCGACGCCGTCGCCGTCAGCTCCGGAACTCCAGGAGGCGTGCCATATAGCGCGCGAGTTGGTCGATCTCGAGATTGATCGGATCGCCCGGCTTTTTCGCGCCCCACGTAGTCATCGTCAAGGTGTGGGGGATGATGTTGATGCCGAACCGAGTGCCGGAGACCTCGTTCACCGTCAGGGAAGCCCCGTCGAGTGCGACCGAACCCTTGGGCGCGACGTACATTGCGAGGTGCTCGGGCGCCTCGAAGGTG
>CAMAYR010000323.1 GCA_945862355.1 Devosia equisanguinis | reverse complement strand
TCGAAGTTTTCGAGATCGCCGGGGCCATCAAATGGTTCGATGCGTCAAAGGGCTATGGTTTTATAGTGCCGGACAATGGGTTAGCTGACGTGCTGCTGCACGTGACCTGCCTCCGGGCGGGTGGCTACCAGACCGCCTACGAAGGCGCTCGCATCCATTGTCAGGTTCTTCGTCGACCGAAAGGCTTGCAGGCCTTCCGAATTTTGAGCATGGATGAAAGCACCGCGATCTATCCTTCTCAGTTGCCACAACGCACTCATGTCGTTGTCGATCCTGAGAGTGACTGGGAGCGTGCAATGGTCAAGTGGTTCAACCGCGTTCGGGGCTTCGGGTTCCTGACGAGGGGCGATGGAACACCAGACATCTTCGTGCACATGGAAACTCTCCGGCGTTTCGGGTTCACCGAGCTCCGGCCGGGCCAGATCGTGCAGGTACGATGGGGCCACGGCAGCAAAGGCTGCATGGCGGCGGATCTGCGCCCGGATGGCCTCACTTCGACACTTCCCTCACAGCACTGAGCTGCGGTTGACTGAGGTGCAAGACAAAATGATCCTCAAAGGATTCATTGGCAGGGCCGCCGGTTGTGCGGCCCTGTTGTCATTTCTGCTGGTGATGGCGTTCATGACCACGACCGGCTTTGCACAAGCTACTTTCAAGAAGGACCAACTGACAGTCAAGACTTCGACTGGAGATCACGTGATCGCAGTCGAGCTTGCATTGAGCGAGGAGCAGAAGTCACTCGGGCTGATGTTCCGCCCGAAGGTCCCACCCGACACCGGCATGTTGTTTCCCTACGACCGGCCGCGCGAGTTGACGATGTGGATGCGAAACACCTACGCCTCCCTCGACATGATCTTCATCCGCCAGGACGGCGTCGTGCATCGGATCGAATATTCGACCGAGCCGATGTCGGAACGCGTGATCTCCTCTCAGGGCAACGTCACCGCCGTACTGGAGCTTGCCGCGGGCGAGGCCAAGCGTCTCGCCATCAAGCCAGGCGACCGCGTTCTGCACGCGACGTTCAAACTGGCCCGCTGACGCCCGTCTACGCTTAGTCGCCACCCGGATCTCTCGAGAGAACCTTTAGAGCGAGTAGTCTTCGCCCTTACGATTCGAATCGAATTCGCTTCGAATTCCGACACCCATCGCAGCGGTTTAGTCGAAAACTGTCGATATATACACCGTTCAGGGGAGGTGAGCGGAGACGACTTGAACATGCCTGAATTCGACCCGACAGAAATCGAGCTATGCCAGAGGATATTCGAGGACCGCGAATGCGCGGTGCTCGAGTTGACCGCCTCCATCAGCAAAGACGTAGGGGTCACGATCCTCCAGCGGGGCCGCTTGGTAGGTTGGTGGTACGTCGCCGTCGGCAAGCTCTGCTTCTCGACCGCATCGGGATCCGGCCCGGCAGCAGTTGCCATCGGCGTAGACGCCGCGCTCCGGGCCACCGTGGCGATGGCCGGCAAAAAACTCTGGCATCAGCCGCTGCAAGCCAGCCTCGACCTTTATCCCGTCTGATTAAGTCCGTGCCCGACTGATCCCCTAAACAGGAAAATCGGTTCCAGGCCGCGCCGATCCGATTGACCGACCAGCCACCACTCGATGTGCCCTTGCCTGCGCGCTTCCATGCTGGCCATCGGGACCTCCCCCGATTCAGTGGAGAGCCATTCGCTCTACTTTCTGGCCAGCGCGGAACTCGGCTTCGTAAGCTGATGGGCTGAGATAGCCGAGGCCGATCGGCCGCACGATGCCATCGACGACGGAAGCGACGCAGCCGGCCATGTCGCGGGCACCACACACCATCACCTGAAATCGAGGAAATGAATGCTCACGTCGCTCGTGTCATCGCGGCAGCGCGCGCCATCGGTCCTCGCAAGGGATTTGGCGCAAACATCCCTATCGAACCAGTTCTGCAGCGAATGATGGGCGTGATGAAACGGCTCCCACGTGGCAACGAAATCGAATGGAACCTCTCGGTCGCATCACTGGGTCTCACCGCGAATATCGATCAGCGTGATTTCGAGGAGTTGATGGGCAATGGCCCGCATCGACATCACTGTTGCAACGAGCGGCAATGAAATTGCAATCAGCGTCGAGGACGATGGACCTGGCATTCCCGAGGAGCGCCGGGCCGATGTCCTGTCAGGCGGCTTCCGGCTTGACAGGACGGTTCCTGGCACTGGAATTGGTCTCGCCATATCGAGCGATCTTGCCATTCTGCATGGTGGCCATGTCGAGATCGAACCGAGCGCCCTCGGTGGCACCCGGATCATCGTGAGCATCCGCGTCGCGGCGTGATGAATGAAAAACTATGGTCTGCGACCGTTGGAGATGTAGCTCTCCAAACCGATACTATCTCGAGGCACGGCCAAATCAGTTACGATGAGAGCGATTGATGAGCAGATTGCGTAGCCACACCGAGCATCACAATGTCGACCGCATCGGCTGGCTTCGTGCAGCCGTTCTAGGCGCCAATGATGGAATTGTATCGACAGCCAGCCTTATCGTCGGTGTTGCGGCAGCGGCTGCGAAGCCGAGCGACATCCTCTTGACCGGTGTCGCAGGTCTTGTTGCCGGGGCGATGTCGATGGCGGCTGGCGAGTATGTCTCCGTCAGTTCACAGTCGGATACCGAGCATGCAGACCTCGCGCGCGAGACGAAGGAACTAGCCGAGACGCCAGAGTTCGAGCGCGAGGAGCTGGCACAGATCTACGTAAAGCGCGGCGTCGATCACGATCTTGCCGTTAAAGTTGCCGATCAGCTGATGGCTAAGGATGCTCTGGGCGCTCACGCCCGAGACGAGCTTGGAATATCGGAGATAACCACGGCGCGGCCCGTGCAGGCGGCGCTGACATCGGCGGCAACGTTCGCTATTGGCGCTGCGATGCCGCTTGCGATGGTGCTGATCTCTCCCACAGGCATGCTCATACCGGTCGTATCCGTTGCCTCGCTGGGGTTCCTCGCTGTACTCGGCGCGGTCGGCGCGAAAGCCGGCGGCGCCGACACCATGAGAGCCACGACACGCGTCACGTTCTGGGGTGCACTCGCAATGATTGCTACTGCCGGTATCGGCAAGCTGTTCGGCGCCGTCGTGTAGCCGACCTTGGTTCAGGCAAGGTTCGCTCTGCCGCACGAATGCATCCGAACACAGGTCACGGTTGCCCGTTACCACAGTATCCGAGCTCTTACTGAACAAAAGGTTGAACCGCGCTATCATGCCGGTCGGCCGCGAGACGGTGTTGGAAAAGAAAGCGGAGATGTTGGCGACAGGGCGACAGAAGACAAGGCGAGCACTGCGTCTGCGCCAAACGAACTTGCACTCGAGCTTGAATTCGCCAAGGCCGTATGATCTAAGGCTCGTCGCGTGGATCATTTAGACTACGCACGCCGATCGTGGAGACTTTATTGAAGCCTTTGTGGTTGGCGATGATGAACTAGGCTATTGAAATACAAGATGTCGGGGCATAGCTCAGCCTGGTAGAGCACCTGCTTTGGGAGCAGGGGGTCGCGAGTTCGAGTCCCGCTGCCCCGACCAATTTTTTCAAGGCCTTACAGACGAAACGTCAACTGGCCGCAAGTGCCCGGTGCCCCGCTGGTGGCCCGACTTTCAAGCTTTGACGGCTCGCGGCAAATCACGACAACAGGTTCGGCATACCCCGATTTGCCGAGAAATTCGATCTTCATGCGACGCGCGAGCAATCTGCGACACACCTCGATCTGAGTGTTCGGCAGATAGATCGGCTGTGCAAGGCTGGAGATCTGCGGAAGGAAAAAGCGAGTAGCCGCCGGTCTGACATCACTTGGGAGAGCCTGGAAGCTCACCGCCGCACACCTGATCTCGCCATCGATTCTGAAAGCGATCAGCTTCGATGCCGTAAAGGACCTCGACTATGTCAGCATGATCGCGGAGCTTTCGTTCTTCGTCGCCGTGCACAACGACTCGCCCTTCAAGACGATCAACGATCTGATCGAGTATGCCCGCAAGAACCCGGACAAGCTGACATGGGGCTCG
>CAMAYR010000322.1 GCA_945862355.1 Devosia equisanguinis | reverse complement strand
GCTTCGGCTGGCCCTGCATGACGCAGAGGACGCCAACCGGGCGAAGACGCGCTTCCTTGCCGACATGAGCTTTCAGATCCGCACGCCGTTGAGCGGCATGATCGGTATGGCCGAAATTCTGCAGAAGTCCCGCCTCACGACGCACCAGCGCCGCCTTGCCGGTTCCGTCAGCCAATCGGCCGACACCTTGCTCGCCCTGGTCGAGGATGTTCTGGACATCACTCGCATCGAAAGCGGGACGTTCGTGCTTGATGAGCGGGCCTTCGATTTGCGCGCGACCATCGAGGACGCCGTCGACCTCTGCGCGGGGGCGGGCTACCGGCGCGGCCTCGAGATTCACCTGATCGTCGAGCAGCCGTTGCCATTGCAGGTCGTCGGCGACGCCAAGCGCCTGCACCAGGTGCTCGTCGGCCTGATAGGCTGCACAGCGACGGCCACGCGTGCCGGACAGGTCACCTTGCGGGTCGCTTGCGAGGCCTCCGGCGGTTGCCGCTTCGCCATCAGGTTCTCCGTTCTCGACAACGGCAGCGGGCTTGCTGGCCGTCAGCTCGAGCAATTGCTGAACCCGAGTTCCCCAACGGCTACGCTTGCCGCACGTCGTACCGACGCCAAATCGCTGTCTCTCGCGTCGGCGGGCAAACTCGTCGAGATGATGGGGGGAGCTGTCGAGTTGACGAGCAGCATCGGCCAGGGCTGCACGATCAGCTTCGCGCTGTCGATGCTGTCCCCCCTCACCGAGGAGCACGCCTTGGAGGGCGATGCGATGGTGCTGGGCGACAAGCGTGTCATGATCCTCGACGACCGCCCTCTGAGCCGCGAGGCGATCGCTTCCCGCATCCGTTGTCCGAGCGCGTCGATCGACCTTGCTTGCAGCGAGGATGAGGCGTTGTCCAGGTTGCGCCGTGCCGCTCACGAAGGGCGCCCGTATCACCTTTTTCTGATCGACCGCATCCGGCCGCGCTGCGATAGCCTCGCCGTCCACCGCAAGGTCGTAACGAGCCCGGACCTAGGCGGGATCAAGGTGATCGCCATGATGCCGATGCACTGGACCCTCGACGAAGCGACGGAGCGGGAGTTCGGTGCCGGCGCCTTCCTTTCCAAGCCGATCAGGCGAGCCGCTTTGTTGGCTGCCATCGAGCGGGCCATGCGGCCATTACGGACCAAGGACATCGCGCAATTGCCGCCGGTCGGAGCCGATCTCGCTCCCCTCGGCAGGGACGAGCGCCAAGACGCGCCGGGCCAGCGTCTCGAAGGACTTCACGTGCTGGTGGCCGAGGACGATCCGGTCAATCAGGAGATGGCGATGGCCTTCCTCGAGAGTTTCGGCTGCGCCCCCTCGGTGGTGTCGAACGGGCTCGAGGCGATCGAGGCATACGAGCATCGCAAGTTCGACGCCATTCTGATGGATTGCCAGATGCCCGAGGTCGATGGCTTGGCCGCGATCCGGCACATCCGGAAACGGGAGCAAGCGCAAGGACAGCACCGGCTTCCCATCGTCATGGTCACGGCCAACGCCTTCTCCAGCGACCGCGACATGGCGCTGGAGGCTGGCGCCGACGCCTACCTGACCAAGCCATACAGCGAGCAGCAGCTGCGGTCCGTCGTAGACAAAGTCGTGGAGACGGCGGCTGCTCGTCGGGCGGCTGCCTGAACGGGGCGCCGCCGCAGGCATCGTCAGCCGCCGTAGTTGGCCTTGACCTTGGCCAGCAGGTCGGGCGGCATGGATACCAAGTCTTGTACGAGCTTCTGGAGTTGCTCCCCCGACCGCGGGTTCAGCTCGACTTTTGCCTTGTCGAACTCCGCCTTGAAAGCGGGATCCTTCACCATTTTGTCGAACGCGCGCCGCAGCGCTTCAACGCGCTCTGGAGGAACACCAGGCGTCGTGAAGAAGGGCTTGCCGATTTCCGTGGCATTGAGAACCGCCTTGAAGACTGCGCGTTGCTCGTCCGTCTGAGCGATTTCGACCGCCGTCGGCACGTCCTGCATTTCCGGATGCCGCTCAAGCGCGAACTGCAGCAGGATTCGGACCTTCTTACCCGTGATCCAGTCGGGGTGCTGGGTCTTGAGGGCTTCCCATGCCGTGCTGTGGCCAGCGGTCTCGCCACGCTCCATTGCGAGCATGGATTCCCCCGAGCCCTTGTAGCCCATGACCAGCTTGAACTTCGTCTTCATCAAGTTGTTGAGCACCGTGGGATAGACCGACACGGTCGAGCCCGCACCCGTTGCCGAGAGCGTGATTTCCTGGGTGAGTGCATCCTTCCAGGACTTGTAGGGCGTGGTGTGCCACACGAACAGCGGATTGGCGGCCATGCCGGTACGACCGATCCAATTGAACTTCTCCGGCTCGAACTTGGCGTTCTTGTTGCCGAGCTTGGCGTCGAGCGGGGTGGTCGGCGACACGATGGCGAGCACGGTGCCATCCTTGGGCGCGATCGAGTAGACATAGTTCGCGGCCAGCAGGCTGCCGGCGCCGGGCATGTTGCGCGTTATGATGTTCGGATTGCCCGGTATGTACTTGCCCATGTGCATCGCGACGAAGCGGGCGAACACGTTGTTGCTGCCGCCCGGCGGATAGCCGATGATCAGGTCGATCGACTTGCCTTTGTAGAATTGCTCGACGGCCGGCTGAGCCTGGGCGCCGTCAGAGATGGCCACGAGGCCTGCGGCGAGGCCACACATCAATGCGGCGTTGGCCACGCGTCGGCTGACTGGTTTCGACAAATCACAATCCTCCCTGAGACATTTTGTTCTTTATAGGGCCCGCCAGCCTACAATTCTAGCTCTGCCGATCCGTCGAGTAAGTTCTACGATGGGCAACCACGCAGCGGCGTCCGGTGGCGCCGCTGTGATCGCCAGTTCTGATGATTGCACCACAAGCCGTCCCTTCAATCCCAGTCGGACTATCCCGTTCGGCTGTCCTGGTAGACGACCCGACATAGACGGCCCCGGCGACTTGTCAGCCCGCTCCGCACTACGATAACCTCTCCGTCCATGCGGCCCTCTACGTATGCCGCGTTGGGCCTGCATAGCGTTTGCTGCAGGTCCCGACGACGGGTTGGGGCGCGGAGTGCTCGAAGCACGAGGAAGATCTTGGAACGACAGGCGAACGCAGTCGACTTCTGGCGCGGCCTTGCGCTCGTGACCATCTTTATCAACCATATCCCCGGGCTCTATTTCGACCGTTTCACGCATCGGAACTGGTCGTTCTCCGACTCGGCCGATCTGTTCGTTTTCCTCGCCGGCTGGGCGCTTCGGTTGTCTGTTGGCCGGCCCGAGGACCCGACCCCGATCAAGCGCGTTCTCTACCGGGTGGGGGGCGCATCGTCACTCTTTACGCGGCACAAGTAACCATTGTTACGATCGCCATCGGAATGCTGGCAGCCGCCGCGGTGCTGCTGGAGAACCCGCTGGTGCTCGAATGGCACAACGCCGCTGCCGTGTTCTACGATCCGGTGAAGGCTCATATCGGTTTGATGCTGCTGACCTATCAGCTCGGCTATTTCGATATCTTGCCGCTTTACGTGGTGCTGATGATGATGGCGCCCTTGATCGTCATCGTTCATCGTATGGCGCCGTCCTTTCTCTTTCCCCTGTCCTTCGGCGTCTATCTGATCGTCCTGAGTTTCAGGGTTTCGCTGCCGGCCTGGCCGGGAGAGGATCAATGGTTTTTCAACCCTCTGGCTTGGCAGTTCGTTTTTGTGCTGGGCTTCCTGATGGCGCGCGAGCGCGGGCTGGGCGGGTTCGTGCGTCGGCACATCTGGCGGATCAGGATCGTGGCGCTGCCGATTCTTCTGCTTTTCCTCGTCGGCAAACTCTACCCCAGCCTTCTGCCGGACCCGACTAAGGTGCCCGAACCGAAGCTGCTTTTTTTGTTCTTCAACCTGAATCGGTGACTTTGCGCACCGTTCGGCTGGCTGCTTTGCAAGTGGCTGGATCGGGGTGGCCGGTGGCAGAAGGGCGAAAGCGCGCAGGCTTCGCACTTCGCGGGGGCGACACGCCCCGGCGGCTGGCACTGCGACGCTGGC
>CAMAYR010000321.1 GCA_945862355.1 Devosia equisanguinis | reverse complement strand
TCGCCGTTGACGATAAGGCTCGACTTCGCCGTGGTTCCGCCCATGTCGAAACCGATAGCGTTCTCGATGCCGAGATGCCGCGCGAGCCGACCCGCCGCGATCATGCCGGCAACCGGCCCCGATTCCATCATCGCGACGGGCTGAGCTCTTGCGTGCGCAAGCCCCATTACCCCGCCGTTCGAGCGCATCAGGTGTAGCCGCCCGCCGAGCCCTGCCGCCCTCAAATGGCTCTCGAGCGTGCCCAGATAGCCCGCCACCCTTGGACCGACGTAGGCGTTGAGCACGGTGGTCGACGTGCGCTCGTATTCTCGGAATTCGCGCAGGATCTCATGGCTGAGCGTGACGAAAACGCCAGGCAGCGCGCCCCGCAGGATTGCGCCCGCCCGGCTCTCGTGATCCGGATTCGCCCACGAATGCAGGAAGCAAACGGCAACGGCCTCAACGCCGATCACCGTCAGCCGCGCCGCGAGTGCCTCCACCTCGGCCTCGGCCAGCCCGATGCGAACGCTGCCCTGCGCATCGACGCGCTCCGAGATCTCGAAGGTCATGTCGCGCGGCACCAGCGGCTTGGGCCGATGGAAGTTCAGATTGAAGGCCTCGATGCGATTGCCCCGCCCGATGGCGTAGACGTCGCGGAAGCCCTTCGTCGTAACCAGCGCCGTCCGCGCGCCCTTGCGCTCCAGCACCGTGTTGATGGCGATCGTCGCCCCATGGAGAACCTCGCCGACGGAACGCAGGTCGCAACCCGCGATCTCCAGGCTCTGTGCCACACCGCCTGTCGGGTTGGCCGGGGTCGTGGACGTCTTTGCGGTGACGATGCGCCCGTCCACACAGCCGACGAGATCCGTGAATGTACCGCCGATATCGACGCCGACGATGTTCATGGAACTGCTTCCTGGAGTCCTGACCGTTCGAGGTTGAAGCACCCCTGGCTCCACCGAGACCATGCATCAGACAACGCGTCGAACCGGAGAACGCGTCGATCCGAAGTATTCGTCGAGCTGGCCGAGTGCAACAGCGCCCGCGGTCAAGACCCCGGGCGCGAACGAAACAGCCCATGGCCTGTCTCGCATCGCCATGAGGGGCCACGCACTCGAGGCGCGACTGCTCCAACACGCGAGGCCGGCGCGCCCTCTCGCACCGGCGACGCCCGCTACTGCCAGACGAATCAGCGCCAGCCGATGGATGAAATCGCTACCGGCTCGCCAGCGCCAACTGTTTCTTGCGCTCGGCCACGTCGGCGTCCCGCTCGCGCATCAGCCGCTCCGCCTCGCCCTTCCAGCGCAGAACCTCGTGGGATCTGGCACGCAACAGACGCCGCCATTTCCCTTGCCCCAGCCACGTCGCGAAGCTGCCGAGCAATACGCCTGCGATGAGCATGGCGAACAGATAGATGTAGAACGGCAGCTCGGCGAAGATCACCGGCGCTTGCCGATTGAACGGGTCGAGCACAAGCCGCACTTCGTGACGATTGGCGACCGCCAGCGCAACCAGCACGACGGCGGCGAGCGCGGCAGCGAGCGACCAGATTAATCGCGCGATCAAACCCGGTCTCCTTTACTCTTGGCCTTGGCCTTGACCTTGGCCGCCGCCGTCTTGCGCGTCGCCGACGCAGGAGGTGCGTTCTCGTTCAATCGCTCGCGCAGCTCCTTGCCGGTCTTAAAGAACGGCACGAATTTCTGCTCGACCGACACCGTCGCCCCGGTGCGTGGATTACGCCCGGTCCTGGCGCCACGATGCTTCACCGTGAACGCGCCGAAGCCCCTGAGCTCGACACGCTGCCCCCGTGCCAGCGCCTCGACGATCTCGTCGAACACGACGTTGACGATGCGCTCGACGTCACGTTGGAACAGGTGCGGATTGGCACCGGCGATCTTTGAAATGAGCTCAGACTTCAGCACGGCGGCCCCTCAGGATAAACACATTGGAATTACTCGGTTTTCCCAGGGTGCCAAACCGAGACGAGACCGTCAAGCCGCATCGTCGACAGCCCGGCCTCCTCGAGCACCCCCTTGACCGCCCCTCGCACCGTCGCCACGACGCCGGCCCCCGCCGCCTCCGAGAACGGCGGCAGCGGCCAAGCCGTTCCGGTCGCCGGCCGCCAGTCGACGATCCGCAGGTCTTTGGCCACTTTGCGCTCCTGCTCCAGCCAGCGCACCGCCTCGGGCTCACCGCCGATCTGGTCGGCCAACCTGTATTGGACCGCCTCGCGCCCGGAAAACACCCGACCTTCCTCTAGCCCCGGAATTTCGGCGGTGGCGACCCCTCGCCGCGTCCGCACAAGGTCCAGAAACCATTTCTGGCTCTCCATGATCATCTGCTCGGTGACCTTGCGGCTGCGATCGTCGAGCGGCTGGAACGGCGACGGCGAGGCCTTGAGGGGGCCGCTCTTCACCTCGTTCATCTTGACGCCGACCTTGGCCAGCAGCTCGGTCACCTCCGGCCATTGCATGATTACGCCGACCGAGCCCGTGATGGTGTTGCCGCGCGCGACGATATGATCCGTGCCGAGACCCGCGATGTAGGCGGCCGACGCCGCCACTGTGCCGAACTGGGCGACGATCGGCTTCTTCTCGGAGATGCGTCGTAGCGATTCATAGAGTGCCTCCCCACCAGTCGTGGTGCCGCCGGGACTGTTCACCACCAGGATGACGCCGGCGACGTGCTTGGCTTCCTCCAGCCGCTTGAGCATCCGCAGCTGTGCCCTGTTCTCCGTGATCATGCCCTCGATGGTGACGCGGGCGATCTGCTTCTGAGGGCCCCATCCCCAGCCCGTACCGGCACCAGTGATCGTCAGCGCGCCCAGCGCCACGGCGCCGGCAAGAATGGCAAGGCCGCGCCATAGGGTCGTGGACCGCTTGAGACGACGGCGATCGAGCACGGATTCGATCTCGAGCGACATGAAGTTGATCCTTCTCGGTCATGGCCAGAGCGCAATCAGAACGCGACTCTGAAGAGTGAAATCGTAGCCGAATTGCGTCCCCGGGCCAACGCGCCACTTGTCGGGAGCCTACTCCCGTGTTCACGCAGGCGTAAGCAGCCCTACCACGGCAGCCGTCATCAGCGTCGCGAGCGTTCCCGATACGATTGTCCGTGGGCCGAGCGCAACGATGTCGCTGCGCCGCTGCGGCACCATGACCACCAGTCCGCCGATCATGATGCCGAGACTGCCCAGGTTGGCGAACCCGCACAAGGCATAGGTCATGATCAGCCGCGAGCGGTCCGACAGCGCTCCAGGCGGCAAGCGTCCAAGGTCCAGGAACGCTACGAACTCGTTGAGCACGGCCTTCACGCCGAGCAGGCTGCCCGCGGTCGCTGCCTCCGCCCAGGGAATGCCGGTCAGCCAGGCGAGCGGCGCGAACACCCACCCGAGCATCCGTTGTAGTGTAAGCGACACCCCGAAGGGGCCGAGCAATGCCCCGATTATCATGTTGGCGAGCGCCACCAGCGCCACCGCGACCACCAGCATCGCCGTGATGTTGACGAGCAGTTCGACGCCTTCCCGTGTGCCTTGCGCCACAGCATCCATGCTCGAACGGGGCGCATCGCTGATGTGGATGTCGCCGTCTGCTGCCTGACCGGAACGCGCATCGGATGCCCCAACCTCTCCGTTCTCCGGCACCATCAGCGCGGCGAGCAGGAGCGCTGCCGGCACGCTGATCACCGAGGCGACGATCAGATGCCCCGCCGCGCCGGGCACCTGCCCCTCGAGCAGGCTCGCGTAGATGGCGAGCACCGTGCCCGCGATCCCCGCCATCCCGACCGTCATCGTGGCGAACAGTCCCGCGCGGCTCATCGAGACGAGATAGGGGCGCACCAGCAATGGCGCCTCGACCATGCCGACGAAGATGTTCGCAGCCGCCGACGTGCCGACTGGTCCCGAAACGCCCAGCGTCCGCGCCAGACCCCACGCGAAGCCGCGAACCACGACCTGGAGGATGCCCCAGTGATAGAGCAGCTTCGCCAGAACGCTCACCAGCAGCACCAGCGGCAACGCCTGGAACGCCAGCAGGAACCCTGCTTCCGGGCGCACCGCATCGAACGGTGCGGGCCCGCCGGCGAGATAGCCGAACACCAGCCGCATTCCC
>CAMAYR010000320.1 GCA_945862355.1 Devosia equisanguinis | reverse complement strand
TGAAACCATCCATCGCGCGGCCAGAAGCCCGATACCGAGCCCGACCATCGCCATTACAATCGAGGCGGCAACATAGGCAACTGCCGCGCCGGCCTCTCCGCGCTCGGCGAGTTGCCAGACCTCCAGCGAGAATGCCGAAAAGGTGGTGTAGCCGCCCAGGATGCCAGTTGCCAGGAATACGCGCAGCTCAGGTGAATGAGCGGGACGCGACATCAGCAGACCCACGAGAAGCCCCATCAGCGCCGAGCCGGTAACGTTCACCAGGAGCGTCGCCCAGGGATAGGCCGCCCAGCCCTTTGCCGCGAACCACTGCATCACCCACCAGCGCGCTCCCGCGCCGATCGCGCCGCCGGCAGAGGCGAGCAGCAGCATTCGCATATTGGCCATCTTCCCGAATCTTGCCCGGCGCCGAACCCATCGAGCCCGCCCGGTCTATATCCGAGCGGGCCGGGCTATGAAAGGGCGGCGGGGGCGTTTTGCTTTGGCGGGGGTCCTGGCGGCGGTCTATATTGGTGCAACTTCTAAATCGGGCCTGCTTGCGGCCACTCGTCGTGCAGGGCACTCGCGCCAGAGGGGAAACGCGATTGGCTAGAGGCAACGGAACGCTGATCCACAATTTCAAACTGCTGGCCAATCACCAGCTCGACGGCTTCGGCGGCATGGGCGAGGGCATGTCGATCCAGATCGCGCCGGATGGCCGCCGGATCATCTGGCTGGCGCACGAGAGCGCACCGAAAAACTTCACGGGCGTCGACGTCTCCGATCCGCGGAATCCGAAGGTCGTCGTGCAGACCAACCTGCCGACCAGCCACATGCGCTCGAACTCGCTCGAAGTGACCGGCAACATCATGGCGGTTGCCTACCAGACGCAGAAGCAGGGTCAGCAACCCGCCGGCATGGAGCTGTTCGACATCTCCAAGCCCGAGGAGCCGAAGTCGATCGCTTTCCTCGACCGTTCAGGGCCGCATTCGCGCGGCGTCCACGTGCTGTGGTTCTGCGATGGCGAGTACGTTCACATGGCTGCGGGCGCGGCCGACTTCGAGGCCGGCCACGAGCTCGACGACCAGTGCTACCAGATCATCGACGTGCGCAATCCTTCGAAGCCGACCGAGATCGGCCGATGGTGGCTGCCGGGCACGAGGAAGGGCGAAACGCCGATCGAGCGGCACAAGTCGCCGGCGCTCGACAAGGGGTTCCGCGCGCACAATACGAACGTATATCCCTCCCATCCCGACCGCTGCTATCTCGCCTATCTCGACGGCGGAATGCTGATCATGGACATCTTGGACAAGACGCGCCCGAAGATGATCTCGCGGTGGGACAACTCGCCTCCCTACACCGGCTTTACGCACACGCTGATCCCGCTGTTCAACCGGGGATTAGCGGTGATGGCCGACGAGTCGACGGTCGATGGCGCTGAGGACTGGCCGAAGCTGATGTGGATCATCGACATCCGCGACGAGAATAACCCCGTGCCGATCGCGACCTGCCCGCCGCCGGACTTCGACGAGTTCGCGCATCGGGGCGGACGGTTCGGCGCGCACAACATGCACGAGAACCTGGAGCTGCCGACGTCGTTCCACTCCGAGGACATCATCTTCGGCACCTACTTCGGCGGCGGGCTGATGGCCTACGACATCTCGAACCCGTACCGGCCGGAGGTGGTCGGGACATTCATTCCGCCGGCGCCGAACGGCTCGAAGATCGGCGCGATCCAGCTCAACGACGTGTTCGTCGACGAGCGGCGGATCGTCTACACCGTCGACCGTTTCACCGGCGGCCTCTATATTCTCGAGCCGACGTTTTGAAGTGAGGTGAGCGTCGTCGGGGTCAGACCCGCTGGGTCTGACCGAGCTTACGTTCGGCAGCCCGCGAAACCGGTCTGTCCACGTCGGCCTCACGCTGTCCGGCTGGGCCTGCTCTTCCTTCGCATCGTGAGCACGAGGACGGCGCCGGCGGCGATGCCGCCGATGTGGGCCCACCAGGAGATCGGGCCGATCTTGGCACCGGGCACGACGTAGGGAATCGCCAGCATCGCGAACTGCGAGGCGACCCACAGGCCCAGCGCGAAAAGCGCCGTAATGCGCAGGGGAATGACGCGCATGGCCAGCACCCACACGCGCACGTGCGGGAACATGATCAGGTAGGCGACGATGACGCCCGCGACCGCGCCGCTCGCGCCGATCAACGGTATCGTCGAGCCCGGCAGCAGGACGGCATGCGCCAGTCCACCGGCTATGCCGCACGCGATGTAGAAGAACGCGAAGCGGGTGTGGCCGAGCTCGTCCTCGACGTTGTCGCCGAACACCCACAGGAACGCCATGTTGCCGATCAGGTGCGCGATGTCGCCGTGCAGGAACATGTAGGAGACGAGCGTGTAGCGCTCCGGCACCGGCCAGACGTCATAGGGGCCCATCGCCGCGCCGCCGATGACGCCGACCCGGAGCAACTCGGCCGGCACTATCGCGAAGCTCGCGGCGACATGGGAACCCAGCGGCGAGGCCTGCATGAGAAAGATCGCGCAGTTCAGCACGAGCAGCCCCCAGGTGACGTAGGGCCGGGGGATCTCGCGAAGCGGATTGTCGTCGTGGATCGGAAAGAACATCGGGCACCGGGGATGATTGGGGGGCTGTCGACGGCCCGATGTTATGCCGTTCCGCGCGAACCCCAAACCCCTATCCCACGGGGCCCAAGACACCTCAGGCGTTCTTGCCGGGCACCCACAGGACGTCGCCGGCGCCGAGATCGTTCACGTATCGGCTCGCCACGAAGAGGAAGTCCGACAGACGGTTGATGTACTTGAGCGCGGCGGGGCTGACCGTCTCTGCCGGCTCGGCCGCGAGGCGGATCATCTCGCGTTCGGCGCGGCGGGAGACCGTGCGAGCCACATGAAGCTGGGCCGCCGCCGGCTTGCCGCCCGGCAGGACGAACGAGCGCAGCGGGGACAGCTCGGCATTCATCTCGTCGATCTCCTGCTCGAGGCGATCGACCTGGGCATCGGTGATGCGAAGGGCGGGCCGGCCGGCAGCCTCGCCGCGGTCGGGCACACAAAGGTCGGCGCCAAGGTCGAACAGGTCGTTCTGGATGCGCGCCAGACGCTCAGTCATTGCCGCGTCGCCGTCCGGCAGCAGTGTCCTGGCCACGCCGATGACCGCGTTGGTCTCGTCGACCGTGCCGTAAGCCTCGACGCGGCGGGATGTCTTGGCCACGCGCTCGCCGGAGCCCAGCGCCGTGGTGCCGTCGTCGCCGGTCCGCGTATAGATGCGGTTCAATACCACCATGAGTTGCCGCCTTCGTGTTGGACGAGTGCTCGTCACTCAGCGCCTGAGAAGCAAGATTATCACGATGACGCAGATGGCGGCGAACTGGAGGCCGACGCGCCAGCGCATCAGGCGCTGGCTGAGGTTGCCGGCGGGAGCCCTCGACATGTGCCACAGACCGATCAGCAGCAACGCCACGAACAGGGCAAGGCCCGCTTTGGAATGCAGGAAATCGTAGACGGGTGCAAAGTAGGACATTTTTCCTCGGCATTGCCGGCGCTGGGGCGCCTCACGTGTGGCCTCATCTATTCTGACCTTGTCAATTCTGGCCTCATCGACTGACCATCGTCAGCCACTAAAGCCCGCCAGCGCGGGGGCGCTGGAGGCAGGGGCGCTCGCAACCGATGGCCGACAGCCGAAACTCGACTTTCGCGAGCTTATAGACGAGCAGGCAATGAAATCTTAGTGCCACGGCGTCACACAGTTGTCGGCACAAGGGCGCGCAATGTTTGCGCGACTTAACAAATGCCGTAATTCTGGTCGCGAATCATAGCTCAGTCCCAAGCTGCAGGAACCCCATGACGGATCGGCCAAACACGGGCCCAGGGAGGGGAAGCGCCAACGAGCGCTCGATCCCGGGGTCGCTGGCCGCAGCGGCGGTGACGCTCGTGCTTGCATCCGGGCTTTCGTGCGGGCCTGTCGGGGCCCAGAGTAGCAAATCGGATCCCCAAGCCCGGAAGGGAGAGGCTGTCCGCCAGCTCGAGAACACAAAGGACAACCTGCGCCAAACCGAGCAGCGCATGAAGTCGCTGCAGACCGACGTCCAAAGTCTGAACGCCGAG
>CAMAYR010000319.1 GCA_945862355.1 Devosia equisanguinis | reverse complement strand
CAGCAACTTTGGCGCCTTGACGATCACGTCGAGCGGCGGGATCTCGACGACCGGAAGCTCCTCGGTCGGCATTTTAGCTAGAAGCAGCAGTGGCAACGCGAATATTATTGCAAGCGGTGCTGTCTCAACGAGCGGCGACTATGCGTACGGCATCTACGCTTACAGCGGCAGCGGCAACGCGAATATCATTGCAAGCGGTGCTGTCTCAACGAGCGGCGACTATACGCACGGCATCTACGCTTCCAGCTTAAGTGGCAATTCGACCATCACAGTCACCAACACAGGCAGTGTCTCTGCGACCGGTGCGCAGTCTGGCGCGGTTTATGGAGAGAACGGGGTAGCGGGCACGACGACGCTCAACAATGCCGGCACCATTACGGGCGACGTAAACTTGTATGGCGGCAGTGTCGCATTCAACAACCTCGCCGGCGGCGTGTTCAATGCTGGCGCTACTTCCAATCTGAACGGCGGCACGCTGACCAACGCTGGAACGGTCTCGCCCGGCGGCAACGGCACCATCCAGACCACGATGCTCGATGGCAACTACGTGCAGACCTCGACCGGCGTGCTCAAGGTCGAGGCCGACTGGACCGGCAACGCTGGCGCGGGTTCTTCCGATCGTCTTGCGATCACCGGCACTGCCAACCTCGCCGGCACCGTGATCGTCAACCCGCTCAACTTCCCGACCACGGGCGGCCTGACAAAGCAGTTCACGATCCTGACAGCGGACCAAGGCATCACCGACAACGGCATCTCGATCGCCAACACGGCGGCCGTGAACTATGCGCTGCTCTATCCCGACGCCAACACGATGAACGTGCAGGCCACGATCAACTTCAAGGGCGTCGGCCTCGACAAGCTAAACACCAACCAGAACAGCGTCGGCGGCAACCTCAACAAGGTGCTGGGCGGCGGCACCAACCTCGGCTTCATGCCCGCGCTGATGCAGCTTCCCTCTGACGGAAGCCTCGGCGGCGCGCTCAACCAGCTCGCGCCGATTGGCGACGGCGGCTCGTTCTCGACCGCGATGAGCACCGGTAGCCAGTTCGGCCAGCAGCTTCTCTCCTGCCGGATGGCCGGCGAGGAAGGCGACGCCAGCCGCTTCATCAAGGAAGGCCAGTGCGTGTGGGCCCGCGTCAACGCCCGCCGGCTCGACAACGATGGCCGCGCCGATGGCGTCGGCTACCGCGAGAACGCGCTGTTCTACTCGGCCGGCGCACAGCTCGCCGTGGCACGCGACTGGCGCATCGGCGGCGGTATCGGCTACGAGACCTTGAACCTGTCGACGGATTCCAGTGCGTCCTCGCAGGGCGAGCGGCTGCACCTGGGCGGCGTCTTGAAGTACACCCCCGGTGCCTGGCTGTTCGCGGCTGGTGTCAACGGCGGTTTCGGCTGGCACGACAATCGCCGCGCCGTGTCGTTCGGCGGCTTCGGGGCGACGGCGACATCCGACAGCGAGACGGGCTTCGTCGCATCGCGCCTGACGGCTGCCTACCTGATGAGCCGCGGCGCGTTCTACGCCAAGCCTCAGGTCGAGCTGACCGCCACCCATCTGATGCGCGACGGCTACACGGAGACGGGCACGGGCGGCATCGCGCTGGCCGTCGCCAAGTCCTCCGACACGGTGCTGTCTGCCTCGCCGTCGCTGGAGCTCGGCGTCGAGCAACGTGGTGCAAACGGCTTCGTCACGCGGGCGTTCGTCAAGGGCGGCGTCACCTTCCGCGATACCGACGCGTTCGTGACGACGGCGACGTTCGCCGACGCATCGGGCGCGGCGGCCTTCGCGATCTCGAGCAAGGTCGACAAGACGGTCGCCGATGTCGGCGCTGGCCTCGACCTCATCTCGGCCGGCGGCACCGCGCTCCGCCTCCAGTAAGACGGCCAGTACGGCTCCAACACTACCCAGCACTCCGGCGGCGCGAAACTCAGCGTGAAGTTCTGAGGGGGCAGTTGTCATTCGGCGGAGCCTCCCATAGTGCTGCTGAAGGTGCGGGGTGGCGGATGCGTCCACCCCGTGCGAGATCCAGCCAGGGAGCCCGCTTGGATGCCACGGATCTCCATAGTCGTTGCGGCAGCCGAGAACGGCGTGATCGGCAATAATGGCGACCTGCCCTGGCGGATGTCCTCCGACCTCAAGCGCTTTCGTGCGTTGACGATGGGCAAGCCGGTGGTGATGGGCCGCAAGACGTTCCAGTCCCTGCCCAAGCCGCTCGACGGCCGCGACAACATCGTGGTGACGCGCGATCCCTCGTTCCAGCCGCACGGTGCCGAGACCGCACCGAGCGTGGAGGTGGCGCTCGACATCGCGGCGAGGCACGCTGCCCGGCGCGGGTGCGATGAAGTGATGGTGATCGGCGGCGGCGAGATCTACGCTGCGGCGCTGCCTGCGGCCGACCGCGTGTACCTAACGCGGGTTCACACGACGCTGCACGGCGACACGCTGTTCGCTTCGCCCACGCCGGACCAATGGCGGACGATTTCCTCAGAGCCCATGCCTCGCGGACCGAAAGACCAGTTCGAAGCCACCGCGATCGTGTATGAGCGGGTTAGCCGATGACCTGCATTCCGCCCGATGCCGGCGCAACTTAATCATGGTGCTGGCGGTCGTTGGCCTTGAACCGGGGATTGCTACTACCAATCTGCTGAGTGCGGTTTGCGCGATCCGGAGAGCGTGGCTATAAGACAGCCTCTCCGTTTGTCAGATCGAACCGGCATCAGCCGAAGATGCAACGGCAAGTCTGGAGGGTGCCCGGATAGTCTCCTGTATGCGGCGGGTGTCCTGCGATGGCCGAGCGTCGGCGCGGTGTCGAGTAGAATTCGGTTAGAATTCGGTGGTCGTTGGGCGTTGAGCGCTTCGGTCTCGCGCAAGGTACGATCTCACGCAGGTCACGGCCTCACGGAAGTCACGGTCTCACGGAAGTCACGACCTCAAGCAAGTTACGGTCTCAGCCAAGTCAAGGGAAGGCTCGATAGATGCCTTGGAACAATCAGAGTGGCGGCAGCGGCGGCGGTAGCGGCGGCGGCGGCGGCTGGAAAAGCGGCGGCGGTGGACCTTGGGGACAGGGTGGCGGCGGTAGCGGCGGTGGCGGCGGTGGCGGTCAGCCCCCCGATTTCGAGGACATCCTCAAGCGTGGGCAGGACCGGCTCAAGCAGGTCATGCCGGGCGGCTCGGGCGTTCCCACGCCCCTGATTGCCCTGCTGGGCATTCTGGCTGCAGGTTTCCTCGGCTTCTACGCCTTCACATTTCAGGTCAAGCCGGACGAGCAGGGCGTGGTCCTGCGCTTTGGCCAATACGCACGCACTGAGCCGCCGGGTCTGCATCTGCGCTGGCCCTTCCCGATCGAGGAAGTGCGCCTGCCGCGCGTCCTCCAGCAGCGCATCACCGAGATCGGCTCGCGCCAGGCGGTCCGCGGCAGCGTCGCGTCTCTTCGCGACCATCCCGAGGAAAGTCTGATGCTGACCGGCGACGAGAACATCGTCGACGTCAACTTTACCGTCTATTGGCGCATTCGGCCCGACCGCGACCCCAAGAGCGGAAGGCAGGGCGTCGAGCAGTACCTGTTCAACATCGAGGCACCCGAGAACACGGTGAAGGAGGTGGCCGAGAGCGTGATGCGCGAGGTGGTCGGCGAGTCCGAGCTTCAGCCGATCCTCACCGAAGCCCGCCAGAAGATCGAGCAGCGGGTGCAGAGGATCATCCAGGATGTGCTTAACAACTACGGCGCGGGTATTCGCGTCGACCAGGTGCAATTGCAGAAGGTCGATCCGCCCGGCGAGGTGATCGAGAGCTTCCGCAACGTTCAGGCCGCTCGCCAGGATCGCGACAGGTTGCAGAACGAGGCGCAGACCTACGCAAACCAGAAGGTGCCCGAGGCACGCGGCGCCTCCGAGCGCATTCTGCAGGAGGCAGAGGGATACAAGCAGCAGTCTGTAGCCGAGGCAAAGGGCCAGTCGTCCCGCTTCCTCAATGTCTACGAGGAATACAAGAAGGCGCCAGAGGTTACCCGTCGCCGCATGTTCCTCGAGACGATGGAGCGTGTGATGGGCAGCGCCGACAAGATCATCCTCGACAACAAGGGTGGCCAGGGCGTCGTTCCGTTCCTGCCGCTCGATCAGTTGCAGCA
>CAMAYR010000318.1 GCA_945862355.1 Devosia equisanguinis | reverse complement strand
AGTGGCTCGGCGGCTTCGACGGTCATCTGCAACTCCGGTTGAAGAACCCCGACAGCAATGTCGGCACGAATGTGCGGCAATATGGCTCTACACGGTCGCAAATTGGGCGCAAACCCCAATTTGCGTGTCCAACCGCCTTGTTTTCAGCAGTTTTCTGTGGCATTAGCCCAACGTCGAGAACGCAGGGGTCTGATTCTATTGATCCCTTTTGACAGGCCGGTTTTTACGGGCCGGCAATCGAGCAAGCCTGATTTGCCCACGAGATAAGCCTCGAGCGGCTTTCCAGAAGCTTCATCAAATCCCCCTGCGTGTCTTTCGACAGCGTCGCCTCGCATGCCGCGAGGGGTCGCATGCTGTGACCGTTCAGGAGACGTTTCCTTTTGGAGAACACCACCTTCGCCGAGCTGCCGCTCGGCCCCAAACTGCAGGCTGCCATCGTCGCTTCTGGGTATACCCAGCCCACGCCGATCCAGGCCCAGGCCATCCCCGTTGCCGTCACTGGCCGAGACGTTCTCGGCATCGCTCAGACCGGCACAGGCAAGACTGCTTCCTTCGTCCTGCCGATGATCCAGCGCCTCGAGGTCGGCCGCGCTCGCGCCCGGATGCCGCGTTCGCTGATCCTGGCGCCGACCCGCGAGCTTGCCGCCCAGTGCGCGCAGAGCTTCGAGAAGTATGGCGTCAATCACAAGCTCAACCTCGCGCTGCTGATCGGCGGCGTATCCTTCGACGATCAGCAGAAGAAGCTCGATCGTGGCGTCGACGTCCTGATCGCCACGCCGGGTCGCATGATCGACCACTTCCAGCGCGGCAAGCTGATGCTTATGGGCGTCGAGATCCTCGTCATCGACGAGGCCGACCGGATGCTCGACATGGGCTTCATCCCGGACATCGAAAAGATCTGCAAGCTGCTGCCGCCGCGCCGCCAGACGCTGTTCTTCTCTGCCACCATGCCGACGGAGATCGTTCGCCTCGTCAACACCTTCCTGAGGGACCCCGTCCGCATCGAGGTGGCCAAACCCGCCACCACGGCCAAGACCATCACCCAGAAGTTCCGCTTCTGCAGTGACGGCGAGGACTGGGCCAAGCGCGAGGTTCTGCGCGAGCTGATCGCCTCGCAGGACGTGCGCAACGCGATCATATTCTGCAACCGCAAGCGCGATGTCGCCATCCTGCACAAGTCGCTCGTCAAGCACGGCTTCAACGCCGGCGCGCTGCACGGCGACATGGACCAGACCTCGCGGATGGGCACGCTCGACAAGTTTCGCAACGGCGAGTTGATGCTGTTGGCGGCCTCCGACGTCGCGGCCCGTGGCCTCGACATCCCCGACGTGAGCCACGTCTTCAACTTCGACATCCCCTGGGCCGGCGACGACTACGTACATCGTATCGGCCGTACCGGCCGCGCGGGTCGCGAAGGCGTTTCGCTCTCTCTGGTCACCGCTGATGATCTGAAGCTCATCAAGGACATCGAAAAAGTAACTGGCGAGCAGCCGGTGTGGATTGGCGAGCCGCCGACCGACGCCGACTTCGCCGATGCCGGCAAGCGTAAGCGTCGCGGACGCAGCGGCTCTGCCGGGCGCGGCGAAGAACGTCGTGCAGGTGGCCGCGGCGAAGGCCGGGATGGTCGCGCCGGTCGCTTCGACAAAGGCCCGCGCGAACGGCCCAAGCGCGAGCAGGCGATCATCGATTCACCACCAGTCGACGGCCCCCGCGCCGAGCAACCCAAACATTTGGTGGAGGCTGGTGAAACACGCCCCGAAGCTGCGCAAGAAGGCGCCGAGCGTCGGGAGCGCAGCCGGGATCGTGGGCGCGATCGTGGCCGGGATCGTCCCCGTCGCGAACCCCGCGGGCAGGAGGCAGCCCCAACCGGCACCACCGACCAGCCCCCAGTCGAGGCGCGGCGTGAGCGTCCCCGCCGCGAGCCCCGCGTGCAGGAGGCAGCCCCAACCGGCGCCGCCGACCAGCCCTCCGTCGAGGCGCGGCGTGAGCGTCCCCGGCCCGAGCGCCGCGAGCGCTCCGAGACCGATCAACCCCGTGAGCGGGGGGAGCGAAGCCGTTCTCCGGCAGCACGTCCCCAGCCCGACCGCGCACCGCAGCGTGAGCCGGTCCGGCGCCAACCCGAAGGCCGCAGCGACGGCCGCGGTGGTGCTTTCGCCGACAACGTGCCCGCTTTCCTGCGCCGCCCCGTGAGCCCCGCGAAAGTCGCCGCAAACGAGTAGTTTGCCGATCGAGCCCGGGAAATTTTCAGCGCTGGTGCGGCCGAAAGAGATTTCGGCCGCATTGTCATATGGCTCGTCTGGAGACGGCTATCGCGGCTCGCTGCCTAGTGTCCCGTTTCCGAAGTTCGCGTCCACCCTGCCGCAAGCTCTCGTGCGAACTTCGGAAACTAGAGGGACACTAGAATCAAAGAGTTGCTAGTGTGATTCGAATCCAGAAATTCGCTCGAACGATTGCTGCAAGTGGTAGCGAATTTCTGGATCATCACACTAGCCACTCGATCACATGTCCGCCACCGGGCGCCACGGCGAGCCTTTGCGCCAGAAACGGCAACAGAACACGCAACTGCCGCTCGATTTCGAACGGCGGATTGAGGATGGCGAGCCCGGTGCCGCTCAGCACTGCCGGATCGCCGTCCGGCCTGATCGACAGCTCGGCCACGAGCAGCTTCGCCAAGCCGAGTTCCCTCAGCGCGCGCTTGAAGCGCCGCACCTTGGCCACGTCCTTTATCGGATACCAAAGGACGTAGGTTCCCGTCGCGAACCGCTTCACCGCCTCGCGCAACGCTTTCACCAGCCGCTCCATCTCGCCCGCGACCTCGAACGGCGGATCGATCAGGATCACCCCTCGCCGCTCCTTCGGCGGCAGCAGGGCCTTGAGCGCGATCCAGCCATCGAGCTCCATCACCGTCGTCTGCCGATCGCGCGCGAACACTGCCCGCAACGCCTCCCCGTCTTGCGGGTGAAGCTCGTTGACCACCAGCCGGTCCTGCGGCCTCAAGAGCTGACGCGCGATCGCTGGGCTTCCCGGATAACACGTCAGCTCACCGGGCCGGTTGGCGCTCGCCACCACCTCCAGATAGCTGGCGACGAGCGGCGCCACCGCCAGCGGGATGGGCTCGGCCAGCGGCCCCAAGAGCCGCCCGATACCGCCCTCCCACTCCCCCGTCTTGCGGGCCGCCTCCACGGCCAGATCGTAGCTGCCGATGCCCGCGTGCGTGTCGATCACGCGGAAAGCCGCCTCCTTGAGCTTCATCCGCTCGATCGCCAGCGCCAGCACCGCGTGCTTGACGACATCGGCGAAGTTGCCTGCATGATAGATATGGCGATAGTTCATCGGCGGGCCGTCGGCGGGAGCTGGTGAAGGACATCCCTCGCGATACCACCGCAGACCATCGCCTGCCTACTGCCTCGCCTGCCTACTGCCTCGAAACCAGGGATGCCCTGAACATGCGAACACTCGCTGGCGCTGTAGCCATCGTCACTGGCGGCTCTTACTCGATCGGTCGCGTATTCTCCGAAGCACTTGCAGCCGCGGGCGCAAGCATAGTGATCGCCGACATCCGCGACGGCGCGCAAGCAGCCGGCGAGATCGCCCTCGCCCACAACGTCGAAGCAGTCTTTCGCCGCACCGACGTCAGCAGCGAGAGCGACGTGCAGGCGCTGGCTGAATTCGTCAAAGCCCGCTTCGGCCACGCCGACATCCTCGTCAACAACGCCGCGCTGTTCGCCGAGCTGCCGAAGGTCGACTTCCGCGAGATCCCCGTCGAGACGTTCGATCGCGTAATGGCGGTCAACGTGCGCGGCCCGTTCCTGATGTCCAAGCACATCGCGCCGCTGATGATCCCGCGCGGTCGCGGCAAGATCATCAACATCGCCTCGGGAACTGCCTACAAGGGCCAGCGCAATCTGGCCGCCTATGTCACATCTAAGGGAGCCGTCGTCGCCATGACGAAAGCGCTGGCCCGCGATCTCGGCCCCGACAGGATCAACGTGAACTCCATCGCGCCGGGCTTCACCGAGAGCGCTTCTGTCAACGACAACCCCCACCAGAAGGCCAACGCCGACGCCACCGTGAAGAGCCGTGCGATCCAGCGCGTTCAGGTGCCCGACGACCTCGCCGGCGCGCTCCTGTTCCTGGCGTCACCAGCCAGCGATTTCATCACCGGCCAGACCATCG
>CAMAYR010000317.1 GCA_945862355.1 Devosia equisanguinis | reverse complement strand
CTTGGCGCGCTCCTGCTGCTGCTGCTCGACTGCACGGGCGCGGTCCTCGCGCTGCTTCTGGTCCTGCCCGGCCTTGGCACGCTCCTGCTGCTGCCGCTCGTCTGTACGGGCGCGGTCCTCGCGCTGCTTCTGGTCCTGCCCGGCCTTGGCGCGCTCCTGCTGCTGCTGCTCGACTGCACGGGCGCGGTCCTCGCGCTGCTTCTGGTCCTGCCCGGCCTTGGCGCGCTCCTGTTGCTGACGCTCCCGGGCGTCGGAACGGTCCTCGCGCTGTTTTCGATTTTCGACGCCCTTGTCCTGGTTAGGACCAGATTGGCGTTCTCGCTGACGCGGCCGATCCGGCTGGTCCTCAGGTGCTGTCCTTTGAGCCAGTACCGCCGTGCCCGGCGAGATTAACTGCGCAGCAGCAGGGAGCACCATGACCACGAACCCTAGTCCCGAACTCAGGACAAAGCTTCGGAAATGACGCGGGGAGCCGGCAAGGTGGGATTTCATGAGACGGTTCTCGTGCAATTCACAACGATACCGAGCTAAACGCTGGCCCGACAGATATGGTTCCGCCCGGGGAGTGCGGATCGACGTGCGGCGGGAGCCGTACGACCTGCCGGCGGCATAAGCGCAAGTTGGATCTGAAGGAGTCTGAGCAGGGCGGATTCACGGAGCGGGAACGTCGCGAGGGCGATCGCGACGCTGGTGCAGGTGAAGCCGGCATTCCGCGCTGATGCCGGTTCGTGATTCCTTCTTCGCATCGATTTGGGAGGAGGGCTTCATGGCCGCGCTCGAGATTAGGAAGGGACAGTGCTGCGCAAGCTGGCGAAGGAGAGTCGTTCGCCGCATCGTCGCGATGGCCGAAGCGCTAGACGGCATGAGCCGGGAGGACGCTGCGCGCTCGGCCGGCATGGATCGCCAGACGCTGCGCGGCTGGGTGCTGCGCTACAACGCGCACGGCGTCGACGGCCTCGCCGACCGTTGGAACGGCGGCCGTCCGCCGACGTTCAGTCGGCGGATCACTTCTTCTCCCATGCGCCGTCTCCGGCCTGGGCGGGAGAAGTTGGTCGCAGTCAGGGAAGCACCGCTCAGCAGGGTACATAAGCCAGCGGCGAATTCTGTCTTCAAGCACATGGCAGCTCTCCTGAGCTCACCAGATAGCGCTGTCTGATCAGGATCGATGGTCAGTCCCGGCGTCTAGATGCCCGAGGCTCAGTGAGATCGGGGATCACAGGCAGCACTTGGCTCAGCATGCTCTGGGACGCGGGCTTGCCGTCGGGACCGATCGCCACGAGGCGCCGACACGCGCCGATCTCGATCTGCTCGACCTGCCGCAATTCGATCTCCCGATTGACGGCGGCAGCGCTCGCCTCGGCGTAGGTGGCGCCGGTGGAGATGTAGGTCTCGCTGCCGCAGGCATAGCCGACGCTCCAGGCGGCCCGCACCGTCGTGATGTGAGCACCGCACCCGCTGCCGGTAGCGCCGGCGTTCTCTCTGCACAGTATAATTGCGCCCATCATCGCCTCGACACGCGACCGGCTCGTCTGCGTGCCCCATGCACCAGTGCTCGAGATGGTCAGCGCCGTCCAGTCCTTGTCCCAGTCGTCCCCCGCGGCATGCGCATTGCCGGTGATCGCGGTCAGCGAAACAAGCGTCGCGGCTGCAGTGGCGAGGATCGAAGTGAGCGTGGACTTCATCATGGCCGGCTCCGGTTTGTGGGTGCGTCCGATGAGATGGAAGCTACCGGGGCCGGCGGTTGGGCGATGTGCAAACGGTCACAAGCTCTGCAGAGAAATTGGAGTGAGGCCCATGACCGTCATCGATTGCACCGCAAGCGCCCACGGGTGCAGAGATCGAGCGAGCAGCGCTTGCTCGATGACCCTGTCGGCTCTGAGCTGGATAGAGGCTGGCAACTTGAGAACGCCAAGAATGGCAAGGCGATAGGTGCGGCCCGGTTGCTGGGCTAATGCTGGCGTCTCCCACTGAATGAGCGTTGCGCCGCCAGCCGCGATGAAGGCCCGCCGTCTCATTCGATCACCTCGTCGGCTATCGCGAGCAGCGTTGCGGGCATCTCGAGGCCGAGTGCCTTCGCGGTTTTGAGATTGAGCACCAGCTCGAAGCGCGTCGGCTGCTGGACCGGCAAGTCGGCCGGACGTTCGCCCTTGAGAACGCGCGCGGTGTAGGCGCCGAGCAGACGATAGATGGCGGGCAGATTCGTGCCATAGCTCATCAGGCCGCCGACCTCGGCGAAGCGGCGGTCCTGATAGACGGCGGGAATGCGATGTCGAGCGGCAAGCTCGACGAGGCGTGTGCGCTTGTTGGCAAACAATGGATCGCTCAGGAAGGCCACGAGGCGGGCCTTGCCCGCGAGGCTCTCGAATGCTGCGCCGAAGTCGCCATCGCCCGACACGCGATGCACCTCCAGGCGTGCGCCGAGACGCTCGCTCGCCATTCGAGCCTCGCGAACCTTCGCCTCGGCTTCGGGACTATTGCCGTTGACGAGCGCGGCGATCGGCGTGCCCTTCGCGGCAAGGCTCGACAGAAGCTCGATCCGCTTGGCTTCGAGTTCCGTCGTCATGATCGTGAGGCCAGTGATGTTACCGCCGGGCCGATGAATGCTCGACACGAGCCCCTGGCGGACGGGATCGGTGCCCACTGCGAATACGATCGGGATCGTGGTCGTCGCTGCCTTGGCCGCAAGGGTGCTGGCGATGCCGGCCGTCGGCACGATGGCGTCGACGCGCTGGCCGACGAGATCGGCGGCGAGCTGAGGCAGTCGCGAGAGCTGGCCCTCGGCCCAGCGGTAGTCGATCACGACGTCCTGGCCGGCGATGAACCCGCCGTCCGCCAAGCCCTGCTCGAAGCCCTTTATCTCGCCTTGGTAGTTGGCCGGCGAGGCCGGATTGAGGAAGCCGACGACGGGTTTGCGGCGCTGCTGCGCGTTGGCGGATACCAGCGGCAGCGCCGTCGCAGCGCCGAGCGTTGCAATGAACTCACGTCGCGTCGTCATTCGATCACCTCGTCGGCGCGCGCGAGGAGCATCGGCGGGACGGTTATCCCGATGGCCCTTGCTGTCCTCAGATTGATTATCATCTCGTATCTGGTGGGCGCTTGGACCGGGAGGTCCGCAGGACTCTCGCCTCTCAGAATTCGCGCGACGTATCCTCCCGCCTGCCGATATGTATCGTTGTTGTTCGGACCGTAGCTCATGAGCCCGCCGGCATCGGGAAAGTCGCGGAACTCGAAGATCGCGGGCCACGCGTGCTTGGCGGCCAGCGAGCTGATCTGCTTCAGGTAAGTCATGAACGAAGGATCGGCATCGACGAGAAGGGCCTCGACCTTCTGATCGACCAGTGCCTGGAGGGCCGGACTGACGTCGGCGGCCGAACGAACTGGAGAGAACACGAGCTTGCGCCCCAGAGTTGCAGCCGCCTTCGGCAGCTCCCGCAACGTTACCTCCGAGTTGGGGTTACTCGGATTGACCAGTGCGCCAATGGTGCTGGCGGCCGGAGCCATCTCAGTGAGGATTTCCAGCCGCTTGGTCCCGAGTGTCGCGGTGAGAATAGTGAAGCCCGTGACGTTGCCTCCAGGGCGATTGAAACTCGACACCAACCCGAGCTTGACTGGATCGCCTCCGACGCCTGCGAAGACGATTGGAAGCTGCGATGTTGCCGCCTTGGCCGCGACGGCTGCAACGGTCGAGCCCGCGACGATCACGGAGACCTGGCGATCCACTAACTCGCGGGCCAGCCCCGGCAGGCGATCGTAGCGACCTTCCGCCCAACGGTACTCTATCTTGAAATCGCGGCCGTCATCGTAACCAGCCTCCCGGAGGCCTTGATGAAAAGCAGGCACACGCTTCGCAACCGCTTGATGCGTGAGGCTGTGAAGGAACCCGATCACCGGCAACGGGCCGCTGCGTCGCTGGGCAAGCGCCAGACGCGGATCAGCGCTGCCCGCCAGAATGCCGGCAAGAAACGTGCGTCGTCTCATTCGATCACCTCTGTAGCAAACGCGAGGAGGGACGGCGGCACCTCGATGCCTAGCAATTTGGCCGTCTTCAGGTTGATGACGAAGTCGAATCGCGTCGGTTGTTCCACCGGCAAATCTTGCGGTTTGTCTCCCTTCAGAATCCGACCCGCATAAATGCCCGACTGGAAATACGCTTGCGTGCGACTCGGGCCATAGCTCATGAGGCCGCCATCATCTGCGAATTCTCGCCATTGAAAGATTGCCGGA
>CAMAYR010000316.1 GCA_945862355.1 Devosia equisanguinis | reverse complement strand
CGGCCCCGGCGTCCGCGCCTGCATGAACGCCGCCGGGCCGAAGCTCTCCAACCGCTGCATCAACGCGCTGGTCTCCGCCGGCGAGGTCTCCAAGGCCGAAGTCGAGCGCCGCGCCGCCGCCGGCAAGGTCGCCGGAGCGCGGGGGCGTTAACCATCTGGCGCGGTTGCTGGGAATAGTGCCCGTCAAACCAGAGACGTGCGGCCCGTACTGGTGCAGCCTGCCAGCCAAGATTGGGCTTCCCCATCGGCATCCGAGCCGTGATGGAGGATCTGCCTCGCGAGGTGCTCCATGAGAAGTCCCATTTATTTCGAACAGCCCAAAGCAGTCGCAATCGCCATGGCATTGTTCGCAGCCGCTGTTGCGCTCTCAGCCCCGGGCGCTGCCACGGCGCAAGGCAACAGCATGTCCCTTCAGCTCGCCTGCGCCAGCGACTACTATGCCTACTGCAGTCGCCATGACCCCGACGGTCCTGCCACACAGACCTGCATGCGTGCGAACGGCCCCCGTCTGTCCCAGCGTTGCATAGACGCCCTCGTCGCTGCCGGCAGGGTCACGCGGCGCGAGGTCGCCCGACGCTCGGCCTCCGGAAGATAGTGCGCCGCTCATCCCCTCAGGCAGCAGCACTGGTCGGGTCAGGCGCATCCGTTGCGGGCGCGGCTACCTTAACCAGCGCCGGACACGGCGGCACCTGCCCCTCGAGCCGCCACAGCGACTTGAGCGCACCCATCACCACCTCGTAGCGCCGCGCGATCGCAGCGCCGTTCCATTCGGTCTCGCTGCGCAACATCTCCGTCAACACGAACGGCGAGACCTCCCCATCCGGTAGGATCAAGGCCTTCTTCGCGGCGAAATCCCTCTGCCTGCTGCGATGATTCTGCCCATCGGTGACGAGCACGAGATTGCCGATGCAGTGCGCTGCGCGCAGCCGTGCAACCCGCCGTGGAAAGCGCTCCAGCCAGTAGGGCTCGTTCACTTCCTTGGCGCCCTGCGGACAGACGTGCTCGACCGTGTACCGCTCGGGGTCGCGTCGATCGCGCTCCACGAGTCGTCGATAGCTGTCGAGTGGCAGCCCCGACACCGCTTGATCGGCCCGCACCAGCACCAGCTTGGCTGTCGGCGCGTCGACCAGATGCATCCGCGTCGCCAGATTACGCAGCATCGCCCGCTGATCCGCCGTCGGCAGTGCGAACAGCTCTTCCGACTCCACGATCTCGCCCGCCGCCAGCCGCTTCATCACCGGACCGTAGTATCTGCGGCGTGCTTCCCGCCCGCATCCCAGAGCCATCAGCCCATGCGCGAAGCGGTCGAGTGCGAAGAGATAGCGCTCTAGATCGGTGGGTCTTGCCGCCAGCCGCGTGAGGCCGATCATGGCAGCGGGAACCCAGTCGTCATCGCCGTGCAACTCGAGCCACCTGAGCCCCAGCAGCAGCTCACGTGCGCCATCGGGCAGCGGCGCGGCGCTGTCCGCCCCTTTGATCCGCAGATAGCTCTCTGCCATCGGCGCGAACACGTCCGACACGAACCGCCGTGGCCCGCCATGCCGCTCCACCGCCCGCTTGAGGCTCTCGATGATGCCCCGCCGCGGCCAACCGTCGATCGCGGCCAGATGCGAGAAGAACGTCTTGCCCTTTGTGCGGGTGTGCTCCGCCTCCTCCCGGTAGTTCTCCATCTCGTCGATGATCGCCTCGTAGCGCCGGCGCTGCTCGACGTCGAGTGGCCCTAGGATCTCGCCTCGGAAGATGTCTTCCAGCGAAAGGCGCTTGCCGCGATCGTTGATCGTCAGGAAGATCTGGTAGGCGTAGTCGAAGTCGTCGGAGGAGACGACCAGCACCCGCGCGTGGGTGCTCAGAAATTCGACGAGCTTGCCTCGCACCTCGACAGAGAGATCCCGCTGCAGCTTGAGCCGCAGGGCGCGCCGCACCTGCTCGATGTTGGCCCTTCCCAGGCTGTTGCCGATCGCCTCGTCCGTCTGGCCTCGCCGGCTTGCACCGCGCTTCTGGATGGCGAGCCGGAAGAACGCCTCATCGGCAGTCCGCAACCTCAGGTGCGCCAGCGGCTCGCTGCTGCCATCGGCGCGCTGAATGAGACGGTCGATCGCCTCCACCTCTGCCGCCTCGCCGGCCATATCGCGCAGCACGGCGAGCAGGATGGTGAGCGTGACGAGCCGCTGCTGGCCGTCGACCACCTCGACCTTGCGGCGACTGCCGTGGGCTGCCGTTTCCACGAACAGCATGGCGCCCAGAAAATAGGGCGTGCGCGCGTCCTCCCGCTCCGTATCCGCCATAACCCCGCAGATGTCGTCGACGAGTTGGACGGCCTCCTCGCGCGTCCAGGCGAAATCGCGCTGATAGGCCGGGATCGAGAACGCGTAGCTGCCCCCGAGCAACTCCTCGATGTTGAGGTCGATCGAGGTAAGTCGCTGGCGCATATCGAGCGAACCTTGAACACCTGTAATACCGCCCGAGTCGCGAGGCCGGCAGTCGACACCAGCGCCGAATTCGATACTACCCACTTTCGGCTGCTCCCGGCTGCTCCCGGCTGCTCCCGGCTGCTCCCGGCTGCTCCCGGCTGCTCCCGGCTGCTCCCGGCTGCTCCCGGCTGCTCCCGGCTGCTCCCGGCTGCTCGGCAAGCATGAGCCGGATCGCAGGATCACGCTAGTGTCGTGACCGCGAAATTCGTCTCATTCCGCAGCATAGGTCGAACGAATTTCGCGGTCTGAACGACACTAGCTGAATCAATGGATTAGTGTGATCTAAACCGAGAAATCCGCCGCCCGCCCCAGTGGCAAAGTATGAAGCGGATTTCTCGGTCATCACACTAGGGGCGACAACTCCCACGGCGCGAAAAGCAGACCGATCATATCCTCTCCCCGGCGCATGATCGTCTCCTTCTTCCACTCGCTCTCCTCCGCCGCCCTCGCCGACAGCACGAAGCGGCCACCTGCGTTCGCCAGCAGCAGACGCTTCACGAGGAAATCGCTGTTACCCGCGATGTTGTTCTCCTCCAGCGACAGGAAAGCGAGGTTGCCGTTCCGGTTGCAGTAGTTGGCGACGTCGTTGCCCGGAAACTCCTGCCGCCAGGAGTTCTCCGGCTTGCGCGGCAGAATGTGCTCCACGGTGACGTTCTCGCCGTCGACGGGGCCGGGATCACGGGCCGGGTCGAGATGCACGCTGATCCGCCGCAGCACCAGCGAATGGAAGCGCTTGATGTAGAATGTGCGGCTGCGCAAGTTGTCGAGTGCGGCCGACAACAGCGCGCGCTCGATCAGCAATGGCGCCATGCCGGCGACCTCCTCAGCCCCGTCGATCGCATTCAGCAACTCGATGAAGCGGTTCTCCTGGTCGGTGGGATCGACGCTGGCGATCTTGAGGATTTAGGTGAGCCGATCGAGCCGGCTGAAGAACAAGGCCGTCTGCGGATGCGCCTCGCCCTTGGACGAGAGCCAGTGCAGCGCGGCGGGCATCCACATCTTGTGATCGATCCAGTACAGCATATCGAGCGAGCGCTCGATGGCCGCGCGGTCGGACGGCTCGCCGATCTGGCGTCGGTTCAGTCGAACCAACATGTTCGCGCGCGGCATCAATTCGTTGCGCAGGAAGGGAAGACCGCTCCTGTCCAGCTTGAACCGCTGGATGAGGTCGACGTCCACGGCGCGCGAGGACCGCCGCCGAAATTTCAGAACGCGAATATGCGCCAGCACATGGCTGACGTTGTCCGCCGACAACTGCGTCTGCACACCCTCGAAAAGGCCCGCGGCCTCCTCCTGCTCCAAAGCCGGCAACGCGCTCAGGATCGTCACCTTGGCAAGCTCGCTGGAATGCGGATTGAGCCCCCTTTCCTCCTCTCGCTGCAGGATATTGCGCGCCTCCTCCTCGTCCTCGATCTCGTCGACGATCAGAACGCAATCGTCAATCAGGAACAGCGCAAGATCGCGCAACGCACCTTCCGTCTGCGCAAGCCCGCGCAACATTCCGCACATGTGATCGCGATTGGCCAGGATGTTGCGCTCGCTCGGTGTCAGATCCATCGGATCACCCTCGGGCTCCTTGAGCGCGGCCCCGCGCTCCTGCACATGAGCAGCAAAGAACGCAGCGATGCCGGGCTGCGGCTGAAGCCGCCATCCCCCGCCCGGCGCCTCGACGAGGAAATGCAGCCTCGCGCCGACAGGATTGCCCGCCTCAAGCAGATCCCGCAGCAAGGCGAACAGCATCGTCAGGGAGATCGAGCGCTGATGGCCGTCGA
>CAMAYR010000315.1 GCA_945862355.1 Devosia equisanguinis | reverse complement strand
GGCTGGCTTTTCCGGACCGGATCTGGTCGCGACAGGCGACGACACGGCTGCCGAATTGGTGGCCTCGTTGGAAGCGGCAAGCATCGCATCCGCAGCGCTCCGCGCATGATCTTCGCCTGCTGCTACTGGAGTTGCAGATGCTCGCGCCCGTACGCTCGCCGTCTCGCCGTAGTTTTCACCGTGAAGAACCGCGGGCGCCGCCGCCTGATCCATTCCTGGCGCGGCTCCTGTAATCACATCTGCCGCCACGACAGCGCGTTCGGACGTGCCTGGACCGACCGCATCAGAACCCGGCGACTTACCCACGACCGGAACGACCACAGACCGGCGTGGCGCACGCGGCATCGCCAGTCCAATCGACGTGCCATCCTCGAAACGCGCAGCGCCAACCAGCCCCGCGTTTGCATCGTGTTGTGAAATCGCCGTTGCGGCCGGGGAAGGCAGCGGCTTCGCCAACACCGCCCGCGCCGAGCTGATCGGCTGCGGCAAGGGATCGCCCGCCGCCCGCCGCACCATGATGTTCCGGCGCTTCGGCCGCGCCTGGGGCGTGACGGCGGGCCATAGGACCTCGCCGCGTACCTCCGCATCGGGCAGAGTGATCTCGACCACGCTGCCCGGCACCAACTCCGGTCTCTCCGTGATATCCGGTCCGACCGTCAGCGCCAGGCCATCGGCCCTGAGATCGACCGCGACCGGCGCGAAATCCTCGTTCGCCAGGGCCGCTGCTTCGGTCTCGTCGGCTTCCAGCTGGCGCAATCGGAAACGCCCGGCCCCTGCAATCCCGCCGACACCTCGCAGCAGGATGACGGCGTAACCGCCCTCCGCCCTGCTGCGATCCTCAACCGCCTCGACCTCGACCAGCTTCATATCACTCTCTCGACACCCGCCATCTCATCGTCCGGCAATGCGACAACTCTGCTCCGGCATGGCACACGACGCCTGCGGAGGAGTTGGATTGTGCTACCGACGATTGCAGCTAGCAATTTCCGGGCAAGGCCCATCCCGGGCAAGGCCCAGACGAACGGGCAGAGCGCCGCCCCCCGCCCCGGGTCTCATGCCGCCGCGTGGCGCGCGCCCGCCCCGAGCGCAATCTCGATGGCTGTGCGCAAAACGTCTACTGAGGCCCCTTCCCTGACTGCATTCTCGCTCAGGTGTCGCCGGAACGCCCGCCCTCCTGGACGGCCATGATAGAGCCCCAGCACATGCCGGGTCACATTGTTGAGGCGTCCGCCGACCGCGACGTGGGCCTCGACATACGGCAATAGCGCCTCGAGAACCGCCTCGCGGCTGGGCGCCTGCTGCGATGCACCGAACAGCCGCCGGTCGACCTCTGCCAACATGTACGGTGTCTGATATGCAGCGCGGCCGACCATCACGCCGTCCGCCCACGCCAGATGCGCCTCCGCCTCGTCGAGGCTCGCGATCCCACCGTTGAGCACGATCGTCAGATCGGGATGCGCAGACTTAAGCCGCTTGACCCGTTCGTAGTCGAGCGGTGGGATTTCACGGTTCTCCTTTGGCGACAGCCCCTTGAGCCACGCTTTTCTGGCGTGCACGACGAACAGCCGGCACCCTGCCCCGGCAACGGTCGTGACGAACCGTTCCAGGTCCGCCTCCGCATCCTGATCGTCGACGCCGATCCTGCACTTGACCGTCACGGGAATCCCGACCGCACGCTGCATCGCCTCGAAGCATCGCGCCACGAGATCGGGCTCCAGCATGAGGCACGCCCCGAAGCGTCCCTCCTGCACGCGGTCCGAGGGACAGCCGACGTTGAGATTGATCTCGACATACCCGAAGTCCTCCCCCACGCGGGCCGCCTCCGCCAGCGCAAGCGGATCGCTGCCGCCGATTTGCAGCGCCACGGGCTGCTCCTCGGCCGAGAACCCCAGCAGCCTCGTGCGATCGCCATGTCGGATCGACGCTGCCGTCACCATCTCCGTGTAGAGCAAGCTTTTGCGCACCAGCCCTCGATGAAAGACCCGGCAATGCCGATCCGTCCAATCCATCATAGGTGCAACACAGAATCTATGTGATTGATTTTGCATGGATTATTTTGTAGCCTCAGGGACCAAACGAAGAACGTGTCCACCACGTGTCCTCAGCTGTGTCCACGAACCATCACCTTCCCGCAGCTGCATTGGCCACTGATTGGACACGCAAATCGCCGTGTCCACGCTGAAATCGGCGTGAATCCGGTTCATGTCCACGTTCTCCTAAGGAGATCCACTGTGGCATCCATCGAAAAACTGCCCTCCGGCCAGTGGCGCGTCCGCGTCCGCCGCAACGGCCACGCCGTGTCCCGCTCGTTCCGCCTCAAGGCCGATGCCGACGCTTGGGCACGCGACCAAGAAGGCCGCATCGACAAGGGCGAAACCCCAACCGGCAAGATGCCCGCCAGCCGCGAGACCTTCGCTGATCTCATCGAGCTGCACTTCGCTGACCTCGCCGAGCTGGGCCGCCCATTCGGCCGTAGCAAAGAATCTGCCCTGCTCCGACTCAAAGATGACCCTCTTGGAGCCACACGGATTTCCCACATCAATCGCGACATCCTGCTTCAATTCGCCAAACGGCGGGCCAAGCAAGGCGCTGGCCCAGTCACCATCGGCATCGACATCAGCTTCATCGGTACCATCCTGGAGCACGCCGCCGCCGTCCACGGCATTGCTGTCCCCACCGAGCAGGTTCGCCTCGCTCGCATAGCACTCAATCGTCTCGGCCTGGTTGCCAAGTCCGCCGAGCGCGACCGCCGCCCGACCCAGGATGAGCTTGATGCCATCATCACCGCGTCAGAAACCAATCTGCGCCTCATCATTCCGCTGGCGCGGCTCGTCAAGTTCGCCGTCGCAACCGCCATGCGCCAAGACGATATCTGCCGCGTGCAGTTCGAGGACTTCAACGCCCAGCAATCAACCCTCATGATCCGCCAGCGCAAGCACCCGCGCCAAAAAAACAGCAACGATCAGGTGATCCCCCTCGTCGCCGACGCCGGCTATAACCCTGCCGTCCTCATCGCCGAGCAAGAGCAGCGCCTCGGCCGGAACACGGGTTTCATCTTCCCCTATGATAGCCGGTCCGTTGGTTCCGCCTTCCGCCGCGTCTGCCGTGATCTGGCAATCGAGGATTTGCACTTTCACGACCTCAGGCATGAGGGCATCTCACGGCTGTTCGAGGCCGATTGGGATATCCCGCAAGTGGCAGCCGTGTCCGGCCACCGCGACTGGAAGATGCTGCAGCGCTACACCCACTTGAGGCCGAGCTTCATCGCCAGCCGTTCCGGTGCAGCCACACGGCTCACTGCCAAAGCCCGACACAAGATCAAGGCGGCGTGAGCGCTTGGCCACCACTCTGCATGTCTGCATCTCTGTATGTCTGCATGTTTTTATGCCGTCATGCCGTCACGCACACAGGCACACTTGAAGGCAACCACACAAACTGCCATGCCGAATTATCTACACGTCCACATGTCGTCAGGCGTGTTCATCTCCATGCCTGACTGTCGACGTGCAGCCATGCCACACCCCCTCCATGTCTTCATGCGTTGATGGCTTCACACAGACCGTCACCCATGACAACTTGTCCGCATGAAGACAATTGCAGTGCTTTCGCAGAAGGGCGGCTCGGGAAAGACCACGCTGTCCATCAATCTGGCCATTGCCGCCACCCAGGCCCGCAAGAATGTGGTCCTCATCGATCTCGACCCGCAGCAGAGCGCCGTCAGGCGGGCGCGCCTCAGAACCGACGAGGCACCAGTAATCCTCAGCGCTCACGCACCGAACCTCGCTCAGATCATAGAGCAGGCTGAAAGGGCAGGGGCCGACTTTGCCATCATCGACACTGCGCCCAAATCGGAAGCAGCATCACTGACGGCAGCCAAGCTCGCCGACCTGATCCTCATTCCTTGCCAGCCATCGAACCTGGATCTCGATGCCGTCGCCGACACCGTCAACATTGCCCGACTAGCGCAAAAGCCCGCAGCGTTCGTTCTCAATGGCTGCAAGTCCGGAAGCTCGCTCACCGAGATGGCCGCCGAGGCTCTGGCCGAATATGGCCTCCCACTTGCGCCGCCCCGCATCGGAAATCGCGTCGCCTTCATCAAGTGTCAACGCCGGAGTAATTTTCCATCGGCGAGCCGGAGCAATAATCCATCAGTCTTGAACGTATGAAGGCCCCCGCGCGCGGGGGCCTTCATACGTTCTGCGATCATTTTTCGGTGGCGTCGTCCGGTTGTGTTTCAGGCTTCGTCCG
>CAMAYR010000314.1 GCA_945862355.1 Devosia equisanguinis | reverse complement strand
ATTCGGCACCGACATCGACCGCGCGCAGGTGCTGGTCCAGAACCGCATCAACGCTGCCGAGCCGCGCCTTCCCGAGGAGGTGCGCCGCGGTGGCATCGGCGTGCGCAAGGTATCCCCGGACTTCCTGCTCTCGATCCACCTGATATCGCCCGATCGCACCTATGATCAGGTCCACATCTCCAACTACGCCGTGCTGAACGTGCAGGAGGAGCTGGCGCGCATCGAGGGCGTGGGCCAGGTGCTGTTGTTCGGATCGCGCGAATACGCCATGCGCGTCTGGCTCGACCCCACCCGGATCGCGGCCCTCGGCATGAGCGCCGAGGAGGTGATCGCAGCCCTCCGCCAGCAGAACGTGCAGGCCGCCGGCGGCGCCCTCGGCGAGCCACCGATTCCGGGCCTGAGTGCGTTCCAGGTGCCACTGCTGTTGAAAGGCCGCCTGCGCGAGCCTGCCGACTTCGAGAGCATCATCGTGAAGTCGGGCAGCGACGGCCGCACGGTTCGCCTGCGTGACATCGCCCGTGTCGAGCTCGGCGCACAGAATTACAACAGTCACGGCTACCAGGACCGCAATCCTGCGACCGTGATCGTGCTGACCCAGACGCCCGGCACAGACGCATTGAAGGCCGCCCGCGCCATCAAGGCGAAAATCGAGGCGCTGTCCGAGCGCTTCCCGAAGGGGCTCGAGTACCGCATCATCTACAATACCACGGAGTTCATCGAGCATTCCACGCGCGAGCTCAACATGACGATACTGGAGGCCGTCGGCCTCGTCGTGCTCGTCATGCTGTTGTTCCTGCAGACCTGGCGCGCGACGGTCATTCCCCTGGTGGCGATCCCGATCTCGCTCATCGGCACGTTCGCCGTGATGATGGCGCTCGGCTACTCGCTCAACACGCTGACGCTGTTCGGCCTCGTGCTCGCCGTCGGGATCGTCGTCGACGACGCCATCGTCGTGGTCGAGAACGTCGAGCGAAAACTGCGCGAAGGGCTATCACCGCTGGAGGCGGCCCGCGTCACGATGAACGAGGTCGGCACCGCCCTTGTTGCGATGGCGATCGTACTCGTCTCCGTTTTCATCCCGGCAGCCTTCATCGGCGGCATCACGGGCACGTTCTTCAAACAGTTCGCCGTCACCATCGCCTCGGCGACGATCATATCCGCGTTCGTCTCACTGACGCTCTCGCCCGCATTGTGCGCGATCCTGTTCAAGCCACACAGCCAGGCCGAGCACGGCGGCGGTGTGAGAGCTGCGCTGATGAGCCCCGTCCGCCTGTTCTTCCGCGGTTTCAACCGCCTGTTCGACAAGCTCGCCGACGCCTACGCAGCCTTCGTCGCCGCCAACGCGCGCCGCCCCTTTCTGATGCTGGGAATCTACGCCGGCCTCATCGGTCTGACGTTCTGGATGCAACATCACACACCGACCGGCTTCATTCCCGCGCTCGATCGCGGCATCATGTTCGTCTCCGCCCAGCTCCCCCCTGGCAGCTCGCTCGATCGCACCGACACGTTGCTGAAGCAGGTCAACGAGATCACGCTAGCGACGCCCGGTGTGAAGCACACGTCCTCGTTCACCGGGCGCAACGCCGCAACCTTTACCTCGTCGCCCAGCGCCGGCGCCATCTGGACGGTTCTCGACGACCACGCCGAGCGTGCCAGGAAGGGTCTGAGCGTGGACGTTGTCGCCGCCGATCTGCGCCGAAGGCTGGCGAGCGTGCAGGAAGCGATGACGTTCGTGTTCGTGCCGCCTCCCGTGCGCGGGATCGGCTCGCAATCGGGTTTCGCCATGCGGCTGCAGGACCGCGGCAACTATGGCTCGCAGGACTTGTCACGCATCGCCGGCGAGTTGATCGCTGCCGCCAACGCCCATCCGCAGATCCGCAACGCCTTCACCACCTTCCAGACCTCGACGCCGCAGATGTTCGTCGATGTCGACCGCGACAAGGCCCAGATGCTGCGCGTGCCGCTGAGCGCGATCTTCGAAGCGCTGCGCATCTACATGGGTTCTGCCTACGTCAACGACTTCAACATGTTCGGCCGCACCTACCGCGTCACCGCACAGGCCGACAGCCAATTCCGTACCGATCCCGCGGACGTGTCCAACATCCGCGTGCGATCCGCTGAAGGCGCGATGGTGCCGCTGGGCTCGCTCGTCTCGTTCAGAACTCAGGTCGGCCCCGAGCGGCTGCCGCGCTACAACCTGTTCCCAACGGTCGAGATCAGCGGCCAGGGCGCACCCGGCGTCTCCTCCGGCCAAGCCCTCGACATCATGCACGAGCTTGCTGGCCGGGTGCTTCCGCAAGGCGTCACCTACGAGTGGACGGACCTGTCCTTCCAGGAGCGCCGCGCCGCCAGCACAGGCAACTGGGTGTTTCTGCTGTCGATCGTCTTCGTGTTTCTCGCTCTGGCAGCCCTCTACGAAAGCTGGGCGTTGCCGCTCGCCATCATTCTGATCGTGCCGATGTGCCTATTCTCCGGCGTGTTCGGCGTGCGCCTGCACGGCTACGACATCAACATCCTCACTCAAATCGGCTTCGTGGTGCTGATAGGCCTTGCGGCCAAGAACGCGATCCTGATCGTGGAGTTCGCCCGCCAGCTCGAGGAGCAGGGCAAGGATCACGTCACGGCCGCCGTCGAAGCCTGCCGCATGCGCCTTCGGCCCATCCTGATGACGTCGATGACTTTCGTACTCGGCGTTATGCCGCTCTATCTCGCCATCGGTGCCGGCGCCGAGATGCGCCGCGCGCTCGGCACGACGATGTTCTGGGGGATGCTCGGCGTGACGGTGTTCGGCCTAATCTTCACGCCGGTCTTCTATATGGTTGTCCGCGGACTGGTCGCGCGGCGCGCAGCGGCTCGCAAGGCCCCAACCACTCCGACGGCGACACATCCAGCGGAATGACGTGTCGACCCGCGAAGCAGTTCTTGGGCTGGCGCGAAACTCCAGGGAGGCGGCGATGCAACAACGCTTACTCGGTCGAACGGGTCTTGGGGTATCTGTGCTGGGCTTTGGCTGCGGCACCGTCGGCGGACTGATGACGCAAGGCGGCCCCGCCGACCAGGAGCGCGCCGTCGCCCGCGCTATCGAGCTGGGCATCAACTACTTCGACACCGCCCAGCAATACGGCGAAGGCAGGTCCGAGGAGAGCCTCGGACGCGCTCTGAAGGCCCTGAAAGCCGACGTTCTCGTCGCCACGAAAGTGAAAGTGCCCGATGCCGAGCGCGGGCGCATCGGCCCCGCCATCGCCGCCGGACTGGAAGCGAGCCTCCAACGGCTGGGCCGCGCCCACGTCGACCTGTTCCAGCTCCACAACGTGATCTCACGCGAGCCGAAGTCCGGCAGCCTAACCCCCGATCAGGTCCTGACCGCGGTCGTGCCCGCGTTGCAGCGCCTCGTCGAGCAGGGCAAGACGCGCTACTTCGGCTTCACCGGCCTCGGTGAAACGCCCGCTATGATGGACCTCGTCGCCTCGAAGGCGTTCTTTACCGCGCAGATCCCGCTCAACCTGCTGAACCCGACACCCGCATGGTCGTTCCCGAGCGGCTATCCGGCGCAGGACTATGAGCGGATGCTCGAAGCGATGGCTGAAGCCGGCATGGGCGGCGTTGGAATTCGCGTCATGGCGGCGGGCGCACTGTCGACCGATACGCCACACCCACTAGCCAAGTCGAACACCGGTCCGATGGGCTCCGGCTCCACCTTTGCCGCCGACCTTACGCGCGCGGCGAGATTTTCCCCGCTCGTGGCGGAAGGCCACGCCGAAAGCCTCGCCGCCGCAGCGATCCGATATGCGATCGCCTCGCCGACGATCTCCATCGTGCTGCTCGGCCTGTCTGATGCGGCCCAACTGGAAGGCGCCGCACGCGCCGCGGCAGCAGGCCCGCTGTCGCCGGCAGCGATGGCGCGGGTGGCCGAGATCCAGCGCGGCTTCGTCGGCGAGCCACGCTGAGCCAGACCGTCGCCGCCCCCCACTTCCCCCGACCGAAGCGAAAAGCCCTACGCCTGCACTTTGATGAACGGCTCCACCACGCCCTTGATCTGCACCGTCAGCGGATTGCCGAAGCGATCGCGCGCCTTGCCGGCGGCGACCCGGATCCACCCCTCGCTGATGCAGTACTCCTCGACGTTCGTGCGCTCCTTGCCGTTGAAGCGGATGCCGACGTTCTGCGCGAGGAGCTCCGCGTCGTAGAACGGGCTCGCCGGATTCACCGACAATCGGTCAGGAAGCTGCTGGTCGGTCATGTCTGCACTTTCGAATGTGATGCCTGGCGGAGGTGATGCCTGGGCGAGCCAAGCGCACGAGCTGTTGC
>CAMAYR010000313.1 GCA_945862355.1 Devosia equisanguinis | reverse complement strand
CCTCGAGCCCCAACTGCCCCATGATCTTGCGGATCTCCCGGTTCTTGCCCTCGCGCAGACCAACCGTCAGCCATACGTTGGAGCCCTGTTGGCTGTCGAGCGTGGCCTCCACCGGCCCATAAGCGATGCCTTCGATCGTAATGCCATCCTTCAGCTTTTCGAGATCGGCCTGCGTGATGCGCCCGCGCGCCCGCACACGATAGCGCCTCAGCCAGCCCGTCGACGGCAGCTCCATGTAGCGGGCCAGCGCACCGTCGTTGGTGAGCAACAAGAGCCCTTCTGTGTTGTAATCGAGACGGCCGACGGAGATCACGCGTGGCAGATCGTCGGGCAGGTTCTCGAACACGGTGGGCCGACCTTCCGGATCGAAGTGCGTCGTGACGAGCCCGCGCGGTTTGTGATAGCGCCACAGCCGTACGCCTTCCGCCTCCGGCAGGGGATCGCCGTCGACCACGATCTTGTCGCGCGGACCGACCTCGAAGGCGGGCGTCGTCAGCAGCTTGCCATTCACCGTCACACGGCCTTCCCCGATCCAGCGCTCCGCCTCGCGCCGTGAGCAGAGACCCGCCCGCGCCATCGCCTTGGCGATCCGCATCGGCTCTGCCGGGCCGCTCGGCTGCAGCGATGGCAGCGGCTGCCTCGGGGCGCCGCGGCCGGACCTGGGGGGAGCCCGCTCCGGCTTGTCGGACCGGGCGGCACGGGGATTGTCGTCACGGCGGCCGCCAGGATTGCCCTTGGGGGGCTTGCCTTGCGGGGGCGACCGACGATCTTTGGGGTCCTTGCGCATGTGCGTGCTTTCCGGGCCTGGGCGCAGTATAGGCGTTGTTGCGAGCCGCGAGGTCGCGGCGCGATCGGGCTGTTGCCCATACTTGCTGACGTGCATCCGCATACCCCCGCGCGGATCCGCCCTCCCGAGCCCGCCCCATTTTGTCTCTAAAGGGGAAAAAAACGGGCGGTCCGGAGGGTGTCCCTCCGGTCGGGGCGTGGGGGCGAGCCCCCACTCGCGCGGCACGCGCGAATGCAGAACGCGAGACGTCGATATCTTCAGAGCCCTCTATGACACCGACCGAGCCTCCACGCCACAACACATCGAGCCACATGGCAACCGCGCTCGCCGAAGCCCGTGCCGCACTGGCGCTCGGCGAAGTGCCTGTCGGCGCCGTGATCGTCGGGCCGGACGGGCGGGTGCTCGCCAGCGCCGGCAACCGCACGCGGACCGATCGTGACCCGACGGCGCATGCCGAGATCCTGGCCATCCGGGCCGCCTGCCTGGCGCTCGGCAGCGAGCGCTTGGTCGATTGCGACCTGTGGGTGACGCTGGAGCCCTGCCCGATGTGCGCGGCGGCGATCTCGTTCGCGCGGATCCGGCGACTATACTGGGGCGCGGGCGATCCCAAGAGCGGCGGCGTGGAGCACGGGCCGCGCGTCTTCGCTCATGCGACGTGCCATCATCGGCCGGAGCTTTATCCCGGCATAGCCGAGAGCGAGAGCGCTGCGTTGCTGCGATCTTTCTTCGAGGGGTTGCGCGGATAGCGTGCCCTCACCGCCCCACCGCGTACCCCTGCATCCCCCGCGCATTCGCCGCCGCCTTGAGGAACGGGCCGTCCTTGGTTGCGGCCGAGAGCCGGCCTTCGCTCCAGTTCGGGCCGACCTCGACGATGTGGCCGCGACGGCGCAATTCCTCGATAGTGGCCTCCGGCAGACGACCTTCGACGACCAGCACGCCGGGGCGCGCCTCGCGCGGCCAGAACGAGTTGGGGAAGTGCTCGATGTGCCAGGTCGGCGCGTCGATCGCCTCCTGCAGGTTCATGCCGTGATGAACGTGGCGCAGGAACAGCTGCGAGTTCCACTGGTCCTGCTGGTCGCCGCCGGGCGTGCCCCAGGCCATGTAAGGCTCGCCGTCGCGCATCGCCATGCCGACCGAGAGCGTGGTGCGCGGACGGCGGCCGGGCGCAAGTGCGTCGGGGCGCCGCTCGTCGAGCCAGAACATCTGCGCCCTGGACCCGAGCGCGAAGCCGAGCGAGGGAATGACGGGCGAGGATTGCAGCCAGCCGCCCGAGGGCGTGGCTGTGAACATGTTGCCGTGCCGGTCGACGATGTCGACGTGGCAGGTGTCGCCGCGCGTGAGGCCATCCCGCCTGACCGTAGGTTCTCCAACCCCGGCTGGCCGATCTCTTCTGACGGTCGGCTCGCCGACGCCGGCAGCGGCGGGTCCACCGCTCGAGATGCGCTCGTTGACGAAGCCGGTCTTGCCGCCGGGCGACCCCGGTCGTTGCCCGAGCGAGGCGGTCCCCATGTCGACGAGCTTGCGGCGCTCGGCGTTGTAGGCTGGCGACAGCATCTCCGTCATCGGCACGTCGGTGAAGTCGGGATCGCCGTAGAACGCCTCGCGGTCGGCGAAGGCGAGCTTGGCGGTCTCGACCCACAGGTGGATGAAGTCCGGCGAGGTCGGCGACATCTTGGCGAGGTCGTCGTCGGCGAGCAGCGCCAGTTGCTGCAGCAGCGTCGGCGACTGCGACCACGGGCCCGGCTTCAACACGCGATAGCGGCCGTAATCGAGCGCGAGCGGCGCCTCGATGGTGGGCTGCCAGCGTGCGAGGTCGTCGGCCGTCATCACGCCGCGATTGCGCCGGCCGCTGACGTCCATGATCTCCTCGGTCGCACAGAAGCGGCCGATCGCCTCGGCGACGAAGCCCTCGCTCCAGGCGCGGCGGGCGTGGGCGATCTCCGCCTCCCGTCCACCGCCGCCGCTCTCGCCTTCGCGCAGCAAGCGCGCGTAGGTATCGGCCAGCGTCGGATTGCGGAACAGTGTGCCGGGCGCGGGCACCGCGTTGCCCGGCAGGTAGACGGCCGCCGAGGTCGGCCAGTGCTCGCGAAACAGGTCGGCCACGGTCGCGATCGTCTCGGAGATCTGATGCACGAGGGGATAGCCGTTGCGGGCATAGCCGATCGCAGGCTCGAGAACATCGCGCAGGCGCATCGTGCCGTAGCGCTCGAGCACCAGCATCCACGTCGGGAACGTGCCGGGAACGCAGGCGGCGAGCAGGCCGGTGCCCGGAACGAGGTCGAGGCCCAGCGATTTGTAGTGCGCGAGGGTGGCGCCGGCGGGGGCCACGCCTTGCCCGCAGATCACCTCGTAGCGCTTCGTGCGCTGGTCGTAGACCATCACCGGCACGTCGCCGCCGGGCCCGTTCAGATGCGGCTCGACGACCTGCAACGTGAAGGCCGCGGCCACGCCAGCATCGAAGGCATTGCCGCCACGCTCCAGCATGGCCATGCCGACCGCGCTGGCGAGCCAATGGGTCGAGGTGACGACGCCGAAGGTGCCCTGGATCTCGGGGCGGGTCGTGAACTGGCGGGCTTGGATCACGGACGGAATCTCCTGGGCGCGGGATACTTCCCTGGTAAGCTCGACATGGCTTGCACCACGGCATCGGCCACAAGGCAAGCCCTGTGCCGGACGCAGCCACGGCTTGCCGTTGGGCCGGGATGCGGGAAGCGGGGAGCAATTCGATGAAGCCGACGCTCGAGACGATCATCCAGTGGGGCGACTGCGACGAGGCGGGGATCGTCTTCTATCCGCGCTTCTTCTACTGGATGGACAGCGCCTTTCAGGGTCTGCTGCGCTCGCATGGCTGGAACCAGCGCAAGCTGCGTTCGATGTTCGGCACCTCTGGAACGCCGCTCGTCAAGGCGACAGCCAACTTCCTGTCGCCGGCCACCTACGACGACGTGCTCGTCGTCTCGGCCGGCATCTCCCGGTGGGGCAATTCCAGCTTCGAGGTGGCCTTCAAGGGCGCCGTCGACGGCCGGCCGATATTCGAAGGCTCAGAGACGCGCGTATGGCTGGTGCCGACCGGCGGCCGCCCCAAGGCCGGCGCGGTGCCGGAGACGTTCCGCAAGATGCTCGGCGAACCGACGGCGAAGGGGGGCGAGGATTGAGGGGCGAGGGGCCGATGCTGCCCTGAGCGAGCGCAACATGATGGCCCGGCCGTGGCTTGGAGCTACGGCAGAGGTCCCCCCGAGACCGACCGTAAGGTCGACTTCGGCCCTGGGCCAATCGCGTCGACCAGTGATCATGCGGGCCGGAGCTTGCGCTTCGGCAGCTGCTGAGTAGGATACCCGACAGTCAGTGAGGGCGTGGTACGATTGAGGCCGACCCTGGGGACAGTAGCCTGAATCGGTGACTTTGCGCACCGTTCGGCTGGCTGCTTTGCAAGTGGCTGGATCGGGGTGGCCGGTGGCAGAAGGGCGAAAGCGCGCAGGCTTCGCACTTCGCGGGGGCGACACGCCCCGGCGGCTGGCACTGCGACGCTGGCG
>CAMAYR010000312.1 GCA_945862355.1 Devosia equisanguinis | reverse complement strand
TCGTGTCGGTGTCCGACTGCACGATCTCGAAGCTTCGCATCCCATCACCTGCCGAGTGAGCCGCCCTCGACAAGAGAAATAGCTGATTCGCAAACCAACCCAGACCCTTACGCCATCACCACCGGATCGGAGTTACGGAAGCAGGTTGATTGCGCGAGAATCGTTGCCGTCCCTCTCCATGGATCGCTCTGCCGTAGCTGCCGAGTTTTGCTCCCCGCGCGTGGCGGCCCCGTCGTCCGCCGCTGGCGCTACGTGCGGTATGTCCACGCCTTCTGCCGCGAGCCAATCCATTCTATGGTCGCTCCCATATCCCACAGCAGGTGCCGGAGAGCCCCGCATGAAAACTGACACGCCGCGCCCCATCCGCCTCAAGGACTATCGGCCCTCGCCGTGGCTGATCGAGACGGTGGCGCTCGACGTCTCCCTGCATCCGACTGACACGCGGGTGAAATCCCGGCTCGTAATCAAGCCCAATCCGTTGTCGGGCGAGGCGAAGCCGCCGCTCGTGCTCGACGGCGAGTTGCTGGCGCTGGAGAGCGTCAAGCTCGACGGGAAGGCACTAGCGGGCGGTGATTTCGAGACGACGCCCGCGTCGCTGATCCTACATCGTCCGCCACAGGCCGCACGGTTCACGCTGGAAATCGTCGTCCACGTCGATCCAGAGGCCAACAAGGCCCTCAACGGCCTTTATCGCTCGCGCGGCATCTACTGCACGCAATGCGAGGCCGAAGGCTTCCGTCGGATCACCTACTTCCTCGACCGGCCGGATGTCCTTTCGACCTACGCGGTTCGCGTCGAGGCCGGCATGGAAGATGCCGCCGTGCTGCTGGCCAACGGCAATCCGACCGAGCGCGGCACGGCCGATCGCGGCCGGCGTCACTACGCGGTCTGGAAGGACCCCCATCCCAAGCCCTGCTACCTGTTCGCCATGGTAGGCGGCAATCTCGGCTCGATCGCCTCGACGTTTCGGACCATGTCGGGCCGCGAGGTCGATCTGCGCATCTACGTGGAGCCCGGCAAGGAGAGCCGCGCGCATTGGGCTATGGACGCGCTGAAGCGGTCGATGCGCTGGGACGAGCGCCGCTTCGGGCGGGAGTACGACCTGGACGTCTTCAACATCGTCGCGGTGTCCGACTTCAACATGGGCGCGATGGAGAACAAGGGGCTCAACGTCTTCAACGACCGCCTCATCCTCGCTTCCGCCGAGACCGCGACCGACGCCAACTACGAGGCCATCGAGAGCGTCGTCGCGCATGAATATTTCCACAACTGGACCGGCAACCGCATCACATGCCGCGACTGGTTCCAGCTCTGCCTGAAGGAAGGCCTCACCGTATTTCGCGACCAGGAGTTCTCAGCCGACGAGCGCTCCCGCACCGTGCAGCGCATCGCCGACGTGCGGCAGCTCAAATCCGCGCAATTCCCCGAGGATGCGGGTCCGCTCGCCCACCCCGTGCGACCCGACACCTATATTGAGATCAACAACTTCTATACGGCCACGGTCTACGAGAAGGGCGCCGAGCTCGTCCGCATGATCCAGACGATCGCGGGTCCCAAGGGTTTTCGCGAAGGCATGGATCACTACTTCGACAACCACGACGGACGTGCGGCGACGGTGGAGGACTTCATCGAGTCGTTCGAACGCGCCGGATCGCTCGACCTGACCCAGTTCAGGCAGTGGTATGCCCAATCGGGAACACCGGAGATCGTCGCGAAGCTAGATTGGGACCGCGCCGCGAGGGCTGCCGAGCTGACCCTGGAGCAGGTCAATACGCCGACCACGCGCGAGCCGAAGAAGAAGCCGTTGCATATCCCGGTGCGCACCGGGCTGTTGAGTGCGAACGGCGATGAGATCCCGCTGAAGCTCGGAGATGGCACTGCCATCACCGACGGCGTGCTGCACCTGACCGAGCGCAAACAGACGTTCCGCTTCATCGATGTGCCCTCCCGTCCCGTGCCGTCGCTGCTGCGTGGGTTCTCCGCGCCGGTCAAGCTCACCATCGACCTCGCCGAGCGCGACCTTGAGCTACTGATGGTGCACGACAGCGACCTCTACAACCGGTGGCAGGCAGCATCCGACTACGCCATGCGGACGTTGATCCACCTGGTTCGCGCGCGCGAGGCCGGCAAGCGCTCATCGAAGGGCGCTGGCTATGCCGCAGCGCTCAAGGGTGTGATCGCAGACGACAAGCTCGAGCCAGCCTACCTCGCCGAGCTGTTACGGCTTCCCTCCGAGAGCGACGTCGCCCGCGAGATTGCGCGCAACGTCGATCCCTCGGCCATTCACGCAGCGCGGCGCCAACTCGTCCGGCTCGTCGGTACCCAGCTCGGCGACGAGTTGGAGCGGCTCTACCAGCGTAATGCCATCCGTGGCGCCTATACGCCGGATGCGGCAAGCGCGGGGCGGCGCGCGCTGCGCAATACGGTGCTGGCCCTGCTCACGGCTCGCGACACGCCGCCCGATCGCGCGCGACTGCTGGAGCATTGGCGCCGCGCGGCCAATCTGACCGACGAGGCGCAGGGTCTGTATCTCATCGCCGGAAGCAGCCTTCCCGAGCGCGAGGCGGCGCTGCAGACCTTCCACGGCCGCTGGAAGGACGATCATCTCGTCATCGACACCTGGTTCGCCGCCCAGGCGATCGTACCGGACGCCAGCACGCTCGATCGCGTCCGGACCTTGATGCAGGATCCCCTGTTCTCGCTAACGACGCCCAACAAGGTTCGCGCTCTGATCGGCAATTTCGCGATGGCGAACCCCTCCCAGTTCAATCGCGAGGACGGCCAGGGCTACAGGTTCCTTGCCGAGCAGGTGTTGGCGATCGAGAAGTTCAATCCGCAGATCGCGGCCCGGCTGCTCAATGCGTTTCGCAGTTGGCGGGCGCTCGAGCCTGGGCGGCGAGCCAAGGCGAAGCGGGTTATCCAGGGACTTGCCAAGACCGATGGCCTGTCCCGTGACGTGTTCGAGATTGCGAGCAGGATGATCGACTGACGCAATTTTAATCGGCCATCTGAACATTTGCCAGCGCCTCGTGTCGCCCGTTTTTCCTGGACCTATCCTAAGTATCCGCAACTGTTGCTATTTTCCTTCACTCGCCCGACGCCTTTTTCGCGCCCGAATCGTTCCGCTCGACAGCTCTGCCCGGATCACGGCATGTTGGTTTTGTCGATTCGACCGAACAAGGACGATCGGCGCGAGGCGGGGCGAATATTTCTAGAATCGGAAGGGCTTCGAGGATGGCGCTGGATGCTGACGCCGGTCCGCGGGTGGACTCTGTCCAGTTCGGGACGGGAAACCACGATGCGAGCCAGGGATGGTCGAACATCCGGCCGCTCGATCGGAATGCAGCCGGTGCGGTGGGGCAGTGGATCGACCTTCTCGCGAGCCTGAGCCACGAGCTGCGAACGCCCCTCAACGCCGTGATCGGCTTTTCCGACGCCATGCAACAGGAAGTCTTCGGTCCGATCGGCAACTCACGCTACAGGGAGTATGTCGGGCACATTCGCGCCAGCGGTGTCGAGCTGCTTCAAGCCGCCGAGGACGCGCTCGCGATGACTGCTTGTCTCGCCCAGCCCAAGAGCCCAGTTCTCGCCGATGTGCAGCTGGCGCCTCTCGTTGCCGACGTGGTCGAGGAGCTGTCCGAGCGAGACGCGGGGCGCGGCATCATTTTTCAGGCTGACATCGCCGAAGGTCTCGATGTCAGAGCCGACTTGCGCATGGTGTCGCGAGCAATCCGGCAGCTTTTGGCAGTTGCTCAATCGCGTGCTGCGCCCGCTGCCCAGATCCACGTCACTGCGACTGCGCAACACGGACAGGTCGAGCTTCTGGTGACGGTGTCGGCAACGACGGTGGACGCAGCTGCATCGAGCGCGCATCACCGGGGAGCCTCGCATTTCGAGCTTGGCCTGGGGCGCCGCGATCTGGCGATATGGCTCGCGGTCGCCTTGCTCGACCTCGTAGACTGCCAGCTCGAGACCGACGACCAGGGCGGCGCGCTCAGCCTGAGGACGGTGCTGGAGCAGAGCCGGCAGGCGAGCTTCTTTCCCGCCGGCGCGATCAGCCGCGCCTGATCTCCTGGCTGCGCGTGGCGCAGCTATCGTTATCCTGCTTCCGTAACTCCGATCCGGTGGTGATGGCGTAAGGGTCTGGGTTGGTTTGCGAATCAGCTATTTCTCTTGTCGAGGGCGGCTCACTCGGCAGGTGATGGGCTGCGAAGCTTCGAGATCGTGCAGTCGGACACCGACACGACAACCTCGCACTCAGGGTTAGCCCTCGTCGGGCGCGCGCTCGGCCTGACGCGGCTCGCTGGCGATCTTGACGCGATCCCGCTGCGCCACGGCATCGCGCACGCCGATTGC
>CAMAYR010000311.1 GCA_945862355.1 Devosia equisanguinis | reverse complement strand
GCATCTCTAGTTGGCAGCGTGTCAACCGATACAGCGATGCGACCAGGAGATGCGGCCGAGCGGATTCGCCGCAGGACATCAAAGCTTCGCATCAAGAATGTAGCGCCATGGCGCGAACGAGCCATGGCACTGAAGGCCAGTTTTCTTTTTTGCATCAACTATTTAGGCAATATCTAAGGGGATGTTTGCAGTCTACTGGTAATTGTGCGCGAGGCGGACTATCAGGAGTTGCCAGCCGTTGGTGAGGTCTATGAATACTTTAGATGTTGCAGCCCTTTTTGGGGCACGCGTTCTGATTGTGGAGGACGACGCCGGTATAGGTCGTGCCCTACGCGAACTGTTGACTGTCGTTGGGGCAGTCGCCGTCGGCCCGGCGAGATCGGTTGCAGAGGCAATGACTCTCTATGCTGACCCGGGATGCGATCTCGCCATTCTCGATTACAGGTTGGGTGGTGAGACAGTGGCCGATTTCGCGGACCACCTCATCACGACTAATGGAAAATTTCTGTTCTACACAAGTGCGCCGGAGGTCAAGGGTCGCTACCCTCAAGCAATTCTGATCGAGAAGCCAGGTCAATTGATGGATATCATTGGTCGCTTGATCGAGATGCGCCGATAAGAGGTTTATGATTGTTGACGGGATCGAAGAGGGATGCATTGTTCCGGCGCAAGCTGCTGCGATATATATTTGCACTATTGCTCAGCTGTTGACGGATCGATTGGTCAGATCGGAGTGACGCAGCGGAGGGCTTCCTCGACCAGCTTGCTCACCTTGTAGCCGTCCTGCCGCATGGTGCAACCGTCTGGCAATCGGCGCACGTCCGGATTGCTCGTGGCCAACGGACTTCGGGCAGGCATTGGCAGGGCGAGGGCACACCGCAACACTCACCCCGCGGCGTTTAGAACCGTTGCCCGTCAAGGGGGGCATCCCCTGCCAACAAGTGGCTCTCGCTGTGCACATTGTCGCTGAACACGTTGAGTTCGACGACGACGTCATGCCCACACGCATTGCATCGTAGCCAGAGCCGTTGCCCCATGCCTTTAAGGTAGACGAGGTGGACTTCTCGCCAAGCATCGTCCCTAGGCGTGGTGTGCCAAGACATCAGCCCTGTTTCCGGTACGCAGTTCTGCATGCATATGTACCACAGACGGCGCTGGTCCATCATCACGACGGAGCTTGCGGGCTCGCAAAGCCCGCTTCAACTGGGGGAAACCGATGCAGGACACGGACCTGGAGGCCATTGGCCGGCAATGGCTGCGCGTGGTGGAGTTGGTCAAGCGCGACGATTGCCGTGACGAGCATGACCATGTTCGGTTCCGTGATTCTGATCTCTCCGTAAAAGGAGCCGCGATCCTGGGCTTTTCCGGGTTGATGCTGGCGGCCGATCTCGTGTTCCTGTCGGCCGGCAAGGACAGCTTGATCGCGCCGGACAAAAGCTGCGGATGGATCGGCTTGGCTGCACTCTACGTGCTTGTCGCAAGCGCGTTCTGCGCCGTCTACTCCATCATGATCACCCGAAGAGGACGATACGCGACTGGCTGGGCGTCGTTCGGGCTCATGAAGCTCTACCACGATCGCCGGCAGAGGTGGCTGAGGGCGGGTGGCGCCTTAACTTGCATCGGCACCCTCATGTACCTTCTCGCCGTGACAGGCATTACTGCCGTAGGACGGTGCCTTCCCTAGCTGTTGCGCGAAGTCACTCCATGCGGAATTTCCCCATGATCCCCACCGCCCACGCCGTCTGCAGCCGCTCCTCCTCATCCCGCAGCCGCTCGTACGTCGTCCCGCGCATGCCCTTCGGCTTATCCGGGAAGGGATTGTCGATGCCGCCCTTGACCGCCGAGCCTTTCGCGGATCTTGAGTGCCCGCGTGGCAGCCCGAGCGAAGGCCGGCCCGAACTGGGTCTCGTATCGGAGCCGATGACACCGGCGGCACCTGAAATGGGCGCCGCCATAGAGGATGCGGCACCGCCGCTCGCAAGACAGGCACCGGAACCATACGCGCCGTCCGCCAAACTGTGTCGCCGTGTCGACGATCGGCACGACTTCGTCGCCGTCCTGCCAGTCACCGCCATTGCGCCGCTGCCGATAGTTGAGCGCCATGCCACCGGGATCCACACGGGACGCAAACACATCTCCGGCCTCGTCCAGAGGGCGGGTGTCTGGCACGTCGACAAGCGCATCTGCGGGCGGCGAGTTTACCAGAGCACTGGATCAGCTGACCTCCAGGAAGCGGGAAGGTATCTCGCGCGACTGATGGGACAGACCCGGCAAGCTCAGGTCTACGGCGTCCGGCCTTCTCGAACCTTCGAGCAGGCTGCGGCCAAGTTCGTGCTGGATAACCATCACAAGCGAAGCCGGGCCGACGACGTGAGCCGGCTCAAGGACCTGATGCCGTTCATCGGAGGCATGCTGCTCGATCGTCCTCACATGGGAACCCTACAGCCTTGGATCGCCTATAAGCGCAACCAGCGCAGGATCCGGGTTCATGATCTCAAGCACACGCTTGTGTGGCGGCTGCGCGCAGCGGGGGTGAGCTTCGAGGATCGTCAGGACCTGCTGGGGCATCGTTCAGGGCGCATCACGACCCACTACTCCGCGGCCGAGCTGTCGCGGCTGATCGAGGCGTCAGAGCGAGTCGTCGAGCAGAACGGAACGCGACCTGAGCTGGTCGTCCTGCGGGGCAATGTGGGCAGACGCCCGCAAAACTCCCGCAAGCAAAGTTGTCGGCATCCGTGCCGATGGGGAAGTGGTTGAAAGTGTTGGTGCCGGCTGAGGGAATTGAACCCCCGACCAACGGTTTACAAAACCGCTGCTCTACCGCTGAGCTAAGCCGGCTCGCTCGGTCGCGGGCCATGATCGGTCCGCTCCGGATCAGGCGGCTTATATCGCAGGAACGGGCGTCGCGCCAACTCCTCGTGGCGGCGTCCCGGGACGTGGTGTAGGAAGCGGGGCGGCGGCGTACGTCGGAGGGAGGCCTTAGGCCGACCGGAGAGGAACGCCGCGTGAAGCCTTTTCCCCAGGTCGTCCACAGTGACGGCCGCGCGGAGAGCGGTCATGGTCCGAATCGAGGTCGGCTCGGGTTGCGAAGACCAAACGCAACCAAGAGAGCGAACCATGACGATCGACAGAATGACCTTGAAGGCCCTGGTTGAGAAGGGCTCCGACGACGATCTCCTCAGGGAGATGATGGCCTACGTCGCCAACCGGATGATGGACATGGAGGTCGAGAGCCTCACCGGCGCGGGTCACGGAGAGCGCACTCCGGCGCGGATGAACTACCGTAACGGCTATCGCGAACGTACTTGGGAGACCCGGGCCGGCACCGTCGATCTGGAGATCCCGAAGCTGCGCAAAGGCAGCTACTTCCCTGCTTTCCTCGAGCCGCGGCGCACGGCCGAGAAGGCGCTGACCGCCGTCATCCAGGAAGCCTACGTGCACGGCGTCTCGACGCGCTCGGTCGATGACCTCGTGAAAGCGATGGGCATGACCGGCATCTCGAAGAGCCAGGTGTCACGGCTGTGCGAAGAGATCGACGAACGTGTGCACGCCTTCCTCGCCCGGCCGATCGAGGGCTCATGGCCGTATCTGTGGATCGACGCCACCTACGTCAAAGTCAGGCAGGCCGGGAGGATCGTCTCCGTTGCCGTGATAATCGCAGTCGCCGTCAACACAGATGGCCGACGCGAGGTTCTCGGCATGCAGGTCGGCGCGTCGGAGGCCGAGCCATTCTGGACGGACTTCCTGCGCACGCTGACGCGGCGGGGGCTGCGCGGCGTCAAGCTCGTCATCAGCGACAGCCACGAAGGGTTGAAGAAGGCAGCGACCAAAGTGCTGTCGTCGACGTGGCAGCGCTGTCGCGTGCACTTCATGCGCAATGCGCTGGCCCACGTCGGCTCGAAGCAACGCCAGATGGTGGCGGCCGCGATCCGTACCGCCTTCACGCAGGAGACGCAGGAGGCCGCGCGTGCCGAATGGCGGGCCGTCGCCGATCGCTTGCGCGAGCGCTTCCCCAAACTCGGCGAGCTGATGGACGCGGCCGAGGACGACGTGCTCGCCCATCTCGCCTTCCCGAAAGAGCACTGGCCGCAGTTGCACTCCACGAACCCGCTCGAACGGCTCAACGGCGAGATCAAGCGGCGCACCGATGTCGTCGCGATCTTCCCCAACGAGGGCGCCATCGTCAGGCTGGTCGGCGCGCTGCTGCTCGAGCAGAACGACGAATGGGCGGCGAGCCGCGCCCGTTACATGAGCCTGGAAAAGCTCGCCCAGTTCAGCGATGATCCACAGGCCAAGCCAAAGCGCATCGCTGCGGCCTGAGCAACGGCCCGAGCCGACACCGAACTCGGTGCCATGATCGGCCAATTACACCACGGCCTGGGACACGATC
>CAMAYR010000310.1 GCA_945862355.1 Devosia equisanguinis | reverse complement strand
CGGCTAGTCAAGTTTGCCGGCGGTCGGCGTCGGACGTTCAATGCGATCGAGGAGCTGACGCAGGAGCTGAAGGAATCGCGCGCCACGGTGCGCTGGGTGGACGGGATGCACGACCTCATGGCGCGCTCGGTGCTGCGCAAGGACGAAGGCGCCGAGACCTGGTCGCTGGTGTGCGCACCAGAGATCGAGACAGCGATCTACGCGGAGGCGCTGAAGCTCAATTTGTGGCCGAAGGCGACGGATTTCGGCGGACCGGTCAAGCTCGTCGGATGCGATCCGGAGATGAAGGGCGCGCCGGCGACGGGCATGGCCAACCGGGCGCTCGGCACGGAGAACGGCTACGACTACGAGGCCGTGCCGAACACCGGCCACTTGCAGCAGATCGAACGGCCCGACGCGTGCGCGCAGATCCTGCACGACTTCCTCGCGAAGCATCGCCTCACGAAGGCATAATAGAAAAGGTGCCGGAACCTTTTGGTCCGGCACCTCCGTGGTGACATCTGAAGCAGGCGGCGGTGTCAGAGCCTTCCAGTTCTGACACCGATTTCGTTACGCGCGCGGGCCGCGCTCCTTGATGAGTTTCAAGAGACGCGGTGGCGACATCGGCAGTGATTGTGGGCGCACACCGATGGCGTTGCCGATCGCGTTGGCGACCGCAGCCATCGTCGGCACCACCGGCACCTCGCCGACGCCACGCAATCCGAATGGATGCTTCGGGTTGGGCACCTCGACGATCACCGTGTCGATGTTGGGCACGTCGGAGGCAACGGGCATCCGGTAGTCGAGGAAGCCCGGGTTCTGCATGCGGCCGTCCGAGCCGAAGATGTACTCCTCGTTCAGCGCCCAGCCGATGCCTTGGACAGCGCCGCCCTGGAACTGGCCCTCCACCTGCAGGGGATGGATCGCCTTACCGGCATCCTCCACCACGGTGTAGCGCACGATCTCGACGAGACCCGTCTCCTCGTCGACCCGAACGTCCACGATGTGGCAGCCGAAGCCGGGGCCGGCACCGGTCACGTTCATGTCTGAGCGCGCGGCGATCGCGCCATCCGTATAGGTCGTCTTCATCGCGATTTCGGCGATCGACAGCGGCGGGAAGTCTCCGACGTTGCTGCTGGCCGGCCGGAACATGCCGTTCTCGAACACGACGCCTTCCTCGGCCACCTTCCACATCCGCGCTACGCGCCCGGTCATCTCCTTGATGACCTTGCGGGAAGCATCCACCAGAACCATGCCCTGGCTGTAGGTGGTGCGGCTGCCGGCAGTGACGCGGTTGAAGCCGAGCTGGTGGGTATCGGCGAGCACCGCGCGGACCTTGTCCACGGGGATGCCCAGCTCCTCGGCCACCATCATCGAGATGGAGATGCGTGAGCCGGCCACGTCGGCAGTGCCGAGCGTGATCGTGACCGAGCCGTCGGGCGCCACCTGCAGCGAGGATGAAGTCTCGCCGCCACGGTTGAACCAGAAGCCGGTGGAGATGCCGCGGCCGCAGCCCTTCGGAACGGGCGACTTGTAGTGGTCGCATGCCTTGGCGGCTTCCAGCGTCTCGATGAACCCGATCCTGCCGAAGGTCTCCGCGTAGATCGTCTTGGCGCCGTCCGCCATGGCGTTCTTCATGCGGAAATCGATCTCGTCCATGCCGATCTTGCGGGCGAGCTCGGAGATGATGCCTTCCACGCCGAACACCACCTGCGGCACGCACGGGGCGCGGAACGAGGCGACCTTCGGCCGGTTCGACACGACCTCGTAAGAGACCGTGCGGACGTTCTTCAGGTCATAGCGCGTGAACATCGCCTGCGGCGCGTTGGTGAACGCCGAGCCCGTGTAGGGGCCGGTCTGGAAGACGAGCTCGGCGTCGGCCGCCGTGATCGTGCCGTCCTTCTTGCAGCCGATCTTGATGCGCGAGGCCGTGCCCGAGACGGGGCCGGTGCCTTTGAACACCTCTGAGCGGGTGAAGGTGATCTTGACCGGGCGGCGCGCCTTCCGTGCGAGCTGGATGGCGACCGGCTCGGCGTAGAAGCCGGTCTTGCCGCCGAAGCCGCCGCCCAGCTCGGACTGCTGGACCTTGATCTTCGAGCTGTCGACCTTGAGGATCTCGGACAAACGATCGCGGTAGACGAACGGCGCCTGGGTGGAGCACCACAGCTCGATCTCGCCTTCCTCGGATGCCGAGGCGACGCAGGCCTGCGGCTCGATGTAACCCTGGTGCATCGGCTTCGTATCGAACGATCGCTCGATGATGAAGTCGGCTTCGGCAAAACCCTTGTCCACGTCGCCGACGCCAAGCTCGTAGCGCTCCACCACGTTCGAGGGTTTGTCGGCGGATACCTTCGTATCGCCCGCCTTCGCGCCTTTCGTGCGCATGTAGCTGTGCAGGACCGGTGCATCGGACTTCATCGCCTCGACGGGGTCGATGACGTGGGGCAGTACCTCGTACTCGACCTTGATGAGCCGCAGCGCGCGCTTGGCGATGGACTCCGACGTCGCGGCGACAGCGGCCACGGGATGACCTTCGTGCAGGACCTTCTCGCGGGCCATGGCCATGCGGGTCATGTCGCCGTAGGGGGTGCCTTCCTTGATGTCGGGGAAGTCCTCGCGCGTGACGATCGCCTTCACACCCGGCAGCTTCTCGGCCGCTGAGGTGTCGATCGACTTGATGATGGCGTGCGGATGTGGGCTACGCAGCAGCTTGCCGACGAGCAAGCCCGGCAGGATGTAGTCGGACGAGAACTTCGCGGCCCCCGTCACCTTGTCCCAACCGTCGTGCTTGATCGGATTTGAACCGACGATCTTGAGCTTTCGGTCCGCCGAGAAACCACTGTTCTGCAGGATATCATGTGCCATCTTCAGGCCCCTCTCATCTCTTTGGCGGCGATCATCACGGACTTGATGAGCTTGTCGTAGCCAGTGCAGCGGCACAGGTTGCCGGCGAGCCAGTAGCGAACCTCGGTCTCGGTCGGGTCCGGATTACGCTCGAGCAGCGCTTTGGCCGCGACGAGCACGCCGGGCGTGCAGATACCGCATTGCAGGCCATTGTGCTCGAGGAATGCCTGCTGCAGCGGGTGCAGCTTGTCGCCCGACTTGTCGTAGGCCTGGGCCATGCCTTCGATGGTCTCGATGCTGGCGCCGTTGGCCTCGACGCCGAGCATCAGGCAGGAGCACTGCAGTACGCCGTCGACGATCACGGAGCAGGCGCCGCAGTCGCCCGTGGCGCAGCCTTCCTTCGTACCGGTGAGCGTGAGGTTGTCACGCAGGGTGTCGAGCAGCGTGTGGTGCGGCTCGACGAGGGCGTCGTACTCGTCGCCGTTTACGGTCAGTGTGATGTGATGCTTTTTCATTGTGGCCGCTCCTACTTGCTCGCCTGAGCGCGCTCGAGCGCGATCTTTGCAGCGCGCTTGGCCAGCACGCCGGTCACCTCGATACGGAACTCCTTGGTGCCGCGCTTGTCGTCGATCGGCCGGCAGGCAGCGCGACAGGCCGCAACCATCTTCTCGATCGCGGCATCGTCGAGCTTCGTTCCGATCAGGGCGGCCGCAGCCGGCTCGACGAGGAGCGCGGTCGGGGCCACGGCGCCAAGGGCCACGCGCGCGGCCGTGCAGACACCATTGCCGTCCAGCGTGAGGTTCACGGCGACGCCCGTAACGGCGATGTCCATCTCGGTGCGCGGCGTGAAGCGCAGATAGGCGTCGCCGGACAGCTTGGGCCGTGCGGGAAAAAAGAACGAGGCGATGAACTCGTCCTTGCCGAGGGAGGTCTTGCCGGGGCTGACGGGGATCTGCTCGACAGGCACCTCCCGCGTTCCCTTGGGACCGACGACCCGCGCAACGGCGCTCGCGGTAATCATAGGCGGAACGCTGTCGGCGCCGGGAGAAGCGTTGCACAGGTTGCCGCCCATCGAGGCGCGGCCCTTGACCTGGATCGAGCCGATCAGCTTCACGCCGTCGACGACACCGGGCCAGGCCTTGGCGAACGCTGCGTGGTCGCAGATCTGCATACCGGTCGTGGCGGCGCCGACGCGGAAACCGCCGTTCTCGGCTGCGATGCCGCGCAGCTCGGGGATTTTCTTGATGTCGACGATCAGCTCGGGCTCGACCAGCTCGGTCTCCATCTGGACGATCACGTCGGTACCACCCGCGAGCAGGCGTGTGATGCCCTTAGCGCCGGCCAACAGGGCCAACGCTGCGTCGACGCTTTGCGGCGCCTCGTATCTCAGATCGGTCATGACTCTCCCTGGCCTCCTGCGGCGATTGTGAACCGGTGTTTCAGGGGCGCATATCCGCACAAAAGTGCCGCCGCGCCAAGCCCCTCGAATGCTATGACCTGAATCGGTGACTTTGCGCACCGTTCGGCTGGCTGCTTTGCAAGTGGCTGGATCGGGGTGGCCGGTGGCAGAAGGGCGAAAGCGCGCAGGCTTCGCACTTCGCGGGGGCGACACGCCCCGGCGGCTGGCACTGCGACGCTGG
>CAMAYR010000309.1 GCA_945862355.1 Devosia equisanguinis | reverse complement strand
CGTCGAACCTCTCGTACCGGAGGCCCCGAGTTCGGCGGCGGCAAGGAGGCGGCGCGCGATCTCGACGCGGGCTGCTTCGGCTTCAGTCTCGGTTATCAGTCCGCGGGCGCGGTCACTATCGATCTCCGTCATCTGGTCGCGATAAACGGCGATATCGGCCGCGGGTTCGGCCGTGTCGGCGGTCTCGTCGGCAGGCGCCAGCAGCGGCCGCACGAGTGCGAGCACCGCTAGAACGGTCAACACAGCGGCGCAGATCCAGAAGAAAAGCATCGCGGCTCCAACACCCAGCGGGGCGTTCCCCGGCATCAAGGGAATAGGGTCGCTGGCCGCGCTAGGCAAGGGTTCGAGCAGCGCGGGGACGGCGTGTCACGTCGTCTGATCGGTGCGCTCGATCAGGTGTGGGGGCCATCCCGTTGCTTTCGCGGGCGTTCAGCCGACGTTGCTCCAGGTACCATCCGGATGTGCGGCAGGCGGTGCCGCGCATCGCCTGTGGGCGGCCGCTGATGTAGACGGTGTGGGTGTAGGGCCGGCAGTCCTGTGGCCCGCGGCGGAAGGACGGCCCCGGCACGACTTCGCCATAGCGTCCGTTGTCGGGGTTCTGCCAGCGCACAGGGCGATCGGACACGCCGCGCTCGAAGGCGTCGAACTCGGCCTGCTGGGCGAGCCGGCGGTCACGCTCGTCGAGGGAGCGACCGATCTCGCTGCCGACAACGCCGCCGACGACCGCGCCGAGCACGGTGGCCACGACACTGCCCTTGCCGCGGCCGATCTGGCTGCCGAGGACGCCGCCGGCGATCGCGCCTGCGACGAGGCCCTGATCCTGCTTTGGTGCGTTGCCGGGTCCGCTGCACGCAGCCAGCATGGCGGCCGTCACTGAAAGAGCGATCAACGCTTGATATTTTTCAAGATACTTTTCCCCTCGACTGCATGGCATCGCTTCGGGAAGCGCTTGGCGCCATCATGACTGTAGCGTTGTTGCCAATGCCCTGTGTCGCTGCCGCTACGCTCGTTGCTGCGTATCACTCCTGATTCGGGCGAAAGTTCGATCCGCGGCGGCGCCATTTCGCAGCGGCCTAATCCCGCCTCATCCAACTTCATACGGCCGGCAACTCCAACCGCACCAGCAAGCCACCCATTGGAGACGAGTCCAGCGCGAACATTCCATTATACGATGTGGCCATGTCGCTGACTATCGACAAGCCCAGGCCAGAGCCGGGCTTGCTTTCGTCCAGGCGCTGGCCGCGCTTGCCGATCCGCTGGCGCTGCTCCGGGGTCAGGCCCGGGCCGTCGTCCTCCACGGTGATCACGACGCGGGGGCGACCGCTGCGGCCTTCGCCCGGCAGGGTCTGAGCCGTGATGTGGACCATTGATCTCGACCATTTGCAGGCGTTGTCTGCGAGGTTCCCGAGCATCTCCTCGAGGTCCTGTTTCTCGCCTTGGAAGCGGATGGCCTCGGCGCAATCGATGACGATTTCGACGCCCTTGTCGCGATAGATGCGCTCGAGCGCTCGCTTCAAGGATTGGGCGACAGGCAGAACCTCGGTGACGCGGCCGATCACGCCGGCGCGGGCCGCCATCTGCGCCCGGTCGAGATAGTACCCGATCTGATCGCGCATGAGCCGGGTCTGCTCCTGCACCTTGGCGGCGAGCGGACCCTTGTCCTCGCGCGCCTCGTTGGTGATCACGGCGAGCGGCGTCTTCAATGCATGGGCGAGATTGCCGACCTGGGTGCGTGCGCGTTCTATGATGTCCTGATTGGACTGGATCAGGGCGTTGATCTCGATCTGCAATGGTTCGATCTCGACGGGCAGCTTGCCATCGAGGCGCGCGGCCTGGCCGGTGCGGATCGCGGTCAGGCGCTTTTCGATCTCGCGCAGGGGCAGGAGGCCGAAGCGGACCTGGAACAGCGTCAGCGCCAGCAGGCCGAAGCCGACCATCGACAGGGCCACGACGAGGCGCGTGCGGAAGCCGACGACCCGAGCCTCCGGCCAGTCGAGCGGACCGGCGACGATGTAGGAATAACGCGGTCCGCTTTCGTCGCCACCGAGGGCCTGGATCATCTCCGCGACGCGGATGGGCGTGCCGTTGGGGCCGACGTCGCGCGTCCAGCGAATGCCGAAACTGTCCGCCGGCAGATGCCGCTCGAACGGGGATGGCAGCGTCGCGCTCGCCAGCGATTTCGAAACGAGCGTGCGGCGGCCCAAAGTGCTGTCGGTCGGCCGGATCTGCCAGTACCAGCCGGAATGCGTGATTTCGAACAGCGGCTCGCCGACCTCGCGGGGGGAGCCGGGCTCGCCCTGGGTATGGTCCGAGCTGTCGGTGTAGACGACCAGAAGCAGCGTTTTGATGCGCTCGTCGAAGCTCGTCTCGACCTCCTGGCGGTAGAGCGAGAAGATGATGATGCCGGCGAGCGGCAACGCCACCAGCGTCCACAGCGCGGCGGTGGCGAACAGGCGGAATGCAAGCGAATCAAGTCTCATCTGCGTCCGTGCCCAGGCGATAGCCGAGGCCGCGGACGGTGGTGATCACCTCGGCCGGGATTTTCTTGCGGAGACGGCCGATGAACACCTCGATGGTGTTGCTGTCGCGGTCGAAGTCCTGGTCGTAGAGGTGCTCCACCAGCTCGGTGCGCGAGACCACGCGCTCGCTATGGTGCATCATATAGGCGAGCAGGCGATACTCGTGCGAGGTGAGCTTGATCGCTTGGCCGTCGAAGGAGACACGCGCGGTCTTGGTATCGAGGCGCAGCTTGCCGCATTCCAGCTCGGCCTTGGCGTGGCCGGCGTTGCGGCGGAGCTGGGCCCGGACGCGGGCAAGCAGCTCCTCCATATGGAACGGCTTTGCAAGGTAGTCGTCGGCGCCGGCGTCCATGCCGGCGACCTTGTCGCTCCAGCGGTCGCGCGCGGTGAGAATGATGACCGGGAATTTCTTGTCGGAGCGCCGCCATTGTTCGAGGATGGATATGCCGTCCATCTTCGGCAGTCCGAGGTCGAGGATGACGACGTCGTAGGGCTCGGTGTCGCCCAGGAAGTAGCCGTCCTCGCCGTCCTTGGCGCTGTCGATGGCATAGCCCGCATCGCCCAACGCCTTGACCAGCTGGCGGTTGAGGTCGGGGTCATCTTCGACGACGAGGACACGCACTTTGCTCTCCCATGAACCAGGCCGGTTCGTTCCTTTATAGCGGCAAGGCCCTGGCTGGCCTAGCGCTCGAAGGGGCGCTCGAAGGGCTTGCGGGCATCCACGAACAGAGTTCGCAGCACGCCTTGGCCACTGCGAACGGTGAGACGGTAGACGAAGTGCCCGTCGTTGCGGCAGAGCGCGGTGTCGACGATCTCGATTGCAGCACGGTCCCGCGCGAGTCGACCGACGCGCTCGATGGTCGTCAGGCCCTCGCGGCGCACTATGGGGCCGGCGTCGGACCAGTCGGCGATGCAGATCGGCTCCGCCTGCGCGGGGGCGAAAAGAGCGCTCACGGCGAGGATGGCGCACGCCGGGCCAAGTTTGCTTAATATGCGGCTCATGGGCGGAATGTGCCGCCGCTGGGCTGAATGGTGGATGAATGGTGCGCCATAGCCTGCGGCAATGGGGCAACAGAAAAGGGCCGCTCTGGTGAGCGGCCCCCTTCTGTCAAACGTGTGCGTCCAGGATCAGAACTTGAAGTTCAGGCCGGTCGTGATGCGCCAGACCTCGTCCATCGCGTTGATGGTGGCGAGTGCGCCAGACGGACCGCCGAGGGCGGCAGCGTTGAGGTTCAGGCTAAAGTTCTGATCCTCGAAGCGGGTGTAGGTCGCTTCCGACTTCCAGGTGATGCGGTTGGTCAGAGCGTACTCGGTGCCCGCGCCGACAACCCAGCCCCAGCGGGTATCGGAATCGTTGAAGTTGATGACGCCCGCGGGGATGATACCGCCTAAGAGAGCGGGGTTCGATCCCGTGTGCTCGATGCTGGCGAAGGCCATGCCACCCGTGAGATAGAGCAACATGTTATCGAAGGCGAAGCCGGTGCGGAGCTTGATCGCGCCGTACCAGTCCATGCTGCTCTTGGCGTTGAACAGGTTCAGCGGAGGACCGCCCAGCAGTGCAGAGCCGGTGCTCAGATCCAGACCCCAGGTCGACTCGTTGTCGGTCCAGTTGAACTCGCCCTCGATGCCGAAGACGGTGTTGCACTTCTGGAAGTTGTAGCCGACGACGCCGCCGAGGGTGAAGCCGGTGTCCTCGCGCTGGCTGCCGATGCCGAGGATGTCGGTGATGCCGACGGCCGAGCGGTAGTTGGAGGTGCCGAGCTAAACGCCAGCGTAAGCGCCGTTCCAGTTGAACGCCGAGGTGCCGCAGGTCGGGCCCATCGGCGCGTCCTTGATCGAGCCGCCGCGCGGCATTCCGTCCGCCAGAGCTGCGGTTGCCGTGATCGCGCCGAATGCCACGGCAGCAATGCCAGTTATGAGCGTCTTCATTTTGACCTGCTTCCGTAACTCCGATCCGGTGGTGATGGCG
>CAMAYR010000308.1 GCA_945862355.1 Devosia equisanguinis | reverse complement strand
CGGGACGATGTGATCGGTCGGGCCAACGTCGAGGACACGCCGCAGCTCGAGGCCTACTACAAGGATCTCGAGCAATACGAGACCGCCGCGCTGTGGACCGTCGCCAACGAGATCGAGCCGTGGCAGCCGAAGTCGAAATCGGTCCCTGTGCTTTGGCGCTATAAGGATTTGCGCGAGCACGTCCTGCGCTCCGTCAGCCTCGTCACCCCCGAGAAGGCCGGCCGCCGCGTCGTCTATCTCAACAATCCCGGCCGACGCGATGTCGCCGCCGCCTGCGGCTGGCTCTACTCCGGCCTGCAGGTGATGAACCCCGGCGAGGTCGCCACCAGCCACTGGCACTCCGCTTCCGCGCTGCGCTTCATCATGGAGGGCCAGGGCGCCTACACGGTCGTCGACGGCCACAAGATGACGCTCGGTGCCAACGACTTCGTGCTCACCCCCAACGGCACCTGGCACGAGCACGGCGTGGAGGCCACCGGCAGCCCCTGCATCTGGCAGGACGGCCTCGACATCCCCTTCGTCAATGCGATGGAGGCTAACTTCTTCGCGGTCCACCCCAACCTCTACCAGAAGGTCGAGCATGTCGTGGACGACATGACCAAGACCTGGGGCAACGCCGGCCTGATGCCCTCAACCGGCGAGTGGACGAAGAAATATTCGCCGATGCTGAAATACGAGTGGGCGCCGACCTATGACGCTCTTTCCCGCTTCGCCAAGACGACCGACGGCTCGCCATTCGACGGCGTCATGATGCGCTACGTGAACCCCGTCACCGGCGGCCATGTGATGCAGACCATCGGCGCCGCCATGCAGATGCTGCGGCCCGGCGAGCGCACCAAGGCCCACCGCCACACCGGCAGCTTCATCTACCAGTGCGCCAAGGGCTCCGGGTTCTCGATCATCGGCGGCAAGCGTTTCGACTGGAGCGAGCGCGACATCTTCTGCGTGCCTTCGTGGATGTGGCACGAGCACGCCAATGCATCGCAAAGCGAGGATGCGTGCCTGTTCTCGTTCAACGACCTGCCCGTCATCGAAGGCCTCGGCTTCTACCGCGAGGAAGCCTTGGGCGACAACGAGGGCTTCCAGAAGACGAGCTGAACGCGATCTCGTCTTGTTCGCCGCTGATACCGGCCCACATCAGGATCGACTCGAGCGTCGAGGCGGTGGTCCGATAACACACTTTTGCTTGCGTGTCCGCCACACCAACCCTGCGCGCGCCTACCTCCAAACCAAATGCCCGACGATGGGTCGAACATTTGGTTTTCCGGTATCACTTCCGCTTGGCGACGGCCTCGATGCGCTTGGCGCCGCGCATGAACGGCTGCAGCGCGTCGGGAATCGCGATCGCGCCGTCGGGCTGCTGATAGTTCTCCATCACTGCGATGAGCGTGCGGCCGACCGCTAGCCCTGAGCCGTTCAGCGTGTGCACGAACTCGGTGCCTTTTGCGCCCTTCGGGCGATAACGCGCATCCATGCGGCGGGCCTGGAAGTCGCCGCACACCGAGCAAGACGAGATCTCGCGATAGGCGTTCTGGCCCGGCAGCCAGACCTCGATGTCGTAGGTCTTCTGGCTGGCAAAGCCCATGTCGCCGGTCGATAGCAGCATGGTGCGGAACGGCAGGTCGAGGCGCTTCAATACTTCCTCGGCGCACGACGTCATGCGCTCGTGCTCCTCCAGCGATTTGTCCGGCGTGGTGATCGAGACCAGCTCGACCTTGGAGAACTGGTGCTGGCGGATCATGCCGCGCACGTCGCGCCCCGCGCTGCCCGCCTCGGAACGGAAGCACGGCGTCCAGGCCGTGAGCCGCATCGGCAGCTCCTCCTCCGAGAGGATCGTCTCGCGCACCATGTTGGTCAGCGACACCTCGGCGGTGGGGATGAGCCAGAAGCGTTCCAGCTTCGCAGCCGCAATTGCCAATGACGTCAGTTTGGCTTGGTTCTCGGTCGTGAATTGAGCCGCGCTGTATGCCTCGATTTTCTCGCTGATGATCGATGCGAGATCACGGTGAGCAGAAAACAAGTCAGCTTCGAACTTCGGCAAATTACCCGTACCAAAAGCCGCATGATCCCGCACCAGCAGCGGCGGGTTCACCTCCTGATAGCCGAACTCGCCGGTGTGGATGTCGAGCATCAGGTTGGCGATGGCGCGCTCCAGCCGCGCGAGGTCACCCTTGAGGAACACGAACCGCGCGCCCGACACCTTGGCCGCCGTCTCGAAATCCATCAGCCCCAGCGCCTCGCCGAGCTCGAAGTGCTGCTTCGGCGCATGCGAGGGCGGTGTACCGCCCGGAGCACCAGCAAAGAACGTGCCCGGCGTGCCGACGCGACGGACCTCCTTGTTGGCGGTCTCGTCGGGGCCGACCGGCACGTCGTCGCGCGGCAGGTTGGGGATCACCTCGAGCGCCGTCTGCAGCCGCGCGTCGAGCTTCTTCACCTCGTCCTCACCCTCGGCGAGCTTGTCCTTCAGCGCGTTGACCTCGGCCATCAGCTCGGCCGCCTTGGCGTCGTCCTTCGCCTTCTTCGCAGCCCCGATCTCCTTGGACGCCGCGTTGCGGCGGGCCTGGATGTCGTTGAGCTGCGTAATGTTCCGGCGGCGCTCCTCGTCGAGCTTGATGAGATCGGCAGCGGCCGGGGCAAGCCCACGCACGGACAGCCGCTCGTCGAACTTCTCCGCGTTCTCGCGTATCCACTTGATGTCGTGCATGGCAGGCTCCGCGCCCCGGTTCCGATGATTTGGCGCGCTTATAGACCAGGGCGCGGACGGTTGGCAGGGGCAACGTGGGCGCGGGTGACCGCACCACCCGTCATCTCACGCCTGGAGACAAAAAACGGTGGGTCCGGGAGGTGTCCTCCCGGGCGGGTCGAAGGGCGGCAGCCCTTCTCGCGCCATCGGCGCGACGTCAGCCCGCGCCGAGCTTCCTCGCCCACTCCGGCAACGCTGCGTCATCCACATCGCGGGCCACATCGACGGCGTCCTCGCCGGGGACGTGGATCTTCTTGAATTTCATCTCGGGCGCGGCGAGCGGGCGCGTCGCGTCGAGACCCATCTTCGCACCGACGCCGTCGCGGGTCGAAGGATCGAGCTTGGAGCCTTGGCTCTCCGTCACGACGAGCAGATCGCGGTCGGCCTGGAAGCGGGTAGCGACCGCCCACTCTACCTGGGCTGGATCGTGGATATCGACATCCTCGTCGACGACGATCACCTGCTTCACGTCGTAATGCCCCGCGAAGGCGCCCATCATCACGTTCTTGGCCTCGCCCTCGGAACGCTTGGCGAGCTTGACGTAGAGGTGATAGCGGCACACGCCGCCGTGCGAGAGGTGTACGTCGCGCACGCCGGGGAAGGTGCGTTTCAGGTGCGCGAGCAGCGTCGCCTCGCGCGGGATGCCACCGAGCACGAGATGCTCCAGACCGCCGCCGCCGATGGTGTGATAGATCGCGTCCTTGCGCTTCGTCAGCGCGTCGATCTCGATCACGTGGCGGTCCGCGCGGTCACCGTAGTACTGCGGGAACTCCCCGAACGGGCCCTCCGGCTCGCGCACCTTCGGCATGATGCGGCCTTCGAGCACGATCTCGGCCTCGGCCGGCACAACGATGTCGCTGGTCCGGCATTTCACGACGGGCAGCGAGCGACCCTGCAAGGCACCGGCGATCTCGAGCTCGTCCTGGTCGAGAGGGGCGATCGCCTGGCTCGCCAGCAGCGTGAGTGGGTCGATGCCGACGACAATGGCCACGGGCAGCGCCTTGCCCTCAGCCTCGGCCATGTCGAAGAACAGGTTCGTGTGGCGCGGCAGCAGCAGCGCACCGAGTTTCCTCGGACCCGACACCTGAAGACGCACGATGGCTACGTTCTGCCGGCCGGTGCGCGGGCTCTTGGAAATGATCAGCCCGGCGGTGATGTAGGGACCGCTGTCGTGCTCGTTGTGGGTCGGGATCGGCAGGTCGCGCAGCAGGTCGGGCGCGGTCTCGACGACATCCTGGCACGGCGCACTCGTCACCTGTGTGCAGGGTAGCGGGTTGGCGGCGGCGTGCTCGAAGCGGGGCAGCATGTCGGCATGGTCGACACCCATCGCCTCCGCGATCCAATGACGCGCCGAGACCAGCCCCGAGACGACGGGAACCGCGTGCCCGCCGGGTTTCGGGAACAGCGTCGCCTTCTGCCCGTCGAGCACCTTGGCGATCGCGGCGAGCTCGTGGGCGAGGCCGACGTCGGGGCGGGTCACGGCCAGACGTCCCGTCGAGGCGAGGTGAGCCAGCCAGTCGCGCAGGGTGGTGAACGGCTGCCGATTGGCCCCGCGCGATGGTGCGTCGGCGGGCGTGGCGCTGCTGGGCGGGGCTTTGCTGGTCATGGTGATCCTGGATCGTGCAACGAGACCGCCCAGCATAGGCGGCCCGAAGGCGTTGGGCGAGTGGGCTCGCAGTCGCCGGCTCGCAGTCCCCTGGAGTTCGACGCCGGCAGCGGCCTTCTGCACACCAAGCCAGCCGGCGGGAAATTAGATTGTCGACATTTGAATGAATAATTTCATTTGATTTCCTGCTTCCGTAACTCCGATCCGGTGGTGATGGCG
>CAMAYR010000307.1 GCA_945862355.1 Devosia equisanguinis | reverse complement strand
TCACGCTCTTGGATAGCAGTGTCTCGTAAAGCACCTCCGCGTGCACCAGGTGCATCAGGGAGCCATCCTTCGGCGCGACGTTGTAGGAATAGTTGAGACCGACATTGCCGCCGGCGCCCGGCATGCTCTGCATGATCAGATTTGGCTGGCCGGGGATGTACTTCTTCAGGTGGCGCCCGGCGAGCTGGGCATAGAGACCGTAGGTGCCGCCCACGCCGGCGCCGATCAGGATCTGGACGTCGCGGCCCTTGTAAAAGCTCTCGACAGTGGGCTGTGCCAGTGATTGCCCCGCGCTCGAGACCAACAATGCGGCGGCAGCCAGACCGGCCGCACGACGGGAAAGTGCAGACATGCTCGTTTCCTCCTCCGAAGCACCCCGGCCTGTTGCATGGACCGGCCGAGCCTGTTTTTTCCACCTTTGTGCCCCGAAGCAGCCTGCGGGACAAGCTCGTGCACGGAGTGTTTCGGGCGCGATCCCTCGACTTTGCTCGACCAGGACTGCAACCATTCACATAATTCCGGTGCGGTGCTATCGACGGTCGGAGAATAGGCACGCAGGAGGATTGACATGGCGCACGACGATCCATTCTCGCATTGGCACGAGCCCAAGGCCGGCGAGAACGCCGGCTTCGGCAAGTTCAAGCGTGCGCCGATGCCCTACGACCGGTTCATGGAAGCCGAGGGCATCCCCTGTTATCGAGGCATCGGCGTCCGGCGCGTGCAGGACCTGCCGCTCGCCCCTTGGAAGCGGCTCGGCGGCCGGGGCTCCTACATCCAACTGTTCGGCACGGAGGGGCTGTGGGGCCTCTACATCGTCGAGGTGCCCCCGCGCGGCGCGCTCAATATCGACCGCCACATCTACGAGAAGAACGTGCTCGTCGTGGAAGGCCGCGGCTCGACGGAGGTGTGGCAGGAGGGCGAGACGAAAAGGCAAACGTTCGAGTGGCAGCGCGGTAGCCTTTTCACCGTACCGCTCAACGCCTCGCATCGCTTCGTGAACGCGACCTCGTCGCCAGCGCTGCTGCTTTGCGGCACCACCGCGCCCAACGTGATGAACCTCTACGACAACGTCGATTTCATCTTCAATTGCCCCTACGTTTTCAATGAACGGTACTCGGGCGCGGACGACTACTTCAAGAACAACGAGGACATCGTTCCAGATCCTATCCGCGGGCTGGCGATGCGGCGCACGAACTTCGTACCCGACCTCATCAACTGCGAACTGCCGCTGGATAACCGCCGCTCGCCCGGATACCGGCGCGTGGAACCCAACATGGGCGGCAATCGTTTCTACCTGTGGATCGGCCAGCACGAGACGGGCCGATACTCCAAGGCGCACAAGCACGAGAGCGCCGCCGTCCTCGTTTGCCTCAAGGGCAAGGGCTACACCTACACATGGCCCGCCGTGCTCGGCATGAAGCCCTGGGAGGGTGGGTTCTCCGACAAGGTGCTGCGACAGGACTACGAGCCGATCGGCCTCGTGTCGGCAGCACCTATGTCGGGCGAGTGGTTCCACCAGCACTTCGGCGTGTCGAAGGACCCGCTGCGCGTCACGGCGTGGCATGGCCCCAACAACCAGCGCTCACGGCGGCCGGGCCGGCCGGGCGAGCAGCTCATGGACTTCGGCGCGATCGACCTCAAGAAGGGCGGCGCCGCGATCCCCTACTGCGACGAGGATCCCCATCTCAGGCAGGAGTTCACCGAGACCCTGGCCAGGGAAGGCGTGGAGAGCCGCATGAAGCCGGAGTTCTACACGGACGAGGCGGCTGGCGAAGCGCTGGGGAACGTGATGTAGGGGCACGGCTCGGCTCGGCTCGGCTCGCCTCGGCCAGCCAAGTCGCAAGCTAAGCTGCATGCCAGCTCGCAACCCCATTGAAGTTGCGGGCGCAATCGCCCCGTCGCGATGGCCCTCATGGGCCATGTGGGCAATTGTTCTTGTTGGCTTGTCGCCTGCCGCGCGTGCCGCATCCCTGCCGGGCAAATCGCCCTCACGGGCCACCCGAGGAATTGCATTCCTAGGGCACCCTGACGATAGGGGCTCCCCTCGATCCGCCTTTTGATTGGCGTCGAGCGCGCGCGGAGGAGGCGGCCCTCGCGACGTTCGTGGGCTGGGTCAAGCGAAGCGCGACCCAGCATGGCGGAGATGCGGAGGGAGCGGTCCGACGCGACGTCGCTCCGGGCCCTGCACGCCACCAGTGGCGCGGCAGCGCCTCCCCCGAAACCGACCGTCAGGTCCGATTCGGCTTGGGGTCACCGATAGGGGGCGGAATCGGCTTTCACCGACCCCGCCCTCCGAACCGGACTGGCGGTTTTCCCGCATACGGCTCTCCAGTTGGTGGTTTCCTCATCGGGACCGTCTTGCTATTTGCCAGGCCGTGTGAAGCGCGAACAGCCCGGCATTTGCGAAGTAGGCATTTGGCCAGCGGCGATGGAGGCTGTGCCCGAACCCGAAGTGAGACAGCTTGTTCTGCTTCATCAGCAAGGATCGCAGTCGTCTTCGGATCATCTTATCGAGAGCTTCGAACGTACTTGGACGGGCCTGCTTGAAGTACCCAAACCAGCCGCGCAACACCCGGTTCAAGTCCGCGACCACGCACGCGAGGCTGTCACCCCGGTTGCGACCCGTCTTCGCCCTGATGCTGTCTTTCAGCTTATCCAGACTCTTCTTGCGCACGAGCCGCAGGCAGGCTTCGAACCGATAGCCGAGGAACTCGAACCCTTGGCCCGGCTGTCGGCAGTCACCGACATGGGTCTTCGAGGGATGCAGCGTGAGACCGTTATCGCGCACCCAGTACCGAACCAGATCGAGGGCGGCGTCAGCCTCCTCGCGTGTCCGACACAGGATGACAAAATCGTCCGCATACCGCACCATGCGGTATCCGCGCTCGGCCATCAGCGCATCCAGCAGGTCGAGATAGATGTTGGCCAGCAGCGGACTCACGACAGAACCTTGTGGTGAGCCCAGCCTCGGCGTCCATCGCTCCAGACCCTTCAGGATATCGGCCGTCAGCCAACCGCGGATCAGATCCAGGACTCGGCCATCGCTGACCTTTGCCTCAACCCGCGCCATCAACGCTTCGTGCGGAATCGTATCGAAGTAGCCCTTGATGTCGAGATCGAGCACCCAGTCGAAGCGCCAGCAGCGCTCCCGGGCCTGTCCCACGGCATCGATGGCAGATTTGCCGGGACGGTAGCCGTAGGAGTCGTCATGGAAGACGGGCTCCAGGATCGGCTCCAGAAAGCGCCGGACCACCTCCTGGGCGATGCGGTCGGCGACAGTTGGAATGCCCAACGGCCGCGTCCCGCCATTCGCCTTCGGTATGTCGACGCGGCGCACCGGCGGAGGAAAGTAGCTCCCCGACGACAGCCGGTTCCAGAGCTTGTAGAGGTTGCCCGCGAGGTTGGCCTCGAAGTCTGCAATCGACTGTCCGTCCACTCCAGCCGCTCCCTGGTTGGCCTTCACACGCTTGAAGGCTTCCCAGACTTCCCGCTTGGGGATCGAGAACGGCTTTGCCTTGTCCACGGGCTCCTCCCGCTGCCGGTTGCCCGGCTCCAGTTGGCCAATGGCCAAGGCTGAACAACGCAGCCCCTTCGCTCCAGCCCCATTACAGGGCCTTCGGCACTACTACGGGCTGCTCCGTCCCTGCCCTGCGCGTCGGTACTCTCGCCCTCGCGGTTGTCGCCGCTTGTGGCTTGTCCCTTCACACCGGTCTTCGAAGCCACCGGTATGGACGCAGTGCAGGTTCTCACGTTCCATACGAAAGCCTGGTCGAGCTTCGTGCAGCCTACACGCCGGATGCCGCTCGGTCCGTATCAGGACATCGCCCGAGCTGATCTCGCAGGAAGGGTCATCCCGCGATTTCGACACCATCTAATCCGCTTTCGACGCTTCGTCGGCAGTTCGCTTGCGCTCACCTCTCTCGACCGTGCCTGCCGGAATCACTGTCCCGACGTTTCCGTGACGCTCACCACCAAGGCTTTTGACCGCAGCAGCTCACGGTGGCTTGGGATCAGCGACCTGATCGCCGAACCCGAAGGGCCCTACTTCATCTCTCGTACAGTTGTGCACAGCCGTGTGGACCGACTGCACTTCGACACACGACCCACAACGGTCATTCGGCCGAGTGAGAGAGCGGACGTTTTTCGGTAGTACTGCTGAGGTTCAGCGGACACTTCGCCGGCCGTGCAGATCCTATAGACCGAGGAACTGGAGATGCCATAGCGTCGGACCAGTTCCTAACGGTTGGTGGTTGGGACGGCGAATTCGGTCTTGAGCACGGCGATGTCGTCTGCGGAAAGTTGTGTCTCGTGCCGAACTTGACTCCTGTTGCCTTGGCGCGGGCGATACCCTTGGCGGCGCGCTTTTTGAGAGGCATTCGCTCGAATTCGCCGATGGCGGCGGACATGTGGGACGACAAGGGGGGACGGCTGCCGGCGTCGATGGACTGGTTGATAACGACGAGTCACCCCCCGCTTTGCGAAAAGCCTGGGTAATTGAAGCCTGAATCGGTGACTTTGCGCACCGTTCGGCTGGCTGCTTTGCAAGTGGCTGGATCGGGGTGGCCGGTGGCAGAAGGGCGAAAGCGCGCAGGCTTCGCAC
>CAMAYR010000306.1 GCA_945862355.1 Devosia equisanguinis | reverse complement strand
GGACGAAGCCTGAAACACAACCGGACGACGCCACCGAAAAATGATCGCAGAACGTATGAAGGCCCCCGCGCGCGGGGGCCTTCATACGTTCAAGACTGATGGATTATTGCTCCGGCTCGCCGATGGAAAATTACTCCGGCGTTGACACGTGATCAAGGCGCTGCGAGAAGAGAGCGCTGCGGTGGATGAGAAGGCGGTCATCAAGGCGCTCGGTGAATTTGAGCAGATCTGGACCGCGCTCTACCCGGCGGAGCAGACCCGCATCATCCAGCTCCTAGTCGACCGGGTTACCGTTGGGACAAGCGGCATCGCCGTCGACTTGCGCCAGGAAGGGCTGGGATCGGTCCTGCGCGACATGATGGCGCCTCGCCAGAAGGAGGCCTGCGCATGACCGGCTCGACGAACACCATTCGGGTAGTCATCCCGCTGAGCATCCGCAAGCGCAACGGGCGGCCAAAGATACTGCCGCCCGAGGACCACTGCGCACGGGAAGGCCGGACGCAGGACCCGCACGTGCTCCGCGCCATCGCGCGGGCGTGGAAGTGGCGGCGGCAGCTGGAAAGCGGCGCCATGTCCACCATCCAGGATATCGCTGTGGCTGAGAACGTCTCCGACCGCTTCATCGGGCGGATGATCCGGTTGGCCTACCTGGCCCCGAGCGTCTTGGAGGCGCTGGTGATTGCCCGGCGACCGCTGGCGATAGCGATCAATGACCTGATGGCTGTGGCTGAGTTGCCGTGGGATGAGCAGATGCAGCGGGTGTTTGGCTAAGCAGTCCCGCTCCGTTGGCGTGAGCTGTCGTTTCGACGCCCAATCTGGCATGAAAAGACCTAATGAGGTTCATGCCAAAAGGGTTGACCCGTGCCGCAAGCGACGAGACCGCCGATCACGGCTGACGAGAAGACAATCAAGACGCTTCTCGCGGCTCACGCTTGCCCTGTTCCGTTCCATGAGATCAGGACGCGCTTTCTCGGGAGCATCGCTTCGCCCGGCCTGTCGGTTTCGCCCTTCGAGGTCATGAAGAGATTGTGGGGCGGGGAGCTTCCCGAATTCGAAAGCCTTGATGCGGTGAACGAGCTGATCGGGGCGCTCATCAATGGCCTCTGGAACAGTCTCACTCGACACCAGAAGCGCAGCGAACCCTTCCGATTGATGCGGACCAGCGTTCCCGAAACACGAGCCGGAGTTGCGGAACTGGCGCTGATCCGTCGGCAGGAGCTTGATGGCTTCATTGAAGGACTGTTTGGCGGCGCAGACGAGCTGGACCTGCCGGAAAAGGCCTCCTCCGCACTCGACACTCTCGGCGAGGTCCGCGCCATGATCGTCGGCGTCCATCAAGTCGCCAGTGACCCCAGCAAGCCTGCGGAGCTTGCCGATATCACCACCACGATGAAGCATGTGCGGGAGCTGACCAGGATCGCAGAGAGCGAGCTCAACCGGATTGTCCTCGACTGCACCCGCGCTCGTCGGCAGCTGATGGGCTCCGTCGGCACGGCAAGGCCAACGCGCCATTGACGCTGCTGCCTACGCGGGCGACCGCCATGGTGCGCGGCATCATGCCCATCTCGGGCTGTTTCTGTTAGCCCGCATACCGGCGAGACCGCCTGGAACAGGTCGGGTGTTCTCATCAGTCAAGCGATTGAAAACGATACTCTTTTATGGACCGAACCGGAAACAGCGAGGTTCGCTCGGTTAGAGACGAAAGCCGTTCAGAGACCGCATTTCAGCCCGTGGTCAGTCTCTGTGGTTCGGGTGGTGCCACCAAACCCCTTTGAAACAACGCGAAAATTCGGCGGCGTCGGGGTCGCTGTCGAGGTTTGCGACGGGAAGATGGCGGAGAGAGAGGGATTCGAACCCTCGGTAGAGTTTCCCCTACACACGCTTTCCAAGCGTGCGCCTTAAGCCACTCGGCCACCCCTCCAGGGCGCACGATATGCGCGACGGGGGGCATCTATACCGATAGGATGAGGCGGTAACTTCCACCAATAGCAACTGATCCACTGAGCCCCGGAGAATGGGCTGCATCGGGATTGTGTACCACACTTGTGTACCGCTGAGCTAGTTCGAACGAGGCGGACTGGCTACGATCGCGAGAAACCCTGGAGGTTTCCTTGGGCTGATGCGGCAACCCTAGCTGTCCCTATGAACGATCAAGCACTCGATAGAGATGAGACCGGTCCTGTGAAGCTTTCCGACCTCCTGGCGGAAGGTAAGCTGCTATGGGCCTACTGCTGCGAGTGCGGCCATGAACGCGATCTCGACCCGAGTGGCCTGCCATTACCGGGGGACATCGCCGTGTGCCACGTCCGGCATCGCATGCGGTGCTCTCGCTGTGGATCGAGGAAGATCGATACGCGGCCGGAACTGTATCCTGGCGGCGTGGTGGCGATGCGGGAGAAGTCGAAATGAGGCGAGCGGCCATTGCGGCCTTCCTTGCGGTGCTGATCGCCAGCAGCCATGCGCTCGCTCAGGATCGTGTGCGCGGTGAAGCCCATGTGATCGACGGCGACACCATCGAGGTCGCCGGTACCCGTATCCGCTTGCACGGCATCGATGCCCCAGAGACTGGTCAGAGTTGCAACAACCCGCGTGGCGCTACGTTCGCCTGCGGGACCGATGCAGCGACGCTGCTTGGCGACTTGATCCGCAAGGCTGAAGTCACATGCGTCCGGGCTGCAAAGGATGACAGGTACGGTCGGATGATCGCCGTCTGTCGGGCCGGTGGCCGGAACCTCAACGCCGAGATGGTTTCGCGAGGCATGGCCTGGGCATATCGAGAGTACTCGACCGCCTATGCCGCCTGCGAAGCTGATGCGCGGAAGCGCGGTGTCGGCATCTGGCAGGCCCAGCAGTCTCAGGCACCGTGGGAGTACCGCCGTGACGTGTGGAACGATGCGCTCCAGATCGCCCCTGCCGGACGGCCGATCAAGGCCAACTTCCGTCGCAAGGGCGAGTGCATCTATCAAACGCCCTGGTCACGGTCCTATCTGAGCCTCAAGAATATGTCCCCACCCAATCGCTGGCTGGCGACCGAGGCCGAAGCGATTGCGCTGGGTTGTCGGCCGCCCAAACACGGAACGGGGTTCAGGCTCCGGAAGCGACTGCTGCCATCCGTGGGCGATCCGAAAGTCTGCCCCAACTAGATCGATTTGTGATCCCTCTGCTCCTTCACGGTCAGTTCCCCAAGGCGAGAAGTGGGTGCTGCTGGCCCCGGTGACTGATGAAGCACCCCCTTGGTGCGGCTTGGGTGTGACGCGGAGGGTCCGGACATCGATCGATAGGCCAACCTGCCCGCCAAGCCGTCATGTGGGCGTCTGCTTGACGTTTGAGAGGAGCCCTCTGACTCATCAATCACTTCAGTTGAAGTCCGGGGGCGTCCGGCAGCCTGAGCAGTTTGCATCCACAGGCTGAATTGCTTGCCAGAGGATGTAGTGGACTTTGTGTCAGATGTGGTTGCTCGACCGGCGTCGCACGGGCATGCTCGTCATGATGTTTTGGGGGTAGGGTCATGCGCTTAGCATTGATGATGATCTGTCTTCTCGTGGCTGGATGCGCCACGAAGTACCAAGACATGGGTTTTGCTGGCGGGGTCGCCGCCCAACAAATGACGAGCAACACGTTCCGCATCGTTTCACGTGGCAACGGCTACACAGGCCAAACTCAGGTGGCTGACTACACTATGCTAAAGGCGGCCGAGACCACCAAGCAGAACGGCGCTACGCATTTCCTCATTGTCTCTGCATCGGACGCATCTTCTCAAGGGCAAATCGTAACTGGCGGCACTGCTCAGACGAGTTTCGTGGGCAACACCGCATATACGAACTACACGCCAGCTCAGGTGCATTCTTTTGTCCGGCCTGGCCAGGACACATACATTCGCATTCTTTCAGTCAAACCAGGTGAAGCGCCGCCGCAAGGTGCGATCTCGGCTGATGAAATTATCCAGTTCGTTGGGTCTCGGGTTCAGCGTGGCTAAAGTGAAGAAGCGAACCCCCAGTGCGGAAAAAGGGACAGTTCAACCACAACCAACAATCGTTGCATCTCATTGTCATCGATGTCCCCTCAGCTACCGCCTCGATCATGCCTCTCACTGCGACGTTAGGACTCGTAGACGGCTGCGAATCGCCTTAATAAGCGGCGCATGAAACTAGCGCAGACTTGGGCCGGCCGATTGTTCGGTACCCACACTGGAAACATAGCTGTTAAACTCTCTGGTGATGACGGAGCGCTTTCGGGAGTGCTCCGTCACAATGACCCCACTTACGGCATCACTGTCTACGCCATCAATGGCGATTTCGACGGCGCGAGACTCTCATTTCAAGGGCAGACAGAACGGAAATCTGAAGGTGTCGAGTTCCTTCCCGTCAAGGCTGTCGCGGTTCTCCAACAAGATGGTTCACTACAGGGCGACTGGGAGTCAGAGAGCGGTGCTGGCGGGAACTTCGTGCTTTGGCCCCATGATGGCAGTCGCAGCATGCCATCTGATGTTGCAATGCCGGATCAGTTGCACACCGTACGGCACCAATTCGGCCCTATTCCTGCTTCCGTAACTCCGATCCGGTGGTGATGGCGTAAGGGTCTGGGTTGGTTTGCGAATCAGCTATTTCTCTTGTCGAGGGCGGCTCACTCGGCAGGTGATGGGATGCGAAGCTT
>CAMAYR010000305.1 GCA_945862355.1 Devosia equisanguinis | reverse complement strand
AACTAAGGCGCGACGGGCCAACAGGATCGTGAGCGGCGGCCCCCGACCTGTCAAAAGCAACACGAGAACATCGACACGAGCACGCCAGCCCGTTCACGACGACGGCCTGCTTGGACCCTTGAACTAATGAGGTCCTTTCACGCCTTTGTCATGGCTGATAGACAAGGAGCGATTCCTTCGCAACTGCAGCATTGCGCTTCAACCACCTTGGAGACCGCCTCATGCCCAAGGCGAAGCCAGCCCCCACCAAGGCCCAGCGGGTCTACCAGTTCGGAACCGGCCGAACCGATGGCAATGCCGGAATGCGCGATCTGCTGGGTGGCAAGGGCGCCAACCTCGCGGAGATGGCGAGCCTCGGCCTCCCCGTGCCGCCGGGCTTCACCATCACCACAGAGGTCTGCACGGCCTATTACAAGGACGGCGGCAGTTTGCCCGGCGGGGTCGACGCCGAGGTCGAGACGGCGCTGGAGGCTGTCGGAAAAGCCGTCGGCATGGTGTTCGGCGACGAAAAGAACCCGCTTCTCGTCTCGGTGCGCTCGGGCGCCCGCGCGTCGATGCCGGGCATGATGGACACGATCCTGAACCTCGGACTCAACTTGAAGACCGTCGACGGCCTCGCCGCGCGGTCGGGCGATTCGCGCTTCGCCTGGGACAGCTACCGCCGCTTCATCCAGATGTACTCGAATGTCGTGCTTGAGGTCGATCACGGTGAGTTCGAGGACATTCTCGAGAACCACAAGAACCTCAACGGCTACGTCTCCGACACCGATCTGGCCGCGCAGGATTGGCAGGACATCGTCAAAGAGTACGACGAGGTGGTCAGCCGAACGACGGGCAAGCCCTTTCCACAGGACGTGAAGGAGCAGCTCTGGGGCGCGATCGGCGCGGTATTCGGCTCCTGGCAGTCGGCGCGCGCCAAGACCTATCGCCGCCTGAACGAGATCCCCGACAACTGGGGCACCGCCGTCAACGTGCAGGCCATGGTGTTCGGCAACATGGGCAATACCTCCGCCACCGGCGTCGCCTTCACGCGCAACCCGTCGACCGGCGTCCGCGAGGTCTATGGCGAGTTCCTGGTCAACGCCCAGGGCGAGGACGTCGTCGCCGGCATCCGAACGCCGCAGAGCCTGACCCACAAGGCACGCCTCGAAGCCGGCGACGATCAGACCTCTCTGGAGGAGCTGATGCCGGAGACTTTCGCAGAGCTGACCCAGATATTCGCCAAGCTCGAGCGCCGCTATGGCGACATGCAGGACGTGGAGTTCACGATCCAGTCCGGCCGCCTCTGGCTCTTGCAGACACGTAACGCCAAGCGCACGGCCGAAGCCGCACTCAAGATTGCCGTCGATCTCGCCGAGGAAGGCGTGCTGTCCGAGCGCGAAGCCGTGATGCGGATAGAGCCGACCGCACTCGACCAGTTGCTGCATCCCACGATCGACCCGAACGCCGAGAAGGACCTCCTGACCACCGGCCTGCCAGCCTCCCCCGGTGCGGCGTCCGGCGAGATCGTGCTCTCCCCCGACGAGGCCGAGCAGCTCAAGAGCAAGGGCCGCGATGTGATCCTCGTCCGTACCGAGACAAGCCCGGAGGACATCCACGGAATGCACGCCGCTACCGGCATTCTCACCGCGCGCGGCGGCATGACGAGCCACGCTGCCGTGGTCGCCCGCGGCATGGGCCGGCCGTGCGTCTGCGGCGCCGGCGCTTTGCGCATCGACCCGGCCGCCGGCACCGTCACCGTCGGCAATCGCGTACTGAGAAAGGGCGAGATCATCACCATCGACGGCGCGACGGGCCAGGTGCTGGTCGGCCGCGTGAAGATGCGCCAACCAGAGCTCTCCGGCGATTTCGGCAAGCTGATGGGCTGGGCCGACGCTGCCCGCAAGCTCGGCGTGCGCGCCAATGCCGACACCCCGCTCGACGCCGAGCAGGCCCGCCGCTTCGGCGCGGAAGGCATCGGCCTGTGCCGCACCGAGCATATGTTCTTCGAGGCCGACCGCATCCTCGCCGTGCGCGAGATGATCTGCGCCGACGACGAGAAAGGACGACGCGCGGCGCTCGCCAGAATCCTGCCCATGCAGCGAAAGGACTTCGAGGCGCTGTTCGAGATCATGGCCGGCCGTCCCGTCACGATCCGCCTCCTCGACCCGCCGCTGCACGAGTTCCTGCCGCACGGCGACGACGAGCGCGCAGCCGTCGCCAAGGCACTCGGCGTCCCCTTGAAGCGGCTCACCGACCGCATCAGGGAGCTCGAAGAATCGAACCCGATGCTCGGCTTCCGCGGTTGCCGGCTCGCGATCCGTTATCCCGAGATCGCCGAGATGCAGGCCCGCGCCATTTTCGAGGCCGCCGTCAACGTCGGCAAGAGAACGGGCCAGCCCGTCGTGCCCGAGGTGATGGTGCCACTCGTCGCCTACCGCAAAGAGTTCGACATCGTGCGCGCGGTGATCGTGGAAGCAGCCGCCAAGGTCGCTGCCGAGACCGGCGTCGCGATCGACTTTCAGGTCGGCACCATGATCGAGCTGCCGCGCGCCGCATTGCGTGCCGAGGACATCGCCGGGGGTGAGAATGGCGCGGAATTCTTCTCTTTCGGCACCAACGATCTTACCCAGACCTGTCTTGGCCTGTCCCGCGACGACGCCGCGCCGATACTGACCAATTACGCCCAGGCCGGCATCTTCGAGATCGACCCGTTCGTGTCGATCGACCAGTCAGGTGTCGGCGAGCTTGTCGAGATCGGCACGGCGCGCGGTCGCAAGGCACGCGCGGACCTCATCAAGATCGGCATCTGCGGCGAGCACGGCGGCGACCCCGCCTCGGTCGCCTTCTGCCATCACGCCGGCCTCGACTATGTGTCGTGCTCGCCGTTCCGCGTTCCCGTGGCGCGTCTCGCCGCCGCCCAGGCCGCCATCTCCGGCAAGGTCCGCGCCAAGGACGGCTGATCGCCGTTGGGTAGGGTAATCGAAGCGCACCGCTCCATCCCCATCACAGCGGCCGCGCAAATCTGCCGAGCTCCCCCACCACTGCCGTGTAGACGTCGCGCTTGAATGGCACGATGGAGGAGACGAGCTGATCGAGCGCACTCCACCGCCATGCGCAGAATTCGATGCTGTGGCCTTCGCGCGGCCCGATGTCGATCTCGGTTTCGTGCCCGGTGAAGCGCATGGCGTACCACTTCTGTCGTTGCCCACGGAAATTGCCCCCCCACGCCACGCCGATCAGCTCCGGCGGCAGGTCGTAGGTCACCCATTCGCGCGATTCACCGAGCATCTCGAGTGAGCGCATGGCGGTCTCCTCCCACACCTCGCGCAGGGCGGCAGCACGCGGCTGCTCACCATCGTCGATGCCGCCTTGTGGCATCTGCCACCATTGTCCGGAGCCTTCAGCATCGCCCGGCATGTCGGCGCGCTGGCCAACCCAGACGAGCCCTTCCCGGTTGATAACCATGATGCCCACGCAGGGCCGATAGGGCAGCGAGCTCACGCGAAAGCACTCCTCGATCGTCACATGTTTGATGCGAATTCATTTCACTTTCTTAGCGACATGCCCACCACGCGAACGCGTGACGATTGCGCTCTCCCGCAGCTCTCTACATGTGTGCTGCGACTAATTCCTAAATGAAAGCGGATATTCGCGTGAGCCCGTCGTCCCCATCAACACGCAAGTCCGGAAGTGCCGGACGTCGAAAGCCTGCCGGCAGGGCGATCGGCCCGAGCAGCCCACCTGCTCGCGGCACATCCTGGCGCGAGGTCGCGTCGCGGCTCGAGTGCGAGATCGGCAACAACAAATTCGAACAGAACCGCCGCCTGCCCACCGAAGCGATCCTCGCCGCCAGCCTCGGCACGACGCGGCACACTCTGCGTGCGGCAATCGATCATCTCGTAGGCAAAGGCATATTGCGCCGCGAACCTTACGTGGGAACATTCATCGCGCCCCAGCGCATAGAGCTCACGATCTCGCCGACGGTCCGCTTCATCGACTCGCTACAACAGGCAGGCATCGAGGCAGAGTACCTGCTCGTATCGCATCGTCGCGCCACTCCACCACCCGACATCTCCCGACAGCTCGGCGTGCCTGCGCGCAGCGAGGTCGTGGAGATCGTCAGACTCGTGTGCGTGAACCAGGCCGCGCTTGGTTGCGTCACCGCTTGGCTTCCAGCAGAACGCCTGGGGCGTGTCTCCTCGTTGATCACCACCGTCGGGAGCCTGCGGCGCGCATTGGCGCAACTCGGCGTAACCGACACGCGGCGCAAGTGCGCCCGCATCGTCGGCCGTCTCGCAGACGACAAGGAACGTCAACTGATGGCGGCGCCACGCCAGCTTTTCGTGCTCGGGTTCGACGGTGTCAGCGTCGACGCATATGGCGAGCCGACACACGCATACACCTACGTTCTTGATGCACGCCGCGTTGCTCTGTCGATCGCAATGTGAGCCGCGTCGGTGCCGCAGCCGATGTCGACAATCGCCATCTTCAATTGCACGCGCCGCGTGATCCTTAACTGACCGCAGCGGATTTGATCGAACCTCCGCGACGCAGGGGAATCGCATGAACGATTTCACCCGGCACCGGTGACGAGACTTTCGAGGTAGGCGTCGTCCCAGGCGGCGAGGCGGCGTTTGACGCGCATGGAGTTTTTGTCGGCCTTGGCTCGCATCAGGTTGGCCGCGATGTGCTTGATC
>CAMAYR010000304.1 GCA_945862355.1 Devosia equisanguinis | reverse complement strand
TGTTCGGCCCTGCCCCCTCTTTTGCGATGGCAGTCGTGCTGCGCCGCCTCGTAATCACCTGCAAATCGCGTTCCACACCAGCCCGATCTGACGGTCATGGAAGCGATCGAGGCCTGCGCGGTGTCCCGCATGTATCACGGTAGTGCTCGGCAGCATGTCGCGCATGTACTCCATCAACCTGAACTGACTGAGCTCGTCGAGAGACGACGTGGGCTCATCCATGATCAGGATGGCGGGCGGACGAATGAGAACGCGCGCGAATGAAAGGCGCTGCTGCTCGCCGCTCGAAAGATGCGAGCTCCAATGCTCTGTTGTTTCGAGACTGGGAATTAGGTGCTCGAGTCCACAGCGCAGAAGCACATCACAGATCGCATCATCCGTGATCTCGTGATCCTGGTGGGGATAGAGCAGCGAGACACGGAGGCTACCAATCGGAAAATAGGGGCGCTGCGGCATGAAGACGGTTTCGGCACCTGCAGGCAGCAGAATTTCGCCGCGCCCCCACGGCCACAATCCGGCAACGGCCCGGATGAGCGTGCTCTTCCCTGATCCCGGTCCACCTTCGACGAGAACTTTCTCACCAGGAGTGATAACAATCTCCGCGCAGTCGAGCCTGAGGTCTCCGTCGTGCAGCGCAATATTGATATCGCGCAATATGATGCAGTCATCCGGACTTGTTCCCAATTGAATGGTCGTACCCAGGCCAGCGGGCCCAAGTCGTTCTTCAAGGCGATCCATCGCGTCTGTCAACTGCGTGACCCGATGTGATGCAGCCAGCCAATCCGCCACCCGCATCGCGTTGTCGGCGAGCCAGTTCAGCGCGAGCTGAACCTGTGCGAATGCAGTAGCGGCCTGGATCAACGAGCCAAGCGTCATTTCTCCCGAGAGATAGTTCGGCGTTCCCAGCAGAAGCGGAATAACCGGTGCCAACACCAGGTTGGCGCCGTTCACCCACATCATGCGTCCCTGCCAGACGATGACGCCCAGCCAGCGCTCGACCAATTCGGAGATCGTAACGTCCAGCCGCACACGCTCGTCGTCGTCCCCCCCCACGAGTGCAATGCTGTCGGCGTTGTCTTTGACGCGCGTAAGCCCGTAGCGAAGTTGTGCCTCGGCGGCAGCTTTCTGCTCGACCCGGCGGACAAGCGGCCGTGCCAACAGGTACATGCCAAGCGTCGTGATCGCCGAATAGATGACGCAGGCGATGACCATGTAGCCCGGTATTGCAAACCCCATCACGGTGAGCGATCCACCAACGACCCATAGGATTCCTATGAAGGATGCCGCAGCGAGAAGCGCATTGATCAACCCGAGCGAGAAGTCGACCATGAGCTCGATCGCTATCCGTGCGTCATCGGCGATACGCGCCTCCGGGTTGTCAGCGGCGGTCTGTATGATCGTCAGCTGGTAGAAATGACGATTCGTCAGCCAACGGCTGATCAATGCGCGGGAGAGCCACTGGCGCCAGCGCACCTGCAAGCGCATCCGCGCCTGCAGCAGTCCAACTGAGCCTGCTGCGGAAGCCAGGGCAATCGCCGCAATGAGCCCGATGCCGAGAAGGACATGATCCGTGTCTCTGCGCTCGAGAGCATCGAAGAAGTACTTTGTCCAGAAATTGACGGCCAGCGCCGAACCCAAGTTCGCGAGCAAAAACGAGATCACGAGGAATGTCAGAAGCCAGGCACGCGTTCGTGTAGGTCCCTGCCAGAAACCCAAGGTCAGGCGCAGGAATCTCCTCGCGCGCCCCGACCTTCGGTCGTCCTCGTCGGCCTCGCTCAATTTGCCCCCGGTTCAGCAACGCCGAGCTTCGCAGAAGCCGCTCGCAGATCTCACCTCACCGACTGCATCGTGTGGGTTCAGCCAGACAGTTGGGCAACGATGTTGCTCCACGTGCCGTTTCCGACCGCGTTGCGCGGAATGACATGTGCCATCTCGAGTGTGGCCGCACTGCCCGCCCGCTGCACACCTCTTTCAAGATGCTCCAAATCGATGAATTCCAGGCCGTCCGCAAGGCTGGCACCAGCTTCAGCGGTGGTTACCCGCGCGTTCTCCTCGTCCGTCAGCAGCAACATGATGGCGTTGCGAGCCGACAGCACTTCCCGTGTTGAGCCCGACATGCTTGTTCTCTCTATGAGTTGCGGATGAAGAGTTGTTTTTGAGACGATGATCCGCCGTGATCGACGGTCGAAATATGGAAATCGCGCTCCCAGTGATCCAGAGCGAGGCAGCAGATCACTTGTCGAGATCCTTCGCGACGTCCCTAACGACATCCTTGGCCTCGCCGACGGTCTTGCGGACACTGCCCGCGGCCTTGTCGACCTTGCCATCGGCCTCGAGCTTCTTGTCCCCGATCATCTTTCCGAAAGCTTCCTTTATTCCGCCCTTTATCTTCTGGGCGGTGCCCTTGATCCGATCCTTGTCCATTTTATGTTTCCTCGATTGCGGTTCGATCAGTGGTAGGCGCGGTGCGAAGGCGTTACCGGCGGGCGGCGTGAATTCTTTGTGTCGATTTCGACTTCGACCTCGATCGAGATCGGCGCGCAGTCGTGAAATGCTGTCAGGTCATTGACCCGGTCGGCAAGCTCCATCAGCGTGGCACCAGCCGGGAGTAGGAAGGTGTGTCCGCCGTCACCGAACTGCACCATCACATGTCGTGGCTGCTTCTCGCGCAAACTCGTGCTAGTCATGATCGCCTCCACCTGAACATCCGATCGGGATTCCGGGAGCACCAATATCCTGGCGCCGGAGTGAGCAATCTCAGTTCAGGGCTGATGGCCATTCGATTGGCTGGCCAAGTGAACCGACGTATCAGTACCTTGTCGGTGACGAGCCGCGTTAGACTCGGAAACTACCCAACCCTGCGCACCCTAGCGCATGGATGGGAATTTCCGCGCTGTCCTGCCGAGTGAGCTCGAGACGCCTCCGGCCCGTCCTAGATCCGCCCGAGCAGCATCAGGATCACGAGCACGATCAATACTGTCCCGAGAAGGCCGACACCGCCATGACCGAAGCCATAGCCATAGCCCCCGAAGCGACCGCTGAAACCGCCCAGAAGCAGGATGACGACAAGTATGATGAGAATGGTGCTGATTGGCATGATGCGTGACCTCGTTCGAGAGCATTCCGGGCCCAGTTGCACTGGTTCGACAGGGGACGATCTGGAAATCCTAAGTTGGGCTGGCCGCCGCCGCACTGATTGAGATCAGCTCGCTGTCCGCCCGAAATGCTGCTCCGGCGCACTGCCGTCCGTACAATCATCATCGCCTTGCGACGCCCGGCGACTTGCCTGACATGGCCGATGCCGGCGGTCCCTGGTCGGCACGGCCGCTGATCCGGCCTGACGGGTCGCCGCAGGCGGGTATCGCAACAGGGTTGTACTAACCGTCCAAGTATGAGCTTGTGAGGCCCCGTGCAGGCCGAGGCGGACTAGGGTGGGAAGCCCTTCGGCCACGATCCGGAGCATTACGCCAAAGGGGGCTAGATCCTTGCTGAGATGCATTGCGCTGATGGGGGTGCTTGGATTGGTGTGCCTCGCGGCGCCCGATCCCGCGCGTGCCGCGGAACTGCTGCGTGTCGACGGGACGATAGTGAAGTGGCCGCCGCCGCCTACCGGCACGACGACAGTGATCACCTATGCTGTCTTGTCGAGACCCTATCTGGTCGTCCGCAGCAAGAAGACCTTGAGCCCTGACAATTGTGGAGCAATGCATCCGTTTTCCGACGTCGTGGCACGCTCGCAGAACGTCGATGAGGACAGCATCAGCCGGGAGCTTCGCTCAGCCCTCGACGCTTGGGAAAATGTGGCGGACATCCAATTCGTCCAGGTGAGCGAGCCCGATACCGCCCACATCGTCGTTGGCGCGACGGCGACTTCAGCAGGTCCGGCGTTCGCCAACCTCAGCTTGCGAGGTCGACGCGGCTTGCAGCTGTCCGCAGACAAGGCCCTGGGCGGGGCGAGTGCCGGCCCATCTGCGAGGCCGATCGATTCGTTCGATATCAAATCGGTTGCATTTATCGAGCAGGCTTTTGTTTGCCTCAATCCGAAAGTGCGATGGAAGGTCGGATTCGACGGCAATCTGAAAGTCTATGATCTGCGCCATACGTTCATGCACGAGATCGGTCATGCCATCGGCCTCGACCATCCGAGGCGTTCAGGCTCCGTCATGGGATTTCGCTACGACGAAGCTGTTTGGGAGCTTCAACCTTCGGACATTGTTGCGGCTCGACGTCTCTACGGGCCGCCGGTCAGAGATTGATGCACCCATGAGTTCCGATGCGGCGGAAGCGCCGGGATGGTATCCCGGCGTTCTCACATTGCTCAAGTCGTGACAGCGGCGTTCAAGGGCAGAACCAGATCGGCCCCACCATGATGCAACTGCGGTTTCGCCAGTTTCCCGGCCGGCGGTTGCCATAGCTTCTCCAGCCGAGCGGAGCGCGATTGTAGCGACGCCCAGGCTTGTAGCTCCTTCGAAGGTCGTTCTTTCTGCGAAAATCGTCTGCACGCCGAGCCGAACGACGATCGTGAACCAGAACCAGCTCCGGCATCGAACCTGCTTCCGTAACTCCGATCCGGTGGTGATGGCGTAAGGGTCTGGGTTGGTTTGCGAATCAGCTATTTCTCTTGTCGAGGGCGGCTCACTCGGCAGGTGATGGGATGCGAAGCTTCGAGATCGTGCAGTCGGACACCGACACGAC
>CAMAYR010000303.1 GCA_945862355.1 Devosia equisanguinis | reverse complement strand
ATCGCCAGCGTCGCAGTGCCAGCCGCCGGGGCGTGTCGCCCCCGCGAAGTGCGAAGCCTGCGCGCTTTCGCCCTTCTGCCACCGGCCACCCCGATCCAGCCACTTGCAAAGCAGCCAGCCGAACGGTGCGCAAAGTCACCGATTCAGGCGAGAATGCACAGCCGCGCGTTCTTCGTCTGCCGCGCCAGAATTGCAAGCGACAGCGGCGCGGCCGCGTCGATGCATGTTGCCGTCTGATGGTGTTCGTTCACCATCAGGTCGAGCCCCATCTCGGCCGCGATGATATACTCGTCGAGATAGCGATTGTAGAGATCAGCGCCGATCTTCGGATCGAAGTGCTTCGAGGGCAGCGACACGCGTATCGACGACAACTCGTCGAACGGTGGAAGGTTCGGGTACGGCATCTCGGTGAAATACCACGCGCGCATTCTGGAAGCTCTTTTTGGGTCTGCTACAAGTTTTCTGCCGTCAGCGGTCGGCTCATTTTACTTCACGCACTTGTTTGCGATTTGGGGAGCCTGATCCCTGCCGTTCTGCCGGGAACGTTGTTTAAGCATTGCGACATTCGTCGTGTCCGAAAGAGATCCGACAAATCGACCTACGTTATTCGTCGGCTGGCGCGTTCTCACGCGAGCTCCTTCTCGTGTACCCACGCCATCTGCTTTGGTGGTTTTCTCGTCCGGCTCCATTCCTCGACCATCGCAGGCCCCGCAAGCTTCATGCGCTCGATCTGCTGCGCCGTAGCGGTCCATGTCGCAATCTCGAGTCGATGGCCGCTCGGGTCGTGGAAGTAGATCGACTTGAATAGCGTGTGGTCGATGGGGCCCGTGACCGTCTGGCCGTCGGCCTCGACCCGCGCCTTGGTTTCCTCGAGTGCGTCCATGTCGGCGACCTGCAGCGCGATGTGTTGTGTCCACTCGGGCGTATTTCGGTCCCGGTCCATTGGTGGCGAGTTCGGCAGCTCGAAGAAGGCGAGGATGCTGCCGTTTCCCGCATCGAGGAAGATATGCATGTAGGGAGCGGGCTCTTTCGTCGACGGCACACGGTCCTCGGCCATCGCTCCGACGAGGTCCATGTCGAGCACGCGCTTGTAGAAGTCGACGGTCTCCTTCGCGTCTTTGCATCGGAACGCGACGTGATGAAACTTCTCGATGCGCATCTGTCTCCTCCGACCACCCGCTCTTTTCATGCGCATCATGCTCCCAGCGGGGCGGACGATCCCGGTTGATCCAGGTCAAGCCGGGCAGGGGTACAGTGGCGGGAGCGATGACATGCAGTGTTGCTGCTGGTGCGTCGACTGCTTGATCGAGATCAAGAGTGGGGCGCGCACTGTCGCGCCGATTTTCAGGCTCGCGTGGCAAGCCGATGCGCCGGCGTCATCCACGCGATGGGCGCCATGAAAAAAATCCATAGGGGAAGGAGACGGCCGGCCATGGCCGGCCAACTCTGGTTCAGGGCGGTAGAAAATGGAGCTGTCCCCATTTCCCGTCCCATTTTCCTCCATTTGCCCTATTCCGCAGCGGAACTCGAAACCGCCGATGGGGCCTTGGCGTATCGGCACTCGGGCCGCGGCAGGCCGAGGTTCTCGCGCAGCGTGTCGCCCTCGTACTCGGTGCGGAACAGGCCGCGCTTCTGCAACTCGGGAACGACTAGATTGCAGAAATCGTCCAGTGCGCCTGGAATGTAAGGCGGCATGACGTTGAAGCCGTCGCAGGCGCCCTTCACGAACCATTCCTCCATGTAGTCGGCCACCTGCCTTGGATTGCCGACGAACACGTTCTTGCCACGCGCGCCCGCGACGCGCTGGCCGAGTTGGCGGATCGTGAGGTTCTCCTTGCGCGCCATCTCGATGATGCTGTCGTAGTGGCCCTTGCTGCCGTTGGTCGGCGGCAGCACCTCGGGCAGTGGCTCGTCGAGCGGCAGCTTCGTCAGGTCCATCTCACCGAGCATCGTCGACAGTATCTCGCGTCCGACGATGGGGTGGATCAGTGACTGGATGAAATCGTAGTCCTTTCGCGCGGCTTCCTCGGTCTCCGCGACGATCACGCTGAGGCCTGGCAGCACCTTGCAGTGGTCGGGATCGCGCCCATTCTTCGCCATCTGCCCCTTGAGCTTGTCGTAGTAGGGTTTCGCTGCCTCGATGGTCAGGTGCGGGCTGAAGATCGCCTCCGCGAATTGTGCCGCGAGCCCTATGCCTTCGTCGGAAGAGCCCGCCTGCACGATCACTGGCCAGCCCTGCGGCGGACGCGGCACGTTGAGCGGGCCGCGCACGTTGAAATACTGGCCCGCATGATCGAGCACGTGCATCTTGTCTCGATCGAAATAGACGCCGCTTTCCTGGTCGCGAATGAACGCGTCGTCTTCCCAGCTGTCCCACAGGCCAGTCACCACCTCGACGAACTCGTGCGCGCGCTTGTAGCGCTCGGCATGGGGGTAGGCTGCCGTTCGACTGAAGTTGAGCGCCTCCGCTGCCGAGCCGGATGTGACCACGTTCCAGCCCGCGCGCCCGCCGCTGATCCGGTCGAGGGAGGCGAACTTGCGCGCGATAGTGTAGGGCTCGTTGTAGCTCGTCGAGGCCGTCGCGATGAGACCGATCTTCTCCGTCGCCATCGAGATCGCCGACAACAGCGTGATCGGCTCGAAATTGGCGATGAACTGGATCGAGCGGCTGAGGGCTTCGATGTCGGCTCGACGCGTTGCAGCCGAGTCGGCCAGAAAGATCATGTCGAATTTCGCGCGCTCTGCCGTCCGGGCGATCTCGACATAGTGCTTGATGTTGACGTGCGCATCTTTCTGCGCGCGCGGATGTCGCCAAGAGGCGACGTGGTGACCCGTTGGATTGAAATAGGCGCCGAGCCGCATTTTTCCGCGATCACTCATGGCTTCCTCCTCGTGAAAATCGTCCGGGGCCGATGCTGCGGCCAGTTCGCGGCTCACCGGAAGCGCGGGCTTTGATCTGAATCAAGCCGGTGGCAATCTCGCAAGGCAGGAAGCCAAGCCTCCTTGCCAGTCCGGCAAACGCACGCCGAACGTCTGCTCCAGCAGTGCGCAATCAAGCCGCGAGTTGGCCGGACGGCGGGCCGGCGTGGGAAATTCCGCGGTCGTGATCGGCGTGAGCTTCGGCGTGGGCAGGCCGCGTGCGGCAGTCGCCGCGAAGATCGCGCGCGCGAAGCCGCACCATGTCGTCTCCCCGCTGCCCGCCGCGTGATAGACGCCCCAAGGGCCGTTGCCCCCCTTCAACTGTACGATCTGGCGCGACACACCGAGGATCGCTTCTGCCAGATGCGGCGCGAAAGTCGGGCAACCGCGCTGGTCGTCGACGACTTTCACCTCCGGCCGCTCAGCGCCGAGCCGCAGCATGGTTCGCACGAAGTTCGCGCCGTATGGGCTGTAGATCCAGGATGTCCGAAGGATCACGTGGCGTTCGCATCCCGCCGCTACGGCCTGCTCACCGGCGAGCTTGGTGCGGCCGTAGGCGTTGATGGGGGCGGTCGGATCGCTCTCCACGTAGGCAGATGGCTTGGTCCCGTCGAACACGTAGTCGGTGGAGATGTGGATGAGCGCGACGCCCGCGCGCTGACATTGCTGGGCGAGTTCGCCCGCACCTGCGGCATTGACCTTGTTGGCTTGGCTCTCCTCGCTCTCCGCCCTATCGACAGCCGTGTAGGCACCGGCGTTGACGACGACGTCGGGCATCACGTCTGCGAGCGCAGTGCGCAAGGTGCCCGGTAAAGTGAGGTCGAGTTGGGGCCTGCGCAGCGCCACGACGTCGACATCGGCGGCGAGCCCGGCCGCCAGCAGCGACTGCGCAAGCTGGCCCGAGGTGCCCGTGACGAGAATTTTCATGCTTCCCTCTCTGGCACGAAGCGCCCGCTGGGCGTCGCAGGCTTCGCCGGAAGCAGCGGCCGGTGACCGGAATGGCTATTCGTAGCGCCCATGACAGTGCTTGTATTGCTCATGCCGAGCAAAACACCCCGCAAAATGGGCGAAACGCAGTGCCAGAAAATGCCCGCATAGGTTCTGTGCAGGTCTAGCTATCGAATGTCAGTTTGAGGCTCAGCTTAGTCTTCAGCAGCTTGACCGTCACTGACGCTATTTGCCTGTTCGCCGGAGAATAGGGTGTTGCGGCACCACACTTTGAGGCCGGCCCCTCCCTCAGCCACGGTGCATGAATGTCGTGGTGAAACGACGTCGCTTGCTATTGTCTCACCGTCGTCGGTTCAGTCATCGCAGCCACCATCAGCGTGTTGGGCAGTGAAACACCACGCTCCACACATGGACTTGACCATCCGCCACCGTGCCTGAATGTCGTGTTGAAACGACATCGCTGGCGATTGTCGCATCTTCGTCGGTCCAGTCACCGCAGCCACCATCAGCGTGTTGGGTGAAGAAACACCACGCTCCACACATGGACTTGACCGGCGGCCAGTGGAATTGAATGTCGTGTTGAAACGACATTGAACTACACGGTCTTGACCATGCCCTGCGTCATCATCGCACTGAGATTCGATGGTGTAACAACAGGATGTTGATGAGGTGTCGGGCTGAGAGGCGTGCCTGCGAGTGTCGTGTTGACACGACAATTTGGTACATCAGCAGAACCATGCCGAGCGTCATCGTCGGCGATCTCGTGTGTTGATACAGCACGCTCTAGACATGGACTTGACCTTCAGCTCACTCCTCGGAATGTCGTGTTGACACGA
>CAMAYR010000302.1 GCA_945862355.1 Devosia equisanguinis | reverse complement strand
CGATCGAGCGAAAGCCGCCGGTCGGCCCGCCGCCGAAGTAGACCAGGGCGGCCGACTGCAGGAAGGCGTGGCTCATGATCGGGAACACGATCATCGCAGCCGCCCCGATCAGCACACCGCGCTCGATGCCGTGAAGGAGGCCGGGATATAGTCGCTCCATGCGGATCCGGCGCAATGCGAGAAGCAGGCTGATGACGACGAGAACCAGGGCGAAGAAGATCTTGAACGGCAGTAGCCAGAAATGGACGATGCCGGTCAGCGAGGCGCCGCCCGGCCGGGCGTGGAGATCGCGGACGCTATTCGTGAACTGCTGCTGGGCGCGGCAGCATTCCTCGTCGCTGGCGCGCGGGATCTCCTTCAGTTGCTCGAAGTTCGGTGGCAGACGGGTCGAGGCGAAGCAATAACGCTTCGCCGGGGCAATTGCGGGGACGGGGTCCTTGAGTGTGTCGGGCCGGCAATTGCGGGCCAGATCCGCAAGGCCGATGCGGGACTGGCTGACGGTGCGGACGTTGCGCACCGCGTCCAGTATGGGCAACCTGGCTTCGTCGCCGCGATCGAGCCGCAGTAAATCGGGCTCTACCTCGAAGATCGAACGCTCGCCAGCCCTGGTCATGAGGATCGAGATCAGGATCGCGGCGGCAACCAGCAGCACGAAACCTGCGCCATAGCGCAGTCTGCCTGCCGGAATCTCGTGGTCGCCCTTGCGGAAATACATGTCCGTCAGCACGCAGGCCGGCGTGTAGAAGGCGATCAGCGTCACGATGCCGAACGTGGGGAAGAACAGGAACAGGTGGCTGTAGAAGCTCGCCAGCGCAAGCCAGTCCGCACGCCAGAACTCCCAAACGAGAACACCCGTGGTGGCCAGAAACGTGACCGCGATGATGGAGAAGATTGTGCCGACGAAAAGGCGTACCCTGGTACTCATCGAGCCTCACGGCATGATCTGGTGGTGCGGAATGGACAGCTTTCACTTTATCGCGCTTCCCGCTTCATTGTAATCGGATTGACGGCCGGGACACACGCGGTCTCATCGGAGCGGTGCCATAGCGCCTCGGTGGGCGCTGCTGAGACTGGCACCACTGGCATGTGCGAGTGCCATAGGCCTGTCATACATTGATCTGAATTGAGGCTGTCCTCGAAACGGGCACACCAAAGGACCGTCGAATTGATCACGCTCTATGAGAAATGCAAGGGGCAGCTGATCGCGCGCCAGCTGCCTTCAAGGCAAGGGGCTGGGCGATCAGGCGAGGCCGTGGCAGGTACTGCGCCGGGCACTCAGCCCACGCCCGATGCGACGCTCGATCTGGCCGCCGGCGAAATTGCAATGGCGGATGGTTCGGGCCCCATCTGGCTCGATCTCGTAAATCCTTCGCGGGAGGAGGAGCGAGAAGTCGAGGGCCTCGTCGGTGTGCAGGTGCCGACCCGTGAGGAGATGGCCGAGATCGAGGTGTCGAGCCGGCTCTATTTCGAGCGCGGCGCGCACTACATGACGGCGACCATCATCTATGCCGTCGACACGCCCGATCCGCAGTCCACGACGATCACATTCATCCTCAGCGACAAGCACCTGATCACGGTGCGCTATGCCGAGCCCAAGGCCGTTCGTCTGTTCCTGTCGCGAGCCAACCAGGGAGACGCCAGCTGCGAGACCCCGGTGCTCATCATGGTCGGACTGCTTGAGGCCATCATCGACCGTGAGGCCGATCTGATCGAGCGCCTGCAGCTCGAGACAGAGAAGATCGCGCAGCACATCTTCGATATAAAAGGCGGCCAGCGCAGCAGAACGGGGCGCTACGACGTCACTTTGAAGCAGATCGGGCGGGTGGGCGAGATATCCGCGCGGGTCCGGGAAAGCCTGCTGTCGCTCGACCGCGTGATCACCTATCTCAGCCAAGTCCTCGTGCTGCGCAACGACAGCAAGGATGTGCGCCAGCGACTGAAGACCGAAGGCAAGGACGTGCAGTCGCTGAGCGACCACATCCAGTATCTGTCGAACCGCATCACGTTCATGCTCGATGCAACGCTCGGCATGGTGCAGATCGAGCAGAACCAGATCATCAAGCTGTTCTCTGTCGCCGCCGTCATGCTGATGCCGCCGACGCTGATCGCCTCGATCTACGGGATGAACTTCAAGCACATGCCGGAGATCGAATGGGTGTGGGGCTACCCCTTTGCGCTCGGGCTGATGGTGGTCTCGGCGCTGGCGTTCTATCTGTATTTCCGTAGCCGGGGGTGGCTGTGACAAGCTGAGACGGGGGCACTGCTCAATGCGGCGTTCAAGGGCCGAGAGGGGCCAGCGCAGACCGCGACAGCCGCCGCCACAGTAACCGCGAGCGGTGACGACATGAGCAACGAAATGGGCAGCAAGATGGGCTGCAACATGGGCTTGCAAGGCAGGCGAGGCGCTGTTAGACAGCGCTTCCGGTCGCCAGCGCGGCCCGGTCCCGGCATGGGGGATCGTCTAATGGTAGGACTGCAGACTCTGACTCTGCCTGTCTAGGTTCGAATCCTAGTCCCCCAGCCAACTCTCAAAATCCCACTGAATCCGCAGGTGAAACTGGCTTCAGATACACTAAGTGTATCACCTGAATGTGGCACCCGACAACGCGCTTCGCTGTCGGTTCCGCGCTCCATCAAGCTGGATCGTAGTTGCTCGTTCTCGACAGCCAGTGTGATAACCGCCACGTCTCTATGGTGCGCCAGACACGACGGGCTTCCTGTCTTTGATGCTGCGCCACCCCTCCCCCGAGACCACTGGGACCACGGTCATCTTGCTCGGACGGAGTGCTGCCGTCATTGGCCTGTCGCTCTCAGCGCGCTCTACGGCTATCCGCTCCTGGCACGCCAATCGGCCTATCGAAGCGCTTCGGGCAACCCCTGGCGAGAACGTGTGTTCGTTCGTTGTCGATCACGACAGCCGCTCGGGGGCATAACGCGCGAGCCTCGCCCAAGGGGAACCAGCGGCGTCAAAGCTGCTTCCAAGAGTCCCGAGTCAGCGCCCTTATCTCCAAAGGCGATCAGGGAACGTTCGACAAGATGCCCGTTAGCCGTCCGAACCGCATAGAATCTGACATAGGTCAGCCCCGCTTCCCTCGCATCGGTTCGCAGAGCTAAGTCTCGCCGCTTGTTCTCCTTGGCATCATGCGTTGCCAAGGTTGCCGTCACGATGCCAACTGAGCGACCCTCGATGGCAGTTTGCAGTCGCACGATGCTCTTCGGATTGAGCAGGGGGTTGGCGATAGAGCCGCGCCCCGCCCTGACGTGCTTGCTCGAACCGAGCCAAGACCAGGATTTCATAGGAGGCCCTTCTGCCGACCAGATCGTCGTCGGCCAATATCGCGGCAAGCACTTTGTGATCGGGAGGATGGAGACGGGGGATGATGCAGCCGTGCCCGCCCGCAATCAGCCTGCCCTCACAAAGATCATAATGCCCTTGGAGCATGGCAATCATTGGGCTGGTCCGCATCATCTCGCGGGCCGATACCCTTCAGAGGCGGCCTGTCGATCATCACAGAACCATCGGCGGCCCTTCATGTCAGGTTCGGCCACCAGCCCTTCGAACAGCCTCGGATACCCCCGTGACCAGGGCGTGTGGTAGATGCGGGACTTCTCGTTGCCGATGATCGGACAACCGTTGGGAGCACGGGCCGCATGTCTCGCCCAGCGCTGGGCACGGAACTCCCAGGGGGCTTGGCTCTCACCTTGCCAGATGCCAATCCGACGAGCTTGAGTGCCCCTTCACTTCAGGCAGTTCTTCGCCTTGCGAAAGCCCGCCAACTCCGCATCGGCAGCAGATGCGAAGAACATCAAACGAGAGCCATCAGGCTCATCTGCCATCTTGCCATACGAAGCACAGCCTTCCGCGTGATAAATGCCCGTGAAGCCAGTCTTCGCCTGTCGGGCCAACGCGAATAATTTCGCCTTGAAGAACCGAACATGACCGAACAACTGTTTGCGGACAGGCTCGATGTCAGCGGGGCACTGCCCCAGGAACGTTGCGTTGCTCTTGTTCGAGTATCGGTGGTCCCGTGGGTCCGTGAAGCAAGTTGCCCAGATGCCTCGACTGTTCGTTCGGGCATTGCTTTCCTCGACAGCAAACCGCCCGTTGGAGTGAACCTTGAACTCGATAGCCCAGCCCTTGCGGACCAGCCAGTGCTCGATGCTTTCCCCGCCTACTGAACATCGTCCAATGCGGCGGTCGGGATACTTGGAATCTGGTCCGCGATCCTCGCAGGTCATGGGCCTTGAATTGATGAACTGACTGAGGGCGGTCATCGCGGCTTCCCCGCACAGCCACGGCTTGCCCTCGGGGAGAAGGCATAGTTGTTTCCGCTCTGGCGCATCAATCCCATCGAGACGGAACTTCACGCCGCTCACCACCAACGTGTCGGCATCGCTGACCTGAACCTGAGCTTGGGCGTCGGACGCCAACAACATCAACCCGAACGCAACGGCTACACGGCGCATGCTACCCCCTTAGCGCGGAACCAGCGACGCAAGTAAGGCACCTACCATCACAGACACGAGAAAGCTGATTAGCATGAGCCGTCGTTGCCGTCTCGTGAGGTTCAGGCCGACCTTCTCGGCATCATGTAAGCGCCGGAGACAAAATCCCTCAGTGAGGCAACCGAGTCGGTCGGTTGCGCCGGAGTAAAAGTCCGGCAACTGGAAGCCCTGTGCCGCGTTCGGCCGAGGGCGGGGGATGTTCGACGTGGACGACTATTTGAAGGTTCGCTACG
>CAMAYR010000301.1 GCA_945862355.1 Devosia equisanguinis | reverse complement strand
CTATCGATAACGCGAGAACGGTCAGGCGGACAGTACGCAGGCGGCCGCGGGCATCGAGGCTCGGTTGCATTTTCAGGATGACGTTGTGCGAGACCTGCGCGGCCGGTGCGTGCAGCGAGGAATGCACGTTGGACAGTATCGCTGAGACGATCGCGCCGGCGAATATCACATACCCGAAGGTCGGCATGTAGTAGCGCGCCAAGGTGGCAACTACCTGCTCGGCGTCTCCAAGCAGAGCGTTGAGAGCGGGATCGCGGGAGGCGAGAACCGAGGCGCTCAGTCCAAGGAACACCGGCATCAGGCCGACGCAGCAATAAAGCAGGCCGCCGGCGATCGTGCCGGCTCGTGCGACTTCCGCCGAGCGCGCGCCGAGGAAGCGAGAGATCAGCTCGACGGCGACCATCGAGCCACACAGGGCAACTGCGATGTGCTCGAGTCTCTCCAGCGGTTTGTCCTGGAAGGCCGCCAGTACCCCCAGCCGTTCCGGCTCCGACTGTGCGAGGGCGCCCGAGATGCCGCCGACATGAGAGCCGACGACAGAGGTGAGGATGATGAGCCCGAAGATGACGATGAGGCCTTGCAGAAAATCCGTGACACTGTCGGCGAGTAGCCCACCGATCATCGTATAGGCTCCGACCAGAACGGCTGCGAGTGAAATGGCGAGCCACAGGCTCATGCCGGAAGAGGAGCTCAGCACCTGCCCAAACGCGCGGATCTGGGCTGCGGCCCAGAAAATGGAGCCGGGTAGCAACACAAGAACGACGAGTTTGGAGGTAGTCGTGGAGTAGCGCTGCTCGAACAGGTCCGCGAAGGTGGTGAAGCCCTGGCGCCATAGAACGCTGGCGAGAACGATTCCGGCCAGAACGAGCGCGGTGGCGTAGGCGAAAGGATCGACGAGGGCGCCGCTGAGGCCTTGCTTGTAGACCTCCCCGGTCGTCGCGACGATCGCTTCGGCGCCGAACCACGTGGCGAACACGGAAAATGCGACGAGCGTAGGCCCGAGTGTGCGGCCGGCAAGAATGTAGTCGGTGTCGCTCGAGATGCGCCGTGAGACCCACACGCCGATCGCGAATTGCAGCACGACGTAGCACGTCAGGCCCGCCAGCAGCATGTTTCCCCTCCCCCCGGAACCACGCCCAACGGGGGCGCCACACGCCTCCTTATCGCTGCGGCCAGCGCGGGTCGATGGGTTTATGGGGTAAAGCCACCCGATCCCTAGAGTCTTTCCGGCTGAAGTGGAACCGCCGGAAGGACTCCAGCCCTTGAATCTACCTGCGATTCACGTCCTCTGATGGTTCTATCTCGGACGATCGCATTCTAGTGTAGCGCATCTGACGTCTGGTGCCCGCTCGCGGCGGATCTACCAACCAAACGTCGTGTGTGTAATATACAATTTAGTCATAGGCTTACTGGATTCTCTTCTGGTTGCGATATTTATTCTGAACTGTGCTGCATGGGGTAACAAATCTCGCAACTGGAACGCTAACGAGGCCGTCGCGTCTGGCGGCAACGACAGCGGGCTCCCTGCAGGGTGCAGGCGCTGGGCCGGCAGGCGATGTGCCGGGCTGCGACTCAGCCGGTGCTTGGGGGGCGTGTTTCCTGTACGAACCCTGCTCCAGGCGGCGATCATATGGAATGTCATGTTGGCCGATGAGGTAGGGCCTGCGACCCTCTAGCAATACCTCTCGACGAGGGTTCACATCCGGATCGGATATGCTATAAGCCGGCTGCCGGATGCGACTTGGCGGACGGCTCACTCGCTCCTTGCTGGGAACTTGGGCGGGTTAGAGATTGGTGTTGCCAAGAGTTTTGCGGTGAGCGCGGTGCGCGAACGCGGAAGCTAGGCAGCAATGGTGACGCGGGGTGGAGCAGCCCGGTAGCTCGTCAGGCTCATAACCTGAAGGTCGTTGGTTCAAATCCAGCCCCCGCAACCAACCTTACCCATTGAAATCGCTGAGATTAGCGAGGCCGCCGTAAGGCGGCTTTGTTGTGTTTGGGAGCGCTCGGGTCACCCACGGGTCACAAGCCTGCGAGAGCATGTGTGAGAAATGTGCTGAGGTGGTCTTCCTCCGGTGAGCGCCGCCTTGTCGCGGCATGTGCCCACAATGTCGGATGTGGACACAAGTGGTGAGCGGCGTCGGAACAAACGCTGGCCTGAGGCGCTGAAGCGCGAGATCGTGGCAGCGACGAGTCTGCCGGGTGCATCGGTGTCGGTGGTGGCGCGTCAGTACGACGTCAACGCCAACCAGGTTTTTGCATGGCGCCGGCGGCATCGGAAGGTCGACAAGGCGTTCTCGCCGGCGTCGCCTCCGGCGTTGGTGCCGGTGACGATCACGCCTGAGCCCGATGAGAAGCCAGCGCCATCGGCTTCCGAGACGATCGAGGTCGAGGTCGGCGGCGATTGCCGCGTCCGTGTCGGTTCGAGCTTCGACGGGCGCGCGCTGAAGCGCGTGCTTAACGTTCTGAGGAAGCGATGATCCCTGTCCCGTCGGATGTTTCGGTCTGGCTCGCGGTTGGGCGCACCGACATGCGGCGCGGCATGAACGGGCTCGCGCTGCAGGTGCAGGAGACGCTCGGCCGCGATCCGTCGTCGTTCCGATCCCGGGACGCGGCCGGTTCGTCATCTCCTCCTTGCACCCTGGCGCATTCGTCGATCGAGCAGTTCCGCTTCAGGCGGGACGCGCGATGTAGCTTTCGTTTCGGCTCAGCAATGCCCACGCGATCCGAGCCGTCTTGTTGGCAAGCGCCACGGCAACGATCTTCGGGCGCTTGCGCATCAACATGCGTGCGGCCCAGCTGTTGGTCGCACTTTGCTTGCGCGAGTAGCGCAGCACAGCCGTGGCGCCGACGACGAGTAGCCTTCGCAGATAGGCGTCGCCCTGCTTGCTGATGCCGAGTTTGCGGTCCTTGCCGCCGCTGGAATGCTCGCGTGGTGTCAGTCCGAGCCACGCCGCAAACTGTCGCCCCGATCGGAACAAGCTCGCGTCTGGAACGCTGGCGGCTATGGCGCTCGCCGTGATCGGTCCGACGCCGGGGATGGTTGCAAGACGTTGGCTCGCCCGATCGGATCTGTGCCACTGCATAATGCGTTCATCGAGCTGTTCTATCTCGGTGCTGATGCTGTCGATCTGCCGGCTGAGACCGTCGAGGCATCGAGTGCAAATGGCGGCAGATTTGCGCGCTGCTCAGCCAGCACCTTGGCAAGATGGGCAAAGCCTCCCGGGCCTTGCGCAGCGATGAACCCGAACTCGGCCAGGTGCGCCCGCAATGCGTTCGTCAACATCGTTCTTTGTCGAACGAGAAGCTCGCGAGCCTTGTGGACCATCAGACGAGCCTGCTGCTCTGCGGACTTCACGGCGACGAAGCGCATCGTTGGACGCGTAACCGCCTCGCAAATCGCCTCCGCGTCAGCGGCATCGGTCTTACCGCGCTTCACGTATGGTTTGACGTAAGCCGGCGCCATCAGCCGGACCTCGTGTCCGAGCTTGCCGATCTCACGTGCCCAGAAATGTGTTGATGCGCACGCCTCCATGCCGATGAGACTGTGCTGTTGGCTCGCAAAAAACTTCAGGACGTCGGCACGACGCAATTGCCGCCGCACAACAACTTTGCCGCTACCGTCGACAGCATGAACCTGAAACACGTTCTTCGCGAGATCGAGTCCGATCGTCTGCAGAGTGGTCATGGCCTGCTCCCATATTGACGTCTCCGTCATCTTCACCACTGCCGCGACTGGCGCGACGGTGGTTCAGGGGCCGTCCACAACATCAAAATTGCATGCCGGTTCACTCCAACGGCCACAGCCGCGCCGTATCGTCGGCGCTCCAGTCAGCAGGCGACCGCCTGCAAGTTGACGTGCACCCCTAACTGTACTGGTATGCCCCTGCAGCACGAGGCCAGGGGTGCCGTCAACGGCCCACAGGCGCGCCGTTCGGTCGAAGCTCCAGGTCAACAGGCGACCGTACGCAAGCTTCATCGCTGGCTACCCTATCGCAGCCGAATTGCGCGCCGTATTGTCGAAGCTACGCGTCATCAATCGGTCGTCCAGACGAATCCTTCGCGACATCAGGTTCGCATCAGAATTTTGTCCTTGATCTCATCGAACCTACTGTAGGCCTTCTCGCCGCGCCACCACTGCCTGGAGTACTTTTTGACGCGCTCGTACTTGGCATAAGGGCCGCAATGGCCGCGCAGGATCCTACGCTCCTTGCCCGCTTCGACTGGGCGCGCTCGGTGCGACGTGTCGGTGTCAAACACGATCAGCGTACCGGCAGGAGCCGTAATTTCGACGACCGCAGTGTCCAGCTCCGGCGGGCACAAGTTGCTCATTGCCTGGTAGCGGCTGTCGCTCATGCTCAGTATGTTTATTTGATTATCATCAAAGATCCGTCTGAACGCTTCCCGGTTCGCGACCCCGCTGCCGGGTATGATGCCAAACGGCGCGTTGCCCTGGCCAACATCATCGACGTAGAACATGAACTTTAAATTCCACAGCTTGTCGAAATGGGTCGGTGCCACGGGCGCATCTGGGACGCGCTCGTGCGTGGCGTAGATTTCCTGGGTGGGAAGGCAAGGCGACCCGATATATCGATGCGCGAACGACACCAGCTCGTCCCGATCGAAAAAACCGGCAATTGCCTTATATCCTGCTTCCGTAACTCCGATCCGGTGGTGATGGCGTAAGGGTCTGGGTTGGTTTGCGAATCAGCTATTTCTCTTGTCGAGGGCGGCTCACTCGGCAGGTGATGGGATGCGAAGCTTCGAGATCGTGCAGTCGGACACCGACACG
>CAMAYR010000300.1 GCA_945862355.1 Devosia equisanguinis | reverse complement strand
CGGTCGCGGCGGCGATCGCGAATGCGGTCCACAATGCGCTCGGCGTGCGCGTGCGTGAGCTGCCGATCACGCCGGAGCGGATCGTGGCGGCGATGGGCTGAGGGGCGGGCCAAGATCTGGCTCGCCCGGGGCGGCCCGCTCAGGCGGCGACCGCTTCCACAGACTGGACCTCGGGACAGAAATGCTTCAGCAGGTTCTCGATGCCGCCGCGCAGCGTCGCAGTCGAGCTCGGGCAGCCGGCGCAGGCGCCGCGCATGTGCAGGTAGACGACACCATCGCGGAAGCCTTGGAAGGTGATGTCGCCACCGTCATTGGCGACGGCAGGCCGCACTCGGGTCTCCAGCAGCTCCTTGATGGTCTGGACGGTCTCCTCGTCCTTAGGGTCGTAGTTGACGCCGGCCGCGTCGTTGGCGCCGCCGCTGGCGACGACCGGGGCACCGGACATGTAGTGCTCCATGATCGCGCCGAGGACGGCAGGCTTCAGGTGCTGCCACTCGCCATCGGCCTTGGTCACGGAGATGAAGTCTGGTCCGAGGAACACGCCGGAGATGCCATCGACCTCGAACAGGCGCTGCGCCAGCGGGGAGCCCGCGGCCTCGTCGGTGCTGCGATAGTCGGCGGTGCCATCGGCCAGCACCGCCTTGCCGGGAAGGAACTTCAAGGTTGCCGGGTTCGGCGTTGCCTCGGTCTGGATGAACATGGGTCGCTCCGAATAGTGCTGGCGGCGGGGCGCCTCGGCCCCGCTCGCCTCGATATTTCCTGACCTCTAGATGGCGCGACCGCGATCGATTGTCGAGTCCCCAAGTCGGATTTTGGCGATCCGGATCGTCGCGGGCTTCCTCTCCCTCAGGCTCGAATGGAGGCTGCGTTGCCGACGATCGCCTCGATGCCGGCGGCTGCAGCCACGAGCTCGGCGTCCTTGTTGGCGTAGCCCATCAACTGCAGCCCGAGCGGCAGGCCGTTGCAGGCGAGCAGCGGCATCGACAGGGCCGGGACGCCTAGCAGCGAGCCCGGCACCACGTAGATCGGATTGCCCGTGCCCTTTATGCCGACGGGCGCTTCGGCCGGGGCCGAGAGGGTAACGGAGGCCTCGGCAACGGCGGCCAGGCGCGTGTAGACGGCGCGCACCTGCTCACGCCCGGCCAGGTGCTCGCGATACTCGGCGAGCGTCATGGCCTCGGCCTCCTTCAGGCGATCGCGCATGGTCTGGCTGAGCTTCGTGGCGTCGCGGTCGGCGAAGGTGTTGAGGGGCCAGCGCGATTCCCAGGCGTTGATCTTGCGGGTCAGGACCATCGCCTTGCCCAGGGCGACCTCGACGGCCTCGACCTCCGCTGTGTCGCGGCGCGTCAGCACCGTGACGCCGGCATCGCGCAGGCGCTGGATGGCTGTCTCGAGGGCTGCCTTGCCGGCCTCTCCGGTTTCCGCCCAACCGGGCGTCTCGAGGAAGGCGAGCGATTTGGGGCGGGTCGCGGCTGGCGTCTCGGCTGGTCCGTACAGGCCGGGATAGCCGGCATCGCCGCCGGCGCGGTCGGCGATGGCGCGCAGCACGGCCCAGCCGTCGGCCAGCGATGCCGCCAGGAAGCCCTGAGCGCTTTGGCTCATGTGGTCCATGCTGCCGCCGCGATTGATGGCGCCGGTCGTCGGCTTCATACCGTACACGCCGCAGTAGCTCGCCGGCCGCAGGATCGAGCCGACGACCTGGGTGCCGAGCGCGGCGCAGAAATAGCCGGCGGCCACGCCTGCCGCCGAGCCCGACGAAGAGCCGCCCGGGGTGCGCTGGGTGTCCCACGGGTTGCGCGTTGGGCCTGGCTCCGTCGCGGCGAACTCGGTCGTAACCGTTTTACCGACGATGACGGCGCCGGCCTCGCGGAGCGCGCGCACCGAAGCGCTGTCGTAGCCGGTGTTGTGACCGGCGAAGAGAGGCGAGCCCATCTGCGTGGGCATGTCACGGCTCTCGATGACGTCTTTCACGCCTACCGGCATGCCGTCGACGGGCGACAGCGGCTTGCCATCGCGCCAGCGCTTCGTCGCCTCGTCGGCAGCGCGCTTGGCACCTTCGCGGTTCTGGGCGGTGAAGACCTGCAACTCGCTCTCGCGCGCGTCGATGGCGGCGAAGCAACGCTCGAGCAGCGCTGCGGGCGTGTCGCTGCCGGCGCGGAATGCGTTCGCCAGGGCGAGGAACGGCTTTGCCGTGGGCTTTGTTGCGTTCGACATCATGCACTCTCCAATGTGATCGAGGCGGCGCGCTGCTGCATTGCAATCATGCCGGTTTTAAGCAGGAACTCGCGGGCCTTCGCGGGATCGCCGGCGCTTTCGCGCAGATCCTCGAAGTTTTTCTTGCGGGTCTCGGAATCGCGGGCCTCCAGACGCTTCTTGTTGGCGATGGTCTGGGACTGAACGAACTCGTTGGTCACCGTGCGGCGCTGCTTGTCGTAGAGATCGAGCAGGCGGTCGGAGCCGCCGCCGACCACGACCTCGATCAGCTTCTCGGCAAGGTTGGCAGCATCCTGCAGTCCGCCGTTGAGACCCATGCCGCCGATAGAGTTGTTCACGTGAGCGCTGTCGCCGGCGAGAAGCACGCGGCCCTGGCGGAAGGTGCCCGCCACGCGCTGGTGAATGGTGTAGAGATTGCGGTGGACGATGTCGTGCTGGCGGGGCAGAGGGAAGAACTTCTGCATCCGCGCGTGCACGTCTGCATCGCTCAGCGTCTTTTCCGGATCCTCGTTGGAGTCGGCGGGGAAGACCGTGCGCCACAGGCCCGGCGGGCCGTCGTGGGCGACCTTGAAACAGTTGCACCACTCTTCGGGGTCGGCGAAGTAGGTGCGCTCGCAATAGCCGCGGTTGGCGGCGAAATCGAACGGCGTGGTCAGCACGAGGAAGCGCTCCTCGTAGGTGAAGCCCTCGAAGGCGATACCTGCCTGCTTGCGCACCGTGCTGCGGCCGCCGTCGGCGCCGATCAGCCAGGTGCCGGTGTGTGACTGCTGGCCCGAGGGGGTATCGACCTTGACGGTTACGCCGGCGCTGTCCTGGGTGACGTCGACGACGGTGTGATTGAATAAGACCTCGACGTTGGACACCTTGACGACGCGCTCCAGCAGAAGCTTCGCCGTCTTGAACTGCTCGCACTGGATGACGAAGGGGTGCCTCGTGTCGTTCTTCAGAACGGCATGATCGAACTCGGCGATCATCGTGTTGGTCGGCCGGTCCCAGAACTGGAAGATCGGCGTCACGAGACCGACCCGGGCCATGTCGTCGACGAGACCGGGCACGGCAGCAAGAACATCGAGCGTGCCTGGGTGAGTGGTCGCCGCACGGGGATCGTCCTGGAGACATGGGTTGGCGTCGAACAGCCGCACAGGAATGCCGGCGCGCCCCAGGAGCAGCGCACAGAGGAGACCGACGGGGCCACCGCCGGCTATGAGTACGGGATTGGATGAGGGCATTGCATTCTCTTCGTAGGTTAGGTTGCCTGCGCGCCTCGCGCTGCGTGACCCGACGATTTACCGACGTTCTGCGAAAATGTCGGGTTACGACCAGCGGAGCGGGCCTAACCCAACGTACAACCTGCACTTATCCAAGCACGGGTAAGGTCGTTATGGCGTAGCCGCCAGCGATTCTGCGGCCGAGCACGGGATCCTCGATCTCGTAGTCGAAACGGTCGGCGGGGCGGATGCCGCCTTTCGCAGCGAAGGTACCACAGAACATGATCGTGCCTTCGGCAAGCGCCTTGCCGCCGCTGGTGTAGCGCCCGATCAGGTCGGCCGGCGAGAGCATCCCGGCGACAGCGCCTTCCTGGTAGAGCACGCGTCCGCCTTTTTCGGGAATGTGGGAGCGCAGCATGAGCTTGTCCCAGTGCCCGGCGCAGTCCTCGAAGGCCCAGAACGAAGCAGCGATCGGCTTGTCGCACATTTGCTTGGAAACGGTTACCCCGTAGGTCTCGACCTCGCGGTCGGTATGGTCGGAGCCGACGCCGACCCACAGCTTGCCGCCGGTTTGCAGAAGCACGTACTCGACCTCGCCGCTCGATGCGGTGCCGGTCGCCTCGATGGTCTCGGCGGTGGTGATGCGGGCGGCTGACACGCGGTAGAAGATCGGCGTCGACGCCGGGGCCTTAACGCCCAACTCCTCGAGCTCCTTGATGTGCTTTTGCACGGCTGCCGGATCGCGACCGGTCCAGCCCGCGATGACGGCTTGGTGGACGGTCACCTTGCTCGGCGTGCCGCCGAGACTGACGTTGATCGTGATGCTGGACAAAGGTTCACCCTCGATTGGCTCATGATGGTCGGCTGGTCGAGCTTAAGCAGGGTCGGGCGCCGGATTCAACGGGCAGGGGTGCGGCATGGCGTGAAGCAGGCGGCGGCAGACCCGAAGGCCGTTCACGTGACTGCTCACGGAATCGCGATGGAAGGTGAGGCTCAGGTGACGTGCTGTTGCTTTGCAGTTGAGGCGGGAATGCCGGCATATTCTCTTCATCGAGCACGGCAGACCAACACGGACGAAGCGGTCGGCGAGCTCGAGAAAAAAGGCCGAAATGGCCACCAATGAGCAACCCTACGGAGATGATCATGAAGACCGCTATTCTCGCTGCCTCCCTCATCGCAACTGTCCTGGCCAGCGCCGTTTCCGTCCAGGCAGCCGAGCGCAAGATGCCCTTCGACGGGCAGAAGATCTTCCAGGAGATCGAGCGCCTGGGCAGCAGCCACGGCTGAGCTCCGCCGAAGATCGCAATATCCCAATCCGTATAGACAACTCGTATCAGCAAGGAACGAAGCCATGAAATCCCTGATCCTCGCCGCTATCGCCGCAACTGTCCTGGCCAGCGCCGTTTCCG
>CAMAYR010000299.1 GCA_945862355.1 Devosia equisanguinis | reverse complement strand
ACGTCGCACCACTCACTTCTTCTTTCCCGGGAGCCCCGGGAAACCTGGAAACTTCGGTGCGCCGCCCCCGGGCATCCCGGGCATCCCGGGCAGCCCCTTCGGAAGGCCGCCGGGCGGGAGGCCGGGCATCCCCTTGGGCAGTTGTCCCTTTTCGAGCGCGGCCATCTGCTCGGGTGTCGGCTGGGGCATGCCGCCGCCGCCCATGCCGCCGAACAGCTTGCCCATCAGGCCGCGGTTCTTGCCCATGGCCTTCATCATGTCGGCCATCTGCCGGTGCATCTTGAGCAGCTTGTTGATGTCCTCGACCTTGGTGCCAGAGCCCGAGGCGATGCGGCGGCGGCGCTTGCCGTCGATGATCTTGGGACTACGCCGCTCCTGCTTGGTCATCGAGGAGATGATCGCGGCTTGACGCTTCAGCATTCCCTCGTTGAGGTTGGCGTCTCCCATCTGTGCCTTCATCTTCGCCGCGCCCGGCATCATCCCCATGATGCCGCCGAGCCCGCCCATCTTCTGGACCTGGCGCAACTGGTCGGCGAGATCGTCCATGTCGAACTCGCCTTTCTTCATCTTGGCGGCCATCGCCTGCGCCTTGTCGGCGTCGAAGTTGGCGGCGGCCTTTTCCACCAGCGAGACGATGTCGCCCATGCCGAGGATGCGGTTGGCGATGCGCGAAGGGTGGAAGTCTTCCAGCGCGTCCCACTTTTCGCCGGTTCCGATCAGCTTGATCGGCTTGCCGGTGACTGCGCGCATCGACAGCGCGGCGCCGCCGCGGCCATCGCCGTCGGCACGAGTGAGAACTATTCCGGTCACGCCGATGCGTGCCTCGAAGGCCTTGGCGGTGTTGACGGCGTCCTGGCCGGTGAGGCTGTCGGCGACGAGCAGCGTCTCGTGGGGTTGGGTGGCGCGCTTGACGTCGGCCACCTCCGTCATCAGCGCTTCGTCGATGGTCGTGCGGCCGGCTGTATCGAGCAGCACGACGTCGTAGCCGCCGAGGCGGCCCGCCTCCATTGCGCGCCGGGCGATCTCGATCGGCGTCTGGCCGGCGACGATCGGCAAGGTGGGTACGTCTGTCTGCGTGCCGAGCACGCGCAATTGTTCCTGCGCGGCCGGCCGGCGCGTGTCGAGGGACGCCATGAGCACCCGCTTCTTGTCGCGGTTAGTCAGGCGCCAGGCGATCTTGGCCGTCGTGGTCGTCTTGCCCGAGCCCTGCAGACCGACCATCAGGATGGCGATCGGAGCGGGCGCATTAAGGTCGATAGGCTCGGCGTCCGAGCCCAACATGGCGACCATTTCGTCGTGGACGATCTTGACCACCATCTGGCCGGGCGTGACCGACTTCACGACCTCCTGGCCGACCGCCTTCTTGCGCACCTCGTCGGTGAAGTTGCGAACCACTTCGAGCGCGACATCCGCCTCGAGCAGGGCGCGCCTCACCTCGCGCATCGCCTCGGCGACGTCGCTGTCGGTCAGCGCGCCACGGCCGGTGAGCTTGGAAAGAATGCCTGACAGGCGATCGGAAAGGTTCTGGAACATTTTAACGCTCGCGGCCTGGATTCGCTTCGCTCAAACCTTGCTGGTCACGGCGCTCGCGCCGGGCCTCAGTCGCGGTCTCGCCGAGAAGACGTGGCATCGGGACTGCCATCGTGCTCGGCGGAAACGATGCCGCGGGGCCGCGCCAACGGCGAGGCAGCCGTTCGCGCGTCGGCCTCGCAGGGCGCGAATGCAATGACAGATATGGTTGCGTGGCGAAGCTCAAAGAAGGTCCACTCGATCAAACCCGTCGGAAACCGCCAAACGCCAAAGCGCCCGCTGGCGAAACTCGCTGGCGGGCGGGGACCAGGGCGCATCGGTGGACCAGAAGGATCCAATGCACGCCCCGGAGGATCGTCGACGAACGGTCCGGTTATGACGGCAGGGTATGGGGGAGCCAGTCGTTCATGTCAACAACAGCCAAGCACAACAGGCAAGCACTGGCCATCCTTGGTTGCATCGACGTCTCGATGGAGCGGCCGACTTGGGTGGGGAAAGGTCCGGGGCCGCTCCCTGCCTGCTCTCGGCCTTCACTCGGCGGCCATCGCTTTGTCGGCATCGAGTAGCTTGGCCTCTATCAGCCCCAGGCGGATGCGCTCGATCTCGGGCCTGGAGATCTTGACGAGCGGCGGGCGCACGACGGCGCGGGGGATGCGACCGAGCAGAACCAGGGCCTCTTTCATGCGGTTGTGCATATCGACGAAGGGGCTGGCGTAGAAGAGCTGCGTCATGACGCGGATGCGCGCGTTCACCGCCTTCGCAGTGGCCAGGTCGTTGTCCTGCACGGCGCGGAACAACTCCGATTGCAGGTCGGCGATCACGCTACCCGAGCCCGAGAGCAGGCCGTTGCAGCCGAGCACGAGCGATGAGAACAACCAGGAGGAATGCGTGGAGAGCACGTTCACGGGGCGTGCACGGCTCTGCAGATCCATGATGTGGCGCTCGTGCTGGGGCACGTTGTTGCACCAATCCTTGATGGCGCGGACGGTCGGCACCTCGTCGAACAGCCGGTTCAGCGTGTCATGGGGATAGCCTTGCCCGCTGGCCAGCGGATACTGGAACGCGATGATCGGCAGGTCGCTGGCGTCGGCGATGCGCTTGAAGTGGGCGAGCACCATTTCAGTATTCTGGCCGAGGGTGAACGGTCCCGGCGGGAAAACGAGGAGCGCGGCGGCACCCTGCTTCGTGGCCTGTCTGGCGATCCGCGCCGCCTCCATGCTGCCCTCGGCGTAGATGCCATGCACGATCGGAAGCTTGTCGCCGACGGCGTGCATCGTCGCGTCCATCACCTGTTGCTGCTCGTCGAGCGTGCAGGAGGCGACCTCGGTGGAGTGCGCGTTGATGGTGATCCCCGACAGCCCCGGCACGGCGGCGGTGTGCTGGAGATGCTTGGCGAACGACTTGAGATCGAGGCTCAGGTCGTCGTGGAATGGCAGGATGCAAGCGGGAATGACACCCGCGGGGAAGTCGCCAGGGAAACGTGGCATGTCGAGGTAGCCTCCAAGTATCGGGCAGGGGTCATATCGGGCCGAGCACTTCGGGTCGGTCCGGTCGGGAACTCGGGGGAGGCGAGTTTTGGTGCTGGTTTCACTCCACGGATAGGCCGAGCGTGCGCACCATCTTGCCCCAGTCGGCGAGCTCGCGCTTGAAAAAGGCTTCGGTATCCTTGAGGTTCGCCAGCATCGGCGTGAAACCGATCTTGACGAGCCGCTCGTTGATGTCCTTCTCCTTGATGATCTCCAGGATCGCCGCGTTCTGGCGCGCGACTACGGCATCCGGCGCCTTGCCCGGCGCGAAAAAGCCGGCCCAAGACACCGACGTCAGGCCGGGATAACCCGCCTCCGAGAACGTCGGCACGTTGGGCACGGCAGCAAACCGCTTCTCCGTCGCGATCGCGATGCCGTTGATCGCGCCCGAGTTGATCTGTGCGGCAAAGCCCGACAGCGAGGCCGCCACCATGTCGACGTGGCCGCCGAGCAGGTTGTTGGTGGCGTCCGGCCCGCCGCGGAAGGCGACGTGTGACGCTTCCACCTTGGCGATCATCTTGAAGAAGTAGGCTGCGAAAATGTGCGAGCCGGTGCCCACGCCTGCCGTACCGAAGTTGATCTTCTTGTCCTTCGAGGCGGCGATGAAATCCTTGAGCGTCTTGGACGGGTTGGCCTTGTTGACGGCGAACGTCTCGGGTGTGGTGCCCGCAATCGCCACCGGCCGAAGGTCGGCGATGTCGAAGCCCTTGTTCTTGTAGAGCGTGTTGTTGATCGGCAGCGCGGCGGTCGTCACGAGCAGTGTGTTGCCGTCGGCGGTGCTGGTGGTGACGGTGCGGGCTGCCACGTTGGCACCTGCCCCGGGACGGTTCTCGATCACGACCTTCTGGCCGAGCTTCTCGCCCAGACGGCTGCCGACCACGCGAGCCACGCTATCGGCAGAGCCACCGGCGGCAAAGCCGACGATCAGGTTGAGCTGTGGGCCCTGCGCGGTCGCCGGCTGAGCGGCGATGCCCAGGCCGAGCGCGGCGATTGCGGCCAAACCCGTCATCCTCGAAAGCTGCATGACCCTTCCTCCCTTGTTGCACTCTTGTCGTGGTTCGATCACATACGGCTCGCTGCGGCCATGTCAATCGCGATACGGCTTGCCGCTGGCACTCGCCAACCGACAAGAACCCAAGCAGCGTGAAGCCATGAAAGACGTTGCCATCCGCCCCGTATCGCCCGCCGACGCTGGCGCCATCACTGCCATCTACGCGCCGTCCGTGCTCACCGGGACGGCGACATTCGAGCTCGAGCCGCCCGGCGCGGACGAGATGCTCGCGCGGATCGAGGCGATCGTCGCCGCCGGCTATCCCTTTCTCGTGGCCGAGCGGTCCGGCGCGGTCGTCGGCTATGCGTATGCCAACGTCTACCGCTCGCGGCCGGCCTATAGGTTCACGGTGGAGGATTCCGTCTATGTGGCCGACAACGTGCAGGGGCAGGGTGTGGGGCGGGCCTTGCTCGACGCGCTGATCGAGGAGGCGGCGGCGCGCGGCTATCGACAGATGATCGCGGTGATCGGGGATAGCCGGCAGTGGGGCTCCATAGCGCTGCACCGCACCTGCGGCTTCACCTTCTCAGGCACGCTGCACGCCGTCGGCTTCAAGTTCGGGCGCTGGATCGACAGCGTGCTGATGCAGCGGCAACTTGGTCCGGGAGATAGTCGGCCGTGAAGTTTCGTTAGGTCACGCGGCAGCCGGGCGCTGGGTTACCAGCGACAGTAGCGCCATCACAGCGAGCAGGTCGCGCCAAAGCTCTCTGAACCAGCCCAGCAGCCTTGCGAAGTTGTAGCCGACGGCGGCAAG
>CAMAYR010000298.1 GCA_945862355.1 Devosia equisanguinis | reverse complement strand
GCCAGCGTCGCAGTGCCAGCCGCCGGGGCGTGTCGCCCCCGCGAAGTGCGAAGCCTGCGCGCTTTCGCCCTTCTGCCACCGGCCACCCCGATCCAGCCACTTGCAAAGCAGCCAGCCGAACGGTGCGCAAAGTCACCGATTCAGGTATAAGGCTCCAGTCCTCGTCAATAAATACCGGGATATCAAAACGTCGCCCGCAATGCGCGAAATCCGCGGGAAGCAATTGACGCCTGCTGGAGTTCCGCCTGCCGCCGATCGCGCGCCAAGGGCTGGGACCGCAACGCCCAGGCTGCGGCCACCGGCAGTTGCGCCAGGAATTAGGCCGGCCGCCAAGGCAAGGCCGAAGGACGCGAAGCCATTGGCAACGCCGAGACCCGATCGTTCGATCAAGCCCACGCCTCGATCGAGCGCCCCCCCGAGATCTCGCGAGCCACGGACGAAGCCACGGACTGCGGCACCCAATGCTATCCGGCGGGCAACTCCACCTTCAGTCTCGAGGCCGCGCCCCGAAGTGAGAAGAGCACCTCCGGTCGGCAGGCCCGCCACAAGCAGACCCTCCGTGAGTAGGCCGCCTCCGGCGGTGCCGAGGGCCGCACCACCACCCCGTGCCCCGAGGCCTGCTGCGGCACCAAGACCCGCGAGACCTGCTCCGCAAAACAAGGGGCCGCGTCAGTAGGAATATCTGCACGACCGGTATTATCTCAACGCGCTTTGAAGGAGATGGACAAATGCCCCTCATCAATCTGGTAATCACTCTAGTTGTCGTTGGTTTGCTGCTTTGGCTCGTCAACAACTACATCCCAATGGACGGGAAGATTAAGCAGATTCTCAATGTCGTCGTCGTCATCGCCGTAGTGATTTGGCTGCTTCAGGCTTTCGGGCTCATCGGCTCGCTGGGCAGTATCCGTATCGGCAAGTGATGTCGGCATGGACGCGCATACCTATCCCCTTCGCTCAGTGCCCCTCAGAACCGGCGCAATTTCGTGCGACATGATCCCCAACCGGGGAGTGGTCCATGACGCAGGCGAGCCGAGACGATCTGTGGCGTGACTTTCCCAAGACGGCCCCTGAGTTCGATACGCGGTTCGCGACCGAGGGCGACTGCCGCGCCTACTGGATGACGGCCCGGTGGGGCGGTGAGCCGGCCTGCCAGCGCTGCCAGAGCAAGCGCATGGGAAGGCCGATGCGCAACGGCACGTTGTTCGCGTGCGCGGACAGCGGCCATCAGACGAGCTTGACCTCGGGCACGCTGCTCGAAGGCACGCGCAAGCCACTGAAAGCTTGGTTCCGTGCGGTGTTCGAGGTTGCCACGCACCGCAACGGCATCTCCGCCAAGGACCTGCAACGCATCATGGGGTTCGGCTCTTACGAGACGGCGTCGCGCTGAGAGCGCGCCTTCGGCACGACGACCTGGCTGCTCAAGCTGCGCACCGCGCTGGTACGGCCGGAGCGCGAGCCCTTGGCCGCAGACGTGCAAGTGGACGAAGCGCTCGTCAAAGCGGGCGTCAACGAGCTGGTTCTCGTGGTCAGCGAGGCCGGCGGGCGTGTGCGTCTCGCGCACGTCGAGAACAACGACACCGATACCTGCAAGCTGTTCGCGGCCGGGCAGATCGCGCCCGATGCACGCGTGGTGTCGGACGGGCACGCGGGCTACAATGCGAAGAGCCTGGAGAAGCGGACGCACGAACCGAAGGTGCAGACCAAGGCGGAGCGCGCCGAGAACGATGTCGTTCAGGGCTGCCACTGGACGATCTCGCTGTTGAAGCGCTGGATGCTCGGCACGCACGCTGGCGCTGTACGCGACAAGCACCTGCAAGCCTACCTCGACGAGTTCGCGTTCCGCCACAACCGCCGCAAGACCAAGGGCATCGGACGGATCGCAGCGCGCGTCATCGAGCAGCTCGTCACGCGACCACCGCGAACAATGCGGGCACTGGTCGACGAGACCCGGCGCTGCCGTTGGTTCGGCACAGTGAAGCCGGTGCTACTCTGAGCGAAGGGGATACGTATGTCACAGTCACGGTCGCCGGGGTGGACTGTCCTCGTCGTCAATCCAGGGCTTCGAACCCTGACGCGGGACATTGCGACAAGTCCGACGCGCCCCTTTGCGGCAGCTGACGAGCAAGATCACGAAGGGCGCTGCGGAGACCCTCTTCGAGCACCGGATGATAGAATGGCATGGCCAACATTTCGTGTACGGTCAGGCCGCGTTCGATGGCCAGTGCCAGCAGATGAGCTATGTGTTCGGCCGCAGGCACGCACATTTCGGCCCCTTTGAGCCACCCAGTTTCCTTGTCGGCGTAGAGCCGCATCAGCCCCACGTTGCGTTTGACGATACGGGCGCGGCCCTGCCGGGCAAAGTCGGCTCTGCCGATGGCGATAGAACCGGGGTTCAAATCGACAAGGCGCGCGCCTACCCTTGCCACGCCGGGTGAGGACAATACGATTGTCAGTTGTGTGCGGCGGCAATAGTGCACCGGATGCTCGGCCGCGGAGTTCTGTCCAGCGATATGGCCCTCGTCGGCGGCCTCATGTAGGAGGGCCAGATCCCCGTTGGCGTCTCCGGCCAGATAGACGGGGAGACCCACGATCTGCATCGTGGTCGGGTCCACTGGCGGCATACCGCGGTCATCGAGTTCCACGCCCAGCGTTTCCAGACCGAGATCGTCGACATTCGCGCGTCGCCCCATCGCAGCCAGGATTGCATCGGCTGTGAAACTACCTCCCATGCCGCTGACAGCGATGCCGCCCTCGGCCTCCGTCAAATCGACCGCCGCGCCAAGTTGGAGGGAGAATTCGCGTTCGAGCGCCGTTTGCAGGGCGCCTGTGACCTCCGGATCCGTCAAGCCAGCCAGAGCCTTGACCGCGTCGAACCCCGTCACCTCCAGCCCCAATCTCGATAAGGCTTGTGCCATCTCGATGCCGATTGCGCCCAGGCCCACCACTGCAATGCGGCGCGGCAGGTCGCGTTGTTCGAAAAGTGTATCAGTTGTCAAGATGCGGTTGCCGAACCGCGCCCAGTTCGTTGGCACAACGGGGCGACTACCGGTGGCAAGTACGATGCGGCGCGCCGCAATCTCGCGGCCCTCTACCGCCACTCGGTCAGGCCCCAGAAGCCTTGCCCGCCCGACAATGGCGCGCGGGCCCAGATTGCCGCGCACCTTTTCCGGACCCTTGACGAAATCATCTCGCAAGCGGCGCACCCGAGCCAGAACCGCAGGAATATCGGCCACAACGGCTTCGGCGCCACTCAGCCCGAAGGCCTCGAAATCAAGCCTGCGGTGAAAAGCATTCGCGGCTTCGACCAGCGCCTTGGATGGCATGCAGCCCACGGCCGCGCAGGTCGTCCCCCAGGAGCCGTCATTGATCAGCAGAAAATCGTCGGTTTTTTTGCGCACCTCACGCAATGCGGATAGCCCCGCCGTGCCAGACCCAATGATGATGACATCGACGTGTTCGCTCATCTGCTTACCTCTCTCCGGCCGGCATGTGTGGCGCCGGGTCGTGCGACAGCGATTTCCGTTTGAACCGAGCCGATCCTCATTCGGCCGTATCCCGTCGCGGACTGGCACTGAGAACGCGGCGATTTCCGTTTGGCTAGGTTCATCGACAAAGCCGAAGTATCCAGCGATGTGCACAGTCGACGACAGTCCGACATCCAGTAAGAAGGGTCCAGGCACTCCAGTGGCGTTCGGGCTCGTCGGGGAAGCCGGCGGCACGCCATGTCCCATTCCAGCAATCCGCGGCTCTGGAGAGGAGTACGCCCGCTGGCTCGAAAAGAGCGGGCACGCAACCTTGTAGCGGATCAGAGAGGGCGAACGTTCAGCGCCGTCGCTCATCCGTGTTCCTGCCGAATTCGCCACCCCGCGAAAGCAACGGTGTGATCCGTCGGACAGCCACGCGCCGGTTGGTACGCTCGGCTTCTTCCGTCTTTACCTTCAGGAATTGCTCTCCATAGCCTTGCGTCACCAGGTTTTCCGGTGGAACGTCGAATTGCTCGGTGAGGACAACGGCCACCGTCTCGGCGCGCCGGTCAGCGAGCGTCAGATTGTCGATATCCGATCCGACCGCGTCTGTGTGCCCTTCGATCAGGAACACCTCGTTGGGCTGGCGCTCAAGTATCGACTTTATCACGTTCGCGAGCCGCTCGAGCTGGGGCAGTTGATCCCGCGAAACATCCCACGACCCGAAATCGAAGTTGATTTCGTCGAGGTCGACTCGGGGCATCCGCTGCCTCAGCGGATGGCTGCGTCGGATCTCCTCAAGCGAATAGGTTCGCTCGAGGCGGTCGACCGGCGGAGCCGTGAGTGCCTCCAGGATGTCCTCGCGCGAGGCCCGGCTGTAATCGACAACGTATTTGTTGCGGGGAATGGTGATCCGCAACGCCGCCAATCTGAGAACGATTTTGAAGTCGTCGCGCCGGGCCCGTCGATAGTACGCGCGGTTATCGATCAGAATAATTTCGCGGCCCGACTGGTCACGTCGATAGCGCCGCAGTAACCGACCTTCGTCGTTGGTCTCCGAAATGACCTGAATACCACCCGGTCGTGTGAAAATGCTGATGTTGACGCTGCCGCGGCGGTCCGTGCGCACGTCACGCCCCAGGCGAGAGAACCGTTGCAATTCATCGTGCCGGATGATCGTTTGGCCCCGCTCCTGGACGATTACCCGGCGATCGGGTTCCTCGATGATGCGGCGCTTGCCACCGGCCTCGACCCTCTCGCGGCGCTGCTTTTGCAGGTCTTCCAGACGGTCGACGCGGCCTTCGACACGATCCGACGGACGGCGCTCTTGTCCGGCCTTGGCGCGCTCCTGCTGCTGCCGCTCGTCTGTACGGGCGCGGTCCTCGCGCTGCTTCTGGTCCTGCCCGGCCTTGGC
>CAMAYR010000297.1 GCA_945862355.1 Devosia equisanguinis | reverse complement strand
TGCGTAAGCCACATGAAGGCGGGATGGCTGAGGCCGTCGCCGAAACCGGACATGGTGCTCGACTGAGAGTGAGTGTGTGCGTTGATGAGCCCCGGCGCAACGAGCCGGTTGCGACCATCGATCGTGCGTAGCGACCGGACCGCACCAGTGTAGGGACCTGGTCCCACCACCGTGATCCGCTCGTTCTCGATGAGCACGTGGCCGCTCTCGATAATCTGATCGTGCGGATCGAGCGTCAGTATCATCGCGTTTTCAATGAGCAAAGTGTTCATGGTGTTGAACCGCCGATGCAGCCCGATATCGGATCGTAGATCGTGCCGGCGCCTGCCGCATCGGCTCGCTCGAGCACATGCTCCGCCAGTGCAAGGTCCTGTGGTGCGATGCCGATCGACTTGAATGCGACGATGTCCGCTAGCGGTGGCGATGAGCCCATTGCCAAAAGGGTTCCGATCTCCCCTGCGAGATCGCCCTCGCGAATCGTGCCGTTGGCGAGCGGCACTCGGATGTCGCCGGCTTTCTCGAGGCAGCCGGCGAGGTGATCGGCATAAATGAGAGCGCGTTTGATCAGCACGTCGTCGACCTCTCGAGCCGACGGCCGGTTTGCGCCGCCAAGCACGACGAACGTGCCCGGACGCACGGCCTCTCCGGGGAACACCGGCGCATCGGCGCTCGTCACGCACGCAATGATTTCGGCGGCAGCCGCGGCGCGCTCCGCATCTGCGGTCGCCTCGAAGGAAATGCCGGAAAAGCGGCTGCTGGCGCTGAGTTCTGCGGTCAGCTGCTCGGCCTGCTCGAGCCTGCGGCTCTTGACCAACACATGCCGGATGGGTCGCACGGCGGCGAGATAGGCGATTGTCGGCGCCGCCATATGCCCTGCGCCGAAAACGGTCAACATCGACGCGTTGGATCTCGCCAGAACGCGAGCGGCTGCTGCGAACCCGGACGCGGTGCGGTGACCGTTGAACGCTGCCGAGCTGATCAGCGCCAAGGGCTGGCAGGTCCGCATATCCCACAGTGCGAGAAGGCTCGCGGTGGTCCGCTCTGGCGGCGATCCGAGATAAGTATGCATGTTCGACTTGACGATGCCCAGCCCGCCTGAGGAGTAGCCCGAAAGCACAAGCATCCCGGCTCTGGGTTCGGAACGCCTTAGATCCAGACGCCCCGGCAGTGGCTGGCTTCCGCTCGACTGCCGCATGAACGCTGCCGCGGCGATTTCCACCGCCATTCGCGGATCTACCAAGCGGTCGACGTCGACTTCGCTAATCAACCTCATTGATCGCCTCAAATCTTCCAGCGCAGCGCACGCCGCTCGCCTGCCGAGGTCAGCCAGAATACGGTCAGCGAGACCACTATCGAGGTGAGAACGGCGGCCCACAGCAGTTCGATCTCGCGCATCTCGCCACTTTCCAGGATCAGAAATCCCAGTCCACGCGAGCCCGTGATCCACTCCGACAGCATCGCGCCCAGGATCGAGCTGGTCGCCGCGATGCGCAATCCCGTAAACAAGTAAGGCAAGGCGAACGGGATGCGGACGAGCCGCAGTTGCTGCCATCGTGATGCGCCGTAGACGTGCATCAGCTCGACGGCGTTGCGATCCGCGGAGTTGAGGCCCCGCGAGACGTTCACCAGCATCGGGAAGAACGATACGATCGTAACCACCGCGATGCTGGTCGCGATGCCGCGACCGAAGAACAGCATGATGATCGGCGCGACGGCTGCGACCGGGGCAGAGCGGAAGGCGATCACGGCAGGCATCGACGCCTGCTCGAGGGTTCGGCTCATGCTGAACAGCAAGGCCAGCACAACCGCGAAAGCGGTGCTGATCGTCAGCCCGATCGCGGCTGCGCCGAGCGTATAGCTGCTCTGGGAGGCAAGCACCTGCCAGTTCGTGAAGACGGCATGGAGCACGCTGGCGGGGCTCGGCATGAGATAGCCGGGTATACGCCAGTAGAGGATTGTCGCCTGCCAGGCAAAAATGACGCCCGACGCTCCGGCAGCCGCCAGACAGATACGTCGCAGTGTTCGGCTCGTAGCAGCGGTCCTGGTCGAAGCCATCTCTATTGCTCCAACTCCACGCCGCGCTCCCAGTAGATCACGAGCCGTTCTGCGAGCGCCCATAGCCCGTAGCCTCCAGCCGCCAACAGGCAGGTGAGCACGACCGAGAGCCAGACTTTCGGCGTGTCGTAGGCGAACAGCGCATAGAGCATCATCGCGCCCACGCCACGATCGGCGCCGGCCCACTCCGCGGTAACCGCGCCGAGCACGGCGGATGGCGCCGCGATTTTGAAGCCTGCGAAAATGTAGGGAAGTGCGCTCGGCACCAGCAGATAGCGCAGTGTCTGCGATCTCGATGCGGACAACACGTGCATCAGCTCGCGCTGCCGCGCATCGGCGGCCTGCAAACCCTGCATGGTGCCGACCAGCATGGCGAACTGACTTGCCATGGCCGCGATCGTTATCTGCACCTGAGGTCCATTGCCGAAGGTCAGTGCCAGCAGCGGCGCGGTGGCGATGATCGGAATTGCGTGCAGCCCGACGCCAAGATTGTAAATGGGCCCGTAGAGCACCCGGATCAGCACGCCGATCGAGCCGAGAGCCAACGTGATCAGCCCAGCGATGGCATATCCTGAGGCGGCCTTCGCCAAGGTCGGGAGCACGTTGGCGCTGACCAGCGCCGGGTTCTGCCACACGAGCGCGGCGACCTCGGAAGGTGCGGGAACGAAAACCGGCAAGAGGCCGCCGCGCTTGGCTGCCTCCGCCAAGCCGATCAGCATGAGGAGCGTGATGGTCGGAAAGACGCCGGCCGGCATTCTGTGCGGAGAACGGCTCGCGGCCATCAATAGGCCTCCACTGAAACGGAGGCTGCCTGCGCCATCTCCTGCGCCTCGCGGCCGAATAGCCCGTCGCGCACGCGATTGACGTAGTCGAAGAACGCGCTGCTCTTCATCATCTCCAATGTCCTGGGCCGTGGCAGAACTACCTCGATCGTGGCCGTGATGCGCCCAGGGCGTGGGCTCATAACGTACACGCGATCCGCCATGAAAACGGCCTCGGCGATCGAATGCGTAACGAGCAGCGCCGTCGTTCCCGTGTCTGCCCAGATCCGCAGCAACTCGAGGTTCATGCGCTGCCGCGTGATCTCGTCGAGCGCCCCGAAAGGCTCGTCGAGCAACAGGATCGTCGGACGCAGCATCAGGGCCCGGGCGATCGCGGCGCGCTGCTGCATGCCACCCGAGAGCTCGTGGGGCAGCGCGTTATCGAACCCTTCCAGGCCGACGAGCTTTATCAGGTCGGTTGCCGAGTGCGCTCCGCTGGCCCGAGATCTTCCGACGATATCCAGGGGCAGCTCCACGTTCTGGCGCACGGTGCGCCATGGCAGCAGTGTGGGGCTCTGGAAGACGAAGCCGAGTTTGTGATCCCGCCGCGCCACAGCGGGAGTGCGCCCGCCGATCGTCACGCTTCCGGCGGTCGCGCCGAGCACATCGGCAGCCAACCGGAGCAGCGTGGACTTACCGCAACCGCTTGGCCCGATGATCGCGCCGAAGCTGCCGGCGGGAACGAGCAGGTCGACATCCTCGAGCGCGGTCACCGGCGTACCGCGCCCCTCGAACACCATTGTCACGCGTTTCGCGCGGATATCCTCTGACATGTGTCGCTTTCGCTTCGATCAAGCTCTGTGTGCAGCCTCGATGAAGCTCGTGTCGCACAGTTCCTTCACGGTCATCCGAGACTTGACCAGATCGACCTTGCGGTAGACCTCGATGATTTTCTCGAATGTCGGGACGTCGATCGCGAGCAGCGGATTTGTGGCGCTGGCAATGTAGGGCTTGCTCTCCTTGACCTCGGTGAGCTGCGCTTTGTAGTCGAGGCCGGGGTTGCCGTATTTCTCGACCATGAACTTGGCAGTAGGCTCGGGATTGTCGAGTGCCCATTTCCAGCCTTCTATGCTGGCCTTCAAGAAACTCACGACGAGATCGCGGTTCGCCGCGAGATAGTCCTCCCGGCCATAAATGGTGCCGACAGTCTCGGGCAGTCCGAGGTCATGCACATTGAGCACGTGAATCTTCACGCCGCGCGTCTGCAACATCACGCCTTGGTTGGTGGAATAGCCGTTGTAGGCGTCGATCTGGCCACTGACGAGCGCGGATGGATCGGGCGAAGACGGCACCATGTTGACGGATTTCGGATCGATGCCGGCATCGCGCAGGAGGTTCAGCATGAGCGGGCGACCGGAGGTTGCGACTGCGATCGTCTTGCCCACCAGGTCCTTGACGGTCTTGATCGGCTTCTCAGCGAGCGAAATGATGCTGTACGGGCTCTTCTGGAAGACGGTGGCAATCACCTTGATCGGGATGCCTTTCTCTTTCGCGATAATGATGGGACCGATCGGCCGGTCGCCGATTCCAGATCGCCCGCTCGCGACATTCGCAATCGGATCTACGTTGGGACCACCGGAATTGAAGGTCGCCTCGATGCCGCGCTTCTTGTAGAAGCCCTGGTCGATGGCGCCGAAGTAGCCGCCGTACTGAATGCTCTTGATCCACGACAGCTGGAACGATAGCGGCTTCAGAGACTGTGCCTGAAGGGGAGACAATCGGCTCGCCAAGCCGATGCTTGCGACTGCGGCACTGCCGGCACCGATGAAGTCACGGCGGTCGATGAACTTCCTCATCTCGTTATCCCATCCTCTAAAGGAACCGCTTTTTCGCGGCAGTTGCTTCAGACGGATAGGAGCAATGACCGTGCCAACGGTCTCGACAGGAATTTCTCTATTGGAATCTGTGAAGCGGACGCGAGCTGATATGTGGCGGCGCACGAAAAGCATGCAGAATTCGAGCAAAATGGCTATATTTTACCTGAATCGGTGACTTTGCGCACCGTTCGGCTGGCTGCTTTGCAAGTGGCTGGATCGGGGTGGCCGGTGGCAGAAGGGCGAAAGCGCGCAGGCTTCGCACTTCGCGGGGGCGACACGCCCCGGCGGCTGGCACTGCGACGCTGGCG
>CAMAYR010000296.1 GCA_945862355.1 Devosia equisanguinis | reverse complement strand
TCAAAGAACAGAGGCGCTCGTGTTCCCGCACCGCCACCTCCTCACATGCGCGACGCTGTCCGCCGAGGAGATTACATCGCTTCTGGACGTTGCCGACAAGGCCGCGGATCAGAACCGGCAGATCAACAAGCGAAGCCAGGCTCTCCAGGGCCGAACGCTCATCAACCTCTTTTTCGAGCCGTCGACGCGCACCCAGGCCTCCTTCGAGCTGGCCGCAAAGCGGCTCGGTGGCGACGTGCTCAACATGAACGTGGCCACCTCCTCGATGTCGAAGGGCGAGACGCTGATCGACACGGCAACGACGCTCAACGCCATGCGGCCCGACATCATCGTGGTGCGGCATCACGCGGCCGGCGCGGTCGAGCTGCTCTCCCAGAAGGTCTCCTGCTCGGTGGTGAATGCGGGTGACGGCGCACACCAGCACCCGACGCAGGCCCTGCTCGACGCGCTCACCATGCGTCGCGCTAAGGGGCGGATCGCCGGCCTCGTCGTCGCCATCTGCGGCGATGTCGTGCACAGCCGCGTCGCCCGCTCCAATATCGATCTGCTGAACAAGCTCGGCGCGCACGTGCGGCTCATCGGCCCCTCGACGCTGCTGCCTCCCCAACCCGACAAGCTCGGCGTCAAGGTCTTCACCGACATGCGCAAGGGCCTCGATGGCGCCGACGTGGTGATGATGCTCCGCATGCAGCGCGAGCGCATGTCTGGCTCGTTCGTGCCTTCGACGCGCGAGTACTACCACTACTTCGGCCTCGACGAGGAGAAGCTCGACTTCGCCAAGCCCGACGCACTCGTGATGCATCCAGGTCCGATAAATCGCGGCGTCGAGATCTCCTCGACCGTGGCCGACGGCGCCAAAAGCGTGATTCACGAGCAGGTCGAGATGGGCGTCGCCGTCCGGATGGCCGTGCTAGAGGCGGTCGCTCACCATCTGCCGAACCGATGACCCCGCGTAGCGCGTGCTCGCGCCTGAGCGAAGAAACGATCCAGCGCGTGTTCGCGCCCGAGCCGGGATTAGCATGATGGCTGCCACGAAGAACGATCAACCAGCCGGCGCCACGGCTTTCATCAACGCCCGCCTTATCGATCCTGGCGCACGGCGCGACGAGCCCGGCGGCCTGCTGGTTCGCGACGGCCTGATCGCCGACGTGGGCGCGCACCTGAGGCGCAACGCACCGGCCGGCGCCCATGTCGTGGACTGCAAGGGCAATGTCCTCTGCCCCGGGCTGATCGACATGCAGGTGTTCATGGGCGAGCCGGGCTATGAGCACCGGGAGACGATCAGAACCGCAGGCGAAGCCGCCGCTGCCGGCGGCGTCACCACAATCGTCGTGATGCCCGACACGAACCCGGTGATCGACCAGGTCGCCCTCGTCGACTTCATCCAGCGGCGCGGTCGGGACAACTGTGTCGTCAACGTGCGCACCTGCGCTGCACTGACCAAAGGACTTGAAGGCAAGGAGATGACCGAGATCGGGCTTCTCCAGCGCACCGGCGCGATCGCTTTCTCGAACGGCAAGAACTCTGTCGTCGACACCAAGGTGATGCGCAACGCGCTGCTCTACGCCCGCGACTTCGACGCGTTGATCGTCCACCAGCCCGAGGACCGCTATCTGGCTGCCGGCGGCGCTATGAACTCCGGCTCCATGTCGGCGCGCCTGGGGCTTCCCGCCGCCCACAAGATGGCCGAGGTGATCATGCTCGAGCGCGACATCCGCCTCGTCGAGATGACCGGCGGCCGCTATCACGCCGCGACGATCTCGTGTGCGGAGAGCCTCGCAGTCGTGCGTGCCGCCAAGGCCCGGAAACTGCCGGTGACGTGCGGCGTCTCGATGCATCACCTCACGCTCAACGAGACCGATATCGGCCCCTATCGCACCTTCTTCAAGCTGCGCCCGCCGCTGCGCTCGGAAGAGGACCGCGCGGCGCTGGTGCGCGGCGTGGCCAACGGCGACATCGACGTGATCGTGTCGAGCCATGACCCCCAGGACGCAGACGTGAAGCGGCGCCCGTTCGCGGAAGCCGAGCCGGGCGCGATCGGGCTCGAGACGCTGCTGGCCGCGACGCTGAAGCTCCACCACGACGAGGGCCTCGACCTCGGCGTGCTGCTACGGCCATTGACGCTCACCCCGGCGATGCTGCTGGGCCTGCCCGCCGGCCGCCTCGACAAGGGGGCGCCAGCCGATCTCACGCTGTTCGATCCAAACATGCAGTGGGTCGTCGACCGCGACCAGATGAAGGCCCGCTCGAAGAACACGCCGTTCGACGAAATGACCCTGCAGGGCCGCGTGCTGCATACGATGGTTGCCGGCCGCTTCGTGTACCATTACCCTTGAGCAGGCGCGCTGAACAGTCGCGCACGACGCCCTTTCCCCGAGGGGCATGTTCATCCCCCTGGACCTCATCTGCATGAGCCTCGCCACACTTCCGCTGCTCGCCGCACTGGGCATCGGCTACATCCTGGGCTCGATCCCGTTCGGCCTGCTGCTGACCAAGGCTGCCGGGCTCGGTGACATCCGTAGCGTCGGCTCCGGTAACATCGGCGCAACGAACGTGCTGCGCACGGGCAACAAGGCTTTGGCCGCAGCAACGCTTCTGCTCGATGCGTTGAAGGGAACGCTGGCGGTTTGGGCTGCTGGCTATGTCGGCGCGCGCTTCCTGCTGGCGGAGATGGCGACCTCGGCTGCCAACGGGGGCGCCGCCGGACCTGCCACGATGCCGCTTCATGACATTCTGGCCTACGCTGCCGCCGGGGGGCTCGCCGCCTTCCTGGGCCACCTCTATCCAGTCTGGCTCGGCTTCAAGGGCGGCAAGGGCGTGGCGACCTACATCGGCGTGCTGCTGGGCCTGGCATGGCCCGCCGCCGTCGCCTTCTGCGCGATCTGGCTGGTCGTGGCAGTGCTGACGAAATATTCCTCGCTTTCCGCGCTGGTGGCGAGTGTCGCAACACCGGTCGTCGTCTACCTGCTGGGCGCACAGCAACTGGCCCCGCTGCTCGTGCCGCTCACCGTGCTGCTACTCTACAAGCACGCGACCAACATCCAGCGTCTCATGAAGGGCGAGGAGCCGAAAATCGGTGCCAAGGCCTGAGTCACCCGATCTGTTCTCGTCTGCGCCACTGCCCGTGGCGTCACTCGACGATGCCCAGCGTCTGGCCTGCCTCCGCTTGATCCGCTCCGAAAACGTCGGCCCGGCAACGTTCCGCGCACTCATCAACCACTTCGGCGGCGCCCAGCAGGCACTTGCTGCACTGCCGGAGCTGGGACGACGCGCGGGTCGCTCGCGGCCGATCCGCATCCATCCAATGGCGCAGGCCGAGGCCGAGCTTGAAGCCGCCCAACGCGCAGGCGTGCGCCTGCTGTTCACCATCGAGCCGGGCTTTCCCACCCCGCTCGCCTTCGCCGATGGCGCCCCGCCACTGCTCTACGCAAAGGGCCGCGTCGAGTTGCTGGCACAGTCGACGATCGCCATCGTCGGCTCGCGTCAGGCCTCCGCCGCCGGCATCCAGGTCGCCCGCAGCTTTGCCAGCGCGTTCGGCAAGGCTGGCTACGTCGTCTCCTCGGGCCTTGCCCGCGGCATCGACGCCGTGGCACATCACGCTACCCTCGACACCGGCACCGTCGCCGTGCTCGCCGGCGGGCTCGACATCGTCTATCCCCCCGAAAATCGCGAATTGCAGGCAGCGATCGCCGAGCGCGGTTGCCTGATCTCGGAGATGCCGCTGGGCTTCCAGCCACGCGCGCAGGATTTCCCGCGCCGCAACCGAATAATCTCCGGCGTCTCCCGCGCCGTCGTCGTGATCGAGGCGGCCAAGCGCTCCGGCACACTTATTACCGCCCGCCTCGCCAACGAGCAGGGCCGCGACGTGTTCGCCGTGCCCGGCCACCCCCTCGATCCGCGCGCGGAAGGCACCAATCAACTCATCAAGGACGGCGCTACGATCGCGACCTCGGCCGAGGATGTGCTGGAGGCGATGTCCCGCCAGAACCAGTTCGTGCCGCCACCGTCCTTCGCCGAGGCCGGCCGCAATATCCCCGACGCGCGCACTGGCGGCATAGATCCTTCGTTGCGGCAACTCCCGGCTGCTGGCACTCCTGCCGAATCGGCCCCCGCAGCGCCCGTGCGGCCGGTTACGACAGGAAGCGACGACGACATGCGGCACGCGCTCGATGCAGTCCGGCAGGCACTGGGGCCGGCGCCGGTCGGCCTCGACGCCGTCGCCCGCGCAACCGGGCTACCCGCTCGCGCCGTCCAGGCGGCCGTCATCGAGCTGGCGCTTGCCGGCGCAATCGAGATGCACGGCGGCCAACTCGTCTCTCTACGACCAGGCGATTGATCGAACAGCCGCTCAGAACCAAGCGTCGATCCGGCAATTGGATCGAGCCGGAAGGAAAATTAAAGCGGCTTGCCGCCGGACTGATCCAGGGCCTCGAGCTCGGCCATCTCGAGGATGAGCGCCACACGAACGAGCCCCGCCTTCTGCGCCATACGCTTCATCTCGCGCGTCATTGAGAGAATGTAACCGACGGTGGCCTGATCCACCCTGCTGGCCCGCACCGCCGCGCCGTCTAACTCGCAGGTTAGCTCGCACACTTGGCCAGCGCCGACAGCGCCCCCACGCTCCCCGCCACCCACCGTTTTGCGGGCAGCTGAATTCTTGCGTTCCCTCAACCTTTGCGACATACTGACCCGCTCCGCTCGGCTCAACCGCAATCTATGGTTGTAAAAACTAACGGACACCTTACCTAAAATCAACCTTGGCGTTATCGATTTTTATATATTTCTACTTTGACGTGTTTTCCAGATCATTGGTTTGACAGTCCCCGCCGGATCAACCATGTTCCCGGCCGCTTGCTGCACTGCGACACAACCGGCATAACGGTGCAGAATTGTCACATTTCAAGCTACGCCACCGGTTCCCATTCCACTTCACCTGCAGCAGCGGAAATCGGGTCGCATGAACGTCCTCATCGTCGAGTCTGCCGCCAAGGCCAAGGCGATCAACAAGTACCTCGGCTCC
>CAMAYR010000295.1 GCA_945862355.1 Devosia equisanguinis | reverse complement strand
ACGCTGCACGACGAGATGACGATGCGCGCCTCGACCACGCAGCAGCTCGGTCTGGGACCGCAGGCGCTGGCCCAGGCGCTGAAGGGGGAAAGCGGCCGCATCCTTCTGGTCGAGGATCACCCCCGCTCCGCCGCGCGCATTCTCGAGGCCCTGGCCAAGACCCACGACGCCTTCCTGGAACGTGACATCGGCAACGCGCTGATGAAGGTCACGCAATACAATTTCGACCTGCTGATCGTCAGCCTCAGCATGCAGGGCGTCGACGGCCTGCGCCTGTGCAGCCAGGTGCGCTCGCTCGATCGAACCCGCCACCTGCCGATCATCATTCTCGTCGAGCCCGGCGACGACGCGCGCCTGCTGCGCGGTCTCGACCTCGGCGTCAACGACTACCTGTTACGGCCGATCGACCGCAACGAGATGCTCGCCCGGTGCAAAACGCAGATCCGGCGCAAGCGTCATGGCGACTTCCTGCGTACCCGCCTCGAGGAAAGCGTCGAGCACGCCGTGACGGACTCCCTCACCGGCCTGCACAACCGCCGCTACATGGAAGGGCACCTACGCACACTGGTAGAGGAGGCTGCGTCCAGCGGCCGTCCACTTTCGCTGATGGTCGCCGACATCGACTTCTTCAAGAACGTCAACGACGCCCACGGCCACGACGGCGGCGACAACGTGCTCCGCGAGTTCGCCGCCCGCCTCAAACGCAACACGCGTGGCATCGATCTCGCCTGCCGCCTGGGCGGCGAAGAGTTCGTCGTCATCATGCCGGACACGGAAATGGAGCGAGCCGAGCAGGTGGCCGAGCGGCTGCGTGCCACGATCGCGGCCGACCCATTCAAGATCAACGCCACGACTACGGCGAGCGTCACCGCCAGCGTCGGCGTCGCCACGCTGGAAGGCCCCGACGAGACGCCCGAGACGCTCTTCAAGCGGGCCGACAACGCGCTCTACGCGGCCAAACGCGACGGGCGGAACCGAGTGGTCGCACAGGCTGCGTGATACCCTCGAGCGAAAGTTTCGACCCAACACATGGGTCTTCACTTTCGCTGCGGCGCTTGCGCCGGGCCGCAGTCGCGGCCTCGCCGAGCGGACAGAGCAACAAGTCACGACTTCCGCTCGGCGGTATGAGCCGTCGGCAGTTCGAATACATCCCGGCCCACATACGGATTGACTCGAGCGTCGAGGCGGGGGGCCGGGATGACACTTTTGCTTGCGCGCAACCGCCTCTCCAACCCTGCGCGCGGACACCTCCAAACCAAATGCCCGACGAAGGGTCGAACCTTCGGTTTTCCGGGATAAGGCGGGATATTCTGCTACTGGAGCCCGATCACGTCGCGGGCGCGGCGCGGACCTGTCTGGGGCGATACCGGCCCCAGGATGCGCAACTCGGCGAGCTTCCACTCGAAGCCGTGCAACTCCATCGTGCTCACGTATCGACGGTCCGGCTGAAACCTGTCGCGTATCTCGATTTCGATCCGCGTCGGTGACTTGAACTCGGCGCGGCTCAGGCGTCCGTAAAAGGCCTTCGCGCGCTCGAAGAAATCGAGCTTGTCCTCGTCGTCTGTCTCCCCCTTCACGGTGCCGTTCCACTTATTGCGATAGCGGAACAGTTTCGGGAGCCCCTCCGGCGTCACGTAACTTTCGATGAAGCGGTCCAGCATCGACTGGCCGAACGCCGTCTTGACCCGCTGCCACAGCGTCGGCAGGACCCGCTCTCCGGCCTCTGCGGCCTCGGGCAACAGCTTGGAATTGGCCGAGATGGACGCGCGCAGGCTGGACCGCACGCTGTCCCAGATCACCTTGCGCTCGATGGTTGCCGTATCGCCGGCCTTGATCGCCTCGCGAAGGCTCTGAGCCGCGATGAACGGCGAGAGCACGTAGCCCACGCCGATCATTACGACGAGCACGACAGAGGCGATGGTACGGCCCATTCGGCCCCCGATACGTCGACGAGAAGTCGATAGTGGATCACAGCATTGGTTCAAAGCACAGCGCATGGCAAATCGCCTGCACCGCCACTTTGCGGCCCCACTCTGTGTTGACCAGCGGATTCAGGCGACGGCGTGGCCGAGATCTGCGCCTCCCGCGGGAACGCTGTCGCCACGATTGCATAGATCGTCCCTTACCGACCTCGATACAAGGGCCAGTACGGGGGCCAGCGCAGGACGACGCGAGGCTCCAAGGCCTACGGTTGCCCCCAACCTTCAGGGTGCTGCCCCATCCTTACCCGCGATCAGTCCCTGCCGCTCCCGGATACGCTCCCCGGCCGCTGTCCGAAGTTGCCGGGCGACCTCCGGCGCCAGATGCTCGAGCCGCCGGAAGTCCTCCCGGTAGAGCTTCAGGAGCCGGCAGCGCCCCACCGTATGGAACGCGCCATAATGCACCTCACCTCCCAGCATCGCCGCCAGTCCGAAGAAATCCCCCGTGCCGTAGCTGCGTTCGAGCGCGTCGCTCACGAATTTCACCTTGCCGCTGGCGATGAAGAACATGGCTTCACCCGGCGTCCCGCTGCGCACGATCTCGGTATGGGGGGGATAGTTGTGGGCGTGGAACAGCGGCATGATCTCGGCGACCTGGAACGCGTCGAGGTCAGCCAGCACCGGCACGCGCGACATGAGCGACCAGTTGACCACGAAATCGCGTCGACCGACCTCCTGCGCGAAACCGCTCGATATGATAGCGACCGGCAGCGCCAGAATGCACAACCCCGTGACCATCACGAAAGAGCCGAACGCCTTACCCCAGACGGTGACGGGAACCACGTCGCCGTAGCCCACAGTCGTAAGCGTCGCGATCGCCCACCACGCACTTTCCGGCACGCTGCCGAACTTGTCGGGCTGTGCCGCGTGCTCGAAGTAATGAATGCCCGTCGCCGCGAAGATCACCGCCGCAACCAGCAGATAACCAGCCGCTATCAGCGCGCGGCGTTCGCCGTAGAGAACCCTGGAAAGAGTATGCATCGCGGGCGAGTACCGCGTCAGCCGCAACAACCGCATGACACGCAGCAGACGCATCAGCCGCAAGTCCAGGCCGAGGAACTGCTGCAGGTAGAACGGCAGGATCGCAACGAGATCGATGATGAGATATGGACGTCTCGCCCAATAGAAACGCGCCTGCCAGGGTGACAGTCGCTTGAGATAGGGCGCCTCCGCGGCCGACCACAGGCGCAACACATATTCGAGCGTGAAGATGCCGACCGAGCAGATCTCGAACAGCCCTAACCAATCGCCGTAATCCCCTTCAATAGAAGGCACCGTCTCCGCGATGAAGGCTGCGACGTTGAGCAAGATGAGCCCGATCAGCGCCCGGTCGAACGCCTCGGCAACGCGGTCGCCGTCGTGGACCCCCTCGAGAATCTCGTAGACGCGGCGGCGCAACGTCCGGGGCTGGCTGGACAGGGGCTGGCCGTTAGCCGGATTGGCGTCCGGATGACTATGGTGATGGGTATCCGGTATGGCTCCTCTCCTCGCAAGGCCGGAACAAATGCGGGCCTCCCCCGCGCGCCGTCGCGAATCCGATGATAGGCCGGCAGACCGCCGCCTCCAACCCGGACCTTCAGCGCCTCATCGCTGTGGCCGCCGTCATGTGAACAGCCAGCTCGACACGCCGGCACGCCGCGCAAGATCTGCCATGTCAGCGTCGAGGGTGCCGAGCGAGGCCAGGGTAAGGTTGTTCGGCAGCCACGGCGCGCCACCTTTCTGCTCGCGGTAGGGCAGCATCAGGGTAGCCCACAGCAAGGCGTCGAGAGGGCGTGACGGCAGCACCAGGGGCGGAGCTCGCCTCAGCCCCTCTTGCGCAGACATCCAGGCGTGGGCTGCCTGCCACACCTCGAGTGGCGCGGGCAGGTTGTGACGCGCCTTGAGCTGGACGATGTCCAGCACCCCGGACTCGCGGACGTGCTGGGCGACCTCGAGTGTCGCCAGCCGCTGCCCGTTCCGCCGGCGCACGCTCCACAGACGCGACCTGTCGCGCGCGATCCGATCGGCGTACTGGTCGGAACAATTGTGCATCGCCTGCGCCTCTTCCAGGAGGTGCTCGGCGCAATTGAGAGGCTGGAACACCAGCCCCTTGTGCTCACCCGGCGACAGCCAGGGATCTGTGATGACGCCCGGCCTCAGTTGCAGCGACAGGCGGATGCGATTGAGCCAGCTCTTTGCCGCGCACAATGCCGTCTCGAAGCTGATCTCCGGCCGCCACGGCACCATGATCAGGCTGCTCGCCTGCCGTCCGGGTTGCATGGAGAACCACGCATATGCCGCCAGAACAGCGAACGGCCGGCGCGGCTCGCTGTCGTCTGCGAACAACGGCTGGCTGGCGAGCCAGATCGCGAAATCCTCGTGCGCGGCGTCCGTCGCGAAGGCCACCGCCTTCAGCCACGCCGCGCTCTGGCCGCGGGTGTTTGGCAGGCAATTGACGATCCGGCGAGCGAAAACCTCGGATTGCGGCAGGGCCGGGATGCTGGCCGAGAAGGCCTCCGGCGGCAGCTTTCGCAGCCACATCGGCAGCGCAAGGGCATGCGCCACGTCCTTCAGTTGCGCGCCGGTGAGCACGAGCTCCATCGCATGACGTCGAACGTCCGGCGACTGCTCGCTGTCGGCGATGGCGTGGAGCGCGCCGGGGAAGATCTGGGCCAGATCCACCATGCGCGGCGACAGCCTCATGATGCGCCGCACCTCGCGTCGGTGCTCCACCGAGAACCGGCGAGCCAAGGCTTCGGCATCGCCCGTGCCAGCGGCCCCGTTCCCGCCACGATCGACATCTCTGCGGCCAAGCAGCGAACGCATCGTCATGACCTGCTCCTCCACTGCCCGAGGCAGAGCGCGCGGTTTTGCAAGAACGCCGTGCCGCCTCGTCAATCGCGTCAGGCCTACTTTCGCGACCCTTTGCGGCATGCGCTTGACCGCACTTTGTCGAACCGCGCATCCCATACAATGAAACGCCGAAGTACCCGCGCAGTTGGCGAAACTTCACGGGCCCCGCCTGCTCGCCATAAAGCACACCCCCCATGACGCCTGGACGCGCATCGATCGCGGACGCTGCCGGGTCGATGTGGGCGGCTGAATTCTGTGACACACGCGCAATGGCCACTTGCACCCCCCCGGGGGGCTCCCTATCGACGGGCGTTTAATGA
>CAMAYR010000294.1 GCA_945862355.1 Devosia equisanguinis | reverse complement strand
GCCAGCGAGCCGCGTCAGGCCGAGCGCGCGCCCGACGAGGGCTAACCCTGAGTGCGAGGTTGTCGTGTCGGTGTCCGACTGCACGATCTCGAAGCTTCGCATCCCATCACCTGCCGAGTGAGCCGCCCTCGACAAGAGACATAGCTGATTCGCAAACCAACCCAGACCCTTACGCCATCACCACCGGATCGGAGGTACGGAAGCAGGTTCTATAGCAGCGATTCTAGTCCGTTTTCCGGGCTCCCGCTTTTCGGAGCGGATTACTCAGCACGCTAGATCGATAGGGCGAATGCCGATAGAATCAGGAACGATGTCGAAACGTCAAACGCGTTGGCTCGCTCCACGCGAAAGCTTTGAGGACTCTGATCAGTTACCCAAGCTGGTTCTTGTCCAAGCAGGCCCCTTCCAAATGGGAGCCGGTGAGGACGAAAGGGGACGCAGGAAGGACGAACTTCCAAAGCATGAGGTTGTTATAAAGCGTCCATTCGCAGCGGGTGTTTACCCGGTCACTGTCGCCGAATGGGAAGCTGCACGCTCTAAAGGTTTTGATGGTGCTCCGCAGATCGCCAGAGATCAGGGCTTGCCAGCAACTCACATTAGCTGGACGGCAGCCAAAGCATATACTGCTTGGCTGCGCAAATTTACCGGCTTTCATTATCGATTGCTGTCTGAAGCCGAATGGGAATACGCTTGTCGCGCTGGCTCTGAACGGCCCGTGCCGGTGGGAGCAGCCCAATACGATATGAGTTACTCAATTGCAAGGGGCAAGGTGGCCTCTGAGCAGCCAGTCTTGAAGAGTGCGGGGGGGGCGGCCGCCCAATGATTTTGGTCTTTTCGATATGAATGGCACTGTATGGGAATGGGTTGAGGATGACTACCATTTCTCATACAAGAACGCACCAATCGACGGTTCCGCTTGGTGCGAAGGAAGCGGAGATATTCATAAGGTACTGCGCGGTGGATGTTTTTCTAGTGGCCCTCGCCATATACGAGCTGCGCGGCGAGCACGTTGCACGATCGTGCCAAAGGAACCGCACAAAATAGGATTCCGTGTTGCTCGGAGCATATAAGTGGAGTGCAGGGGGCGCAGCCCCCCGCCAGGCCTTCCACTTCTCTATTGCTGGTTAGGGCGATTAGCCCTTCTCCGTAGCAGACCCTCTCACCATCGGAGAGGTTCGGCCCCCCGTAAGTTCGGAAGAGCCATCGACCAAGCTACTTGCTGCTACTGACTTGTCAATGGATTATTCCCGCGCTTGGATGGTTCATGACGGCATCAATACTTACGGCAATATAGATACTTACGGTAATATAGATCATCCCAAAGCATTGTAATTGAATAAAAAATTGGATTTGCTCCATGCATGCTTCAGCACATTGCCCGTTGTCTCCTTGCCTCAACTCTGACGCGAAACTCATAAGCGGACCCGGCGAGGGCGCTGAAGCTCGGACCTCGCAACGGTCGATATGGGTCACCTGCACGCTTGTGCCCCCGTCACGGTTCGGCTGGACCTCCCTCAGCTGCGGACATCGTCCGCCTGCGGCGTGACCACGTCAGCGCCGCGTCGCCCGACGCCCGCTCCTGTATAGCTGCATCGGTTTGCGGCGCGCCATCCCAGTGGCTTCGATAGGCAGCATTTGCCCCCTGCGCGTCCCCAGTCCCCCACCAACCTCAAATCCTCAGCCCCAGCCGCACGCCTTCGTCGACGGCGCGCTTGGCGTCGAGTTCGGCGGCATGGCGGGCGCCGCCGATGAGGTAGACGGGCTTCGCCAGAGCGGCAAGCTCGACGGCCAGCTCGTTCTCCGGCTCCTGGCCGGCGCACGAAACGATCGTGTCGACCTCGATGATGCGGCGCGCGCCGTCGTGCTCGATGTGCAGCCCGCTCGCGTCGATCTTCAGATAGGTGACGCCGGCGAGCTGGGCGACGCGCAGATCACGCAGCTCCTGGCGCAGTATCCAGCCGGTCGTCTTCCCGAGCGTCCGACCGAACGGGCCCGACTGGCGCTTCATCAGCGTGACCTGGCGCGCAGGGCTCGGCATCTGAGCTGGTCCCGCAACGCCCCAGCGGCGCGCGAAGGCTGCAGCATCGGTGGCGGCGGCGTGGTCCTGGCTCGCCAGCGTCAACGCCACGTCGTGGCCGATGCCACCCGCGCCGATGATCGCCACGCGCGGGCCGACAGATGAAGCGCCGGTCAACGCCGCCTCATAGGAAATGACGCGCTCGTCGTCGCAGCCGGGAATGTCGAGCAGGCGGGGGCGGACGCCGGTAGCGACGACGACCTCGTCGAAGCCGCCGCGCGCCAGCAATGCCGGATCGGCGTGCGTCGAAAGATGGACTGGAACGCCGAGACGTCGCAGTTGGGCCAGGTAGGCCTGCGCGGCGGCGGCATAGTCGGCCTTGCCCGGCACACGGGCTGCAAGGTTCATCTGCCCACCCGCCTGCGGCGCGCGCTCGAAGACCTCCACATGGTGGCCCCGCCGTGCCGCCTCGATCGCAGCCGCCATGCCAGCCATGCCGGCGCCGACCACGGCGATGCGCTTGGCCCGCGCGACGGGGGCGGGCTCGTACTCGGCCTCGTAGCCCGCGCGCGGATTGACGAGGCAGCTGATGACCTTGTTCTCGAAATAGTGGTCGAGGCAGGCCTGATTGCAGGCGATGCAGACGTTGATCTCGGCCTGCTCGCCCGCGAACGCCTTGCGCGCGAATGCGGCGTCGGCAAGCAGCGGCCGTGCCATCGAGATGAGATCGGCGTCGCCTGCGGCCAGGATGCGCTCGGCGACGTCAGGTGAGTTGATCCGGTTGCTGGCAGCGACCGGGATCGACACGGCGCGCTTCAGCTTGCCGATCGCGCCGACGAACGCGCCATGCGGCACCACGCCCGCGATGGTCGGTATCTTGGCCTCGTGCCAGCCGATGCCCGTGTTGATGATGTTCGCGCCCGCATTGGCGACCTCGCGGGCCACCCACACCGTCTCGTCCCACGACAGCGCATCCTCGACGAGGTCGAGCACGGAGTGGCGATAGACGATGAGGAAGCCCGGCCCCAGAGCCGCGCGCACAGCCGACACGATGGCGCGGGGAAAGCGCGCGCGCGCCTCCAGTGGACCACCCCAGGCGTCGGTGCGTTTGTTTGTGCGCGGGGCGAGGAACTGGCTGATGAGATAGCCCTCCGAGCCCATGATCTCGACGCCGTCGTAGCCGGCCTCCTTGGCCAGCCGCGCGCCGCGTACAAAGTCCTCGATCGTGTCGGCGATGTCGGCTTCCGTCATTTCCCGCGGGGCCGCACGATTGATCGGCGAGCGGATCGGAGACGGCGCAACGCTGTCCTCGTGGTAGCCGTAGCGACCGGCGTGGACGAGTTGCAGCGCGATCGCGCCGCCCTCGTCGTGGACGGCACGCGTTATGCGGGCGTGCTGGCGCGCCTGCTCGATGGTGGCGAAGGGCAGGTCCTCGGCGGCGAGCCTTCCCGCCGCGTTGGGCCCGAACCCGCCGGTGACGATGAGGGCTGCGCCGCCCTTCGCGCGTTCGGCATAGAAGCGGGCGAGCCGATCGTGGGCAGCATCGTCGCGGGCGCTCTCGAGGCCGGTGTGCATCGAGCCCATGACGATCCGGTTGCGCAGCACCATCGGTCCCACGTCGAGCGGAGCGGCCAGCGCTGTGAATGGTCCCTTCATGTTTCCCCCGAATAGAGCGTGGCGCTGCACACGTGTCGTGCAAGCACCCTCCGTTAGCGCATTGCAAGACGCTTCGCCACGCCCCGCGACTTTCGCGCCTGCCGTGGAATTGCCACCTGCTGGACGCGAAGGGCTGATATGCTCGGCCCTGTGCGCAATTGATGGAGGCTTGCTCGATGCTCGGACGTGCTCTCGGCCGCTTCGTGATGATTGCGGTGATGCTGGTGCTGGAGGTCTTCCTCACCATGCTCGTCTACACCGCTCTGAACCTCTACTCGCTGAATGCCTTCGGCTACCTCGTTCGGATCACCAGCTCCGTGCTCGAGGGCATGAAGAGCCTGCTCGTCGTCATGCTGCCGGGACAGGCGAACGCGGCCTATGCCACGCTGTTCGGCGAGCTCGGCCCCAAGGCGATACTGCTGCTTCTCATCGGCCTCGTGGTCGCTGCCCTGCTGCGACCGCTGGCGGGAGCACTCGGGCTGAAGTGAGGATATTGCCTCGCAACATGCAGGCAATTGCGCTTCCACCCTCCGCATGTCTATCCTGACCACCGCGACGCAACCGGGCGGTCCGGGCCGACGATGATGATCCAACCCGCCAGGAAGCCTGCTGCGCGGCTCACATTTCCAATAATTGTCTCAAACGGGGAAGGCTGACCATGCATAAGCTCGAGATTGCGCCCTGGTTCATCGAGAAGGCCAAGTCTGCCCGCGGTGGGCGGCTCAACGCTTACGAGAATATCTCCGGGCCGAGCACCGCACTGGTCGTTGTTGATATGCAGAATTACTTCGTGCAGGACGGAATGCCCTCGTGTGCCCCGGTCGCGCGCGAGATAGTGCCCAACATCAATCGCCTTGCGCGTGCCACGCGCGCGGCCGGCGGCCTCGTCATCTGGATCCAGACCGAGGGCCTGCTCGACAATCCCGAGGACTGGGCCAATCGCAAGGAGGCGACCAGCGCGGAAGGCTGGAACCGCCGTCAGCGGCTGCTGGCCCGCAACGGCGAGGGGTTCCCGATCTACGAGACGTGCGAGGTTCAGCCGCAGGACAAGATCGCGTTGAAGATCCGCTACTCGGCCTTCATCCCCTATCCTTCCGATCTTGAGCACCAGCTCAAGGCGCATGGCATCGACACCCTCCTCATCACGGGCGTGGCGACGAGCACGTGCTGCGAATCCACCGCGCGCGATGCGGCGATGTGGGGCTATCGGACGATAATGGTGTCCGACGGCAATGCGGATTCGACCGCCGAGCTTCACAACCACACCCTGGGCAAATTTCTCGTCACCTTCGGCGACGTGCAATCGACCGACGAGCTGATGGAGAAGCTATCGGCCTCGGGCGCATCGAAGGCAGCGGCCGAATAATTCTTGCGACCGCACATCAGCCGTCGAGATGCAGCGCTTTAACGACGTGCGCACCCCCCCAACCGATCAGGCGGTTCGAGGGGGGAGGCGCGCGATGGTGACGCCTAGGCAAATGCCGCGCTAGCCATCATTCTCTGCCCAA
>CAMAYR010000293.1 GCA_945862355.1 Devosia equisanguinis | reverse complement strand
CACCCTGTTCGCCGCAGCACTCATTCCCGGCCTCCTGCTCTCGGGAATCTTCTGCCTCTACCTGCTGGCACTCGGCAGGCTGCGGCCGGATCTGGTGCCGCCGGTCTCACTCGCCGAACGCGATCTGATGAGCCGCGCCGAGTTGACGCGGAAGGCCTTGCGTGTCGGACTGCCGCCCGTGGCGCTGGTGCTCGCCGTCCTCGGCTCTATCATCGGCGGCGTCGCCGCGCCGACCGAGGCCGCTTCGATGGGCGCCCTCGGCTCGATCCTGGTGGTCGCGATCGCCGGCCGCTTCTCGTTCCGAGTGCTGCGCGAAGCGACAATGGCGACCACGCGCATCACGGCCGGCATGATGTTCATCTTGATCTGCGCGCAGGTGTTCGCGCTGACCTTCCGCGGCCTCAACGGCGAGCAACTCGTCCACGACATGTTCAAGTGGATCCCGGGCGGCATCAACGCCGAGATCTGGTTCATGATGCTGATCATCTTCATCCTCGGATTCTTCATCGAATGGATCGAGATCAGCTACATCGTGGTGCCGCTGTTCCTGCCGATCCTGCAAGCGGCCGACGTCAATCTCGTCTGGATCGCCATCATGGTCGCCGTCAATCTGCAGACGTCATTCCTGACGCCGCCATTCGGATGGGCGTTGTTCTATCTGCGCTCCGTGGCGCCACCGGAGGTGCCGACCGGGGCGATCTACAAAGGCGTGTTGCCGTTCATCGGCATGCAGTTCCTGGCGCTGGTGCTGTGCTTCATGTACCCCGACGTCGCGCTCTGGCTGCCCCGCGCGATCGGCTGGTGACGGACAGCGATCCAAACGGGCGGCATGCCTCCAACGCGGCCAGCGCATGTGGCGCCGCTGGTCTCGTTGCCAAGGGTCCGTTAAGCTGCCCGGCAAACACGTAGAACCCGGGGGCGAGACGCCATGCACAACTCGAGCGACAAGACGTTCCACTTCGACATCGAGCACATTCGCGCCACGGGCGAGGCTTGCAAGCAATGGGGCAAATGGGGCCCTGACGACGAGAAGGGCACGCTCAACTACATCACCGAGAAGGAGCGCATCGCCGCCGCCAAGCTCGTCAAGAAGGGCAAGGCGTTTCCGCTGGGCTTGAACTTCGACGAAAATGGGCCCCAGAAGGGATCGTTCGGCGGGCGATGGAACCCGATCCACTCTATGCTCGCGAGCGGCACCGATGCTGTCGCCGGCTATCAGAAGCCGCCCCCAGGCAAGAAGTTCGCCAGCCAGTATGCCGATGATGCCGTATCTATGCCGCTGCAGTGCGGCACCCAGTGGGACGCGCTCGGCCACATCTTCAACGAAGGCAAGATGTGGAACGGCTACCCCGCCGAACTCGTCGGCTCGCGCGGTGCGCTCAAGAACTCGATCGACAAGGTCAAGGGCGAGATGTTCGGCCGCGGCGTGCTGCTCGACATCGCGCGGTGGGCCGGAGTCGAAAGCCTCGACGACGGCACCGCGATCGACGCCGATGATCTCGACGCCTGCGCCAAGGCGCAGAAGGTGGAGATCAGGCGCGGCGACTTCGTGATCTTCCGCACCGGCCACATGGAGCGCTGCCTGAAGGCCGGCGACTGGGGCGGCTACGGCGGCGGTCCGGCCCCTGGCCTCTCGTTCCACACCTGCGAATGGATCAAGAAGAAGGAGATCGCCGCGATCTGCGCGGACACCTGGGGCTGCGAGGTGATCCCGAACGAAACCGACGCCTGCTTCCAGCCTTGGCACTGGATCGTGATCCCGATGATCGGCATCACCATGGGCGAGATCTTCAAGGTCGACGAACTCGCCCGGGACTGCGCCGAGGACAAGGTCTACGAGTTCCTGTTCTGCGCGCCGCCGCTGCCAATCACCCGCGCGGTCGGCTCGCCGATCAATCCGATGGCGGTGAAATAGCAGGAGAAGAGGCGGCGTGCGGTCACCGCGCCGTCTCCTGGATCGCCTGCGCCTTCTGGACGAGCGTGTCGACGATCTGGTGATCGGTCACGGCGTCGAACTTGCGGGCGAAGAAGGCGCCCGTGCTCTCGATCTGCGACAAGTGCCTCATCGTCAAGATCTCGGGATGCGGCGATCGCGGCCCGGGCCAGATGATGAGACGCTTGTTGTCGTCGATGCGCGTGCCCTTGTAGGGGCCGTTGCAAATGATGGTCTGAAACAGCATCTCGTCGGGCAGCTTGGCAGGTCGCAACGCGGCGATGGTGCGTTGTGCCACCTCGTCCTCGAGGACATGGTGGCAGAAGTCGCGGCTGAGCTTTACCCAGCACGAGCCCTTGTAGAGGTGTAGATCGCGCGGCAGCCGTCGCGGAATTGGCGTGAAATACAAGCGGCTGCCGAGCTCGACGTAATGAAAGCCGGCCCACCGCAGCGCCCGGCGGAAGTCGGTCTCCACATCGACGGCCTCGATGAAGTTGGCATCGGGGGCGGTCGCCAGAAATGCGGCCAACTCCCTCATTGGACGTATCGGCAGGCACTGGCCGCTGAGATTGACGAAGTGCCCCCAGTCTTGCCGCCAGTCGAGTGCGATCTGCATCGCCTCCAGGGTCGTGCCGATCAGTCCCCAGCCGCCCCAGGTGATCGGGCGGCGCTCCATGAAGCGAACGTTCGGGTGCACGGCTTCGCGCAGGCGGCAGCGGATCACACGCTCGAAATCCACGCCTGCCCTGCTGTCGCAATGGACGACGCAGATATTCGTTTTGAGGTCGAGTGAATTGATCAGGTCGGCAACCTGGACGGGATTCTTGTGGGCCAGGACGGCGAAGGCGATCGGTGGAACGGCGGCCCCGGCGGCAGGCAGCTGCCGGTCGCCGGTCACACTTGGCTCAAGGCAGGCGGCGTCGCGTGGATTGATCATGCCTCACCAGGACCTAGCTTCGATGGGCCATTCACGCCTCATCACGGACGCGCGAGCGGTGAAACTCCCACTCGAAGCCATCGTAGCTCCATTCATCAGCCAAACGACAAGCTACTGAAAATAATGGTGAACACTGACGGTAGCTGACCTTCGGAGCGCCCACTCGAACCTGGAGATCACCGATGAAAACTCTTGCGACGCTGACCGCTCTTGTCCTTCTCGCAGCTGCCGCCCCGGCTGGCGCGTCCGACTGCAGCAAGGCTCTGAGCATCGGCGGGGCCAAGGCCTTCTTCGCCTGCATCGAGCGCGACAGGAACTGACGACGACGGGCCGGGGCGCAGACGCCCGCCCCGGCCGCCTCGCTGGAGAGGCCTGGAAAGTGACGTGAATCAGAACCGCCTAGCCTTCGACACGTTGCTGTCGTAGCCTTTTGCACACGCTTCATCCGAGGCTCGATGGCTGCTCGCGACGACATCAACACCGACATCACGCCGCAGGTCCTGCTGAAGGCCTACAGCTGCGGGATCTTTCCCATGGCGGAAAGCGCCGATGATCCGGCGCTTTATTGGATCGAGCCACAGCAGCGGGGCATCCTGCCGCTGGATTGCGTCCACGTGCCCAAACGACTCGCGCGGACCGTGCGCACCGCCGAGTTCACGGTCAGGATCGACTCCGACTTCGACCTCGTGATCTCGGGCTGCGCCGAGCCGCGTCCGGGCCGCCGGTCGACGTGGATCAACACCCGCATTCACCGCCTTTACCGCGATCTGTTCGACATGGGCCGCTGCCATACCGTCGAGGTCTGGGCTGGCGACGAAATTGCAGGTGGCCTTTACGGGGTCTCGCTCGGCGGCGCTTTCTTCGGCGAGAGCATGTTCTCCAACATGCGGGATGCCTCCAAGATCGCGCTGGTTTACCTTTGCGCACGGCTGGTGCACGGCGGCTACCGGTTGCTGGACACTCAGTTCGTCACCGACCACCTGCGCCAGTTCGGAACCATCGAGATCGACCGTCGCGAGTTCCATCGCCGCCTCGAGCACGCACTGGCCGTGGAAGGCGATTTCGGACGGCTGCCGGTGGACGCGACGCCAGATATGGTATTGGCGGCGCTCGAACGCGACGCCGCGTGAGCCGTGACTGGGCCCGCGCCCGCGTTTACCACCGCCATGCCCCAACTACGATACAGGCCATGACACCTTCACCATCGAGACCGACACCGGCTCCCCTCTCTGCCGCCGAGATCGACCGCTACAAGCGCCATCTCGTGCTGCGCGAGGTCGGGGGCCAGGGTCAGCAGACGCTGAAAGCGGCGCGCGTGCTCGTCGTCGGCGCGGGCGGACTCGGCTCTCCGATGCTGCTCTACCTCGCCGCGGCCGGCGTCGGCACAATCGGCATCGTCGACGACGACACGGTCAGCCTCGACAACCTCCAACGGCAAGTGGTGCACGAGACGTCCCGCGTCGGCTTGCCCAAGGTCGAGAGCGCCAGGGAGACGCTGGCCGCCGTCAATCCGCACGTCACGGTCGAGACCTGGCCCGAGCGGCTGACGGCCCGCAATGCACGCGATATCATTGCCCGATACGACATCGTCGCTGACGGCTCAGACAATTTCGCCACGCGCTATCTCGTGTCGGATGCCTGCTGCCTCGCGCGGCGGACGCTGGTGTTCGCCGCGGTCGGCCCGTTCGACGGCTATCTCACCACCTTCAAGCCGCACGAGCGCGCAGCCGACGGCACGCCACTGCCCACCTACCGTTGCCTGTTTCCCGAGGCGCCACCGCCCGGAACCGTGGCCAACTGCTCCGAGGTCGGCGTGCTCGGCTCGATCGTCGGCGTGGTCGGCACGCTGCAGGCGACCGAGGTGCTGAAGGAGATCCTCGGGATCGGCGACAGCCTCGCGGGACGATTGGTGATCTACGACGCCCTGGCAACGCGCTTCGAGACGATGCGTTACACCTGGGATCCGGACAATCCATTGACGGGTGTTTCGCCCACGATCACCGATCTGTCGATGCACACCAGCGGAGAGCCGGCCGCGGTCTGCGCGGCACAGTAACTCACCACCAGCCTCAGTCTGGCCCCGCGTCAGGCTGGCGACATCGAGAGGCCCCGGCATGCCCTTATCGGCGAGCGAGCGCAGCGCCCACACCGCCAGCCTCCTTTCCGGCTGCCCGGTCGTCCCGGTAATCACCATCGAGCGCTCGGCCGATGCGGTGCCGCTGGCCCGCGCACTCGTCGCCGGCGGCATCCGCGCCATCGAGATCACGCTGAGGACCCCGGCTGCACGCGACGCTGCTGCCGCGATCGTCAAGGACGTCCCAGAGGCAATCGTCGGTGTCGGCACCGTTCT
>CAMAYR010000292.1 GCA_945862355.1 Devosia equisanguinis | reverse complement strand
GGCCAGCTCGGCATCGATGCGCTCGAGCTGCTCGGCCGCCTCCGTCGCCGCCTCGCCCTCGCGCGCGATGTCGGCCTCGAGCTGCTCGATCCGGCCGGCCAGCTCCCGGCGGCGCTGCTGGGCGCGCTCGGCCTCCTTCTCGAAGTTCGCCTGCTCAATCTTGAGCCGTGCGAGCACGGCACTGCGGACGGCTTCCGTCTCGCGCAACGGCTGCATGCCGTCTGCCAGCACTGTCTCAGCCCGCAACAACTGCGATTCGGCCTCGGCCGCTGCACCAAGCCGCATCAGGGCCTGCCGCAGGGCGCTCTCGGCCTCCTCCGCCGTGGTCTCTGCTTCACTCCACGACACGTGCGCGGCGACGGCTTCGGCTTTGCGGATGTCGACCGACAGCTCGCGATACCGGCGCGCCTGCCGGGCCTGGCGCTTCAGCCCTTCCATCTGCGTTGAGAGCTGGCCGACGATGTCCGCGAGGCGACCGAGATTGGCCTCCGCTGCCTTGAGCCGAAGCTCTGCGTCGTGGCGGCGGCTGTGCAGGCCTGCAACGCCCGCGGCGTCCTCGAGGATGCGGCGGCGCTGCTCGGGCTTGGCGTTGACGATCTCGCCGATCTGCCCTTGCCGGACGAGCGCGGGCGAGCGTGCGCCGGTCGCGGCATCCTCGAACAGGATGCGCACGTCGCGGGCGCGCACGTCGCGGCCGTTGACCCGGTAGGCCGAGCCGACGTCCCGCTCGATCCGGCGCGTGACCTCCAGGATGTCGTTGTCGTTGAACTCGGCCGGCGCGGTGCGCGCCGAGTTGTCGAGGAAGATGGTGACCTCGGCCATGTTGCGGGCCGGCCGGGTCGTCGTGCCCGCGAAGATCACGTCCTCCATCGCGGCAGCCCGCATGGACTTGTGGGACGTCTCGCCCATCGACCAGCGCAACGCCTCGAGCAGGTTCGACTTGCCGCAGCCGTTGGGGCCGACGACACCGGTCAAACCTTTCTCGATGACGAGCTCGGTCGGCTCAATGAAAGACTTGAACCCGAGCAGCCTCAGCCGCGTGATCTGCATAGGCTGAAATTAGCCCATCCCCGCACTCCGGTCCATGCCCGCCGAGCAGAACCGGTGGAAATCGCAAGGGAATTCAGCAGATGAGCCCCATCCCCCGCAGCGCTGACAGGCCTCCACGCTTCATCCCTCGACGTGTCTCCGCCGCGATCAGGACCGTTGGGCCGCAGCCTCACTCAGCTGCGGATTTCGCCGCCGGTAACGCGCTTTACTTCGGTGACGACCTTTGCGGCGACCGCATCGATCTCGGCATCGGTGAGTGTCTTGTCCTTGGGCTGGAGCGTGACCTCGATGGCAAGGGACTTCTTGCCTTCGCCGAGGCTCTTGCCCTCGAACACGTCGAAAACGGACACATTTACGATCAGCGCCTTTTCTGCGTTGCTTGCAGCGCGGACGACGTCGGCTGCGGCCACCTTGTGGTCCAGGACGAACGCGAAATCGCGGCGTACGGGCAACAGATCGGACGCGGCGAATGGCGGCCGGGCGCGGCTTTTCTTCTTTTCCGGCGGCAGGGCATTGAGGAAGATCTCGAAGGCTGCAACCGGACCTTCGACGTCGAGTGCCTTCAGCACGTTCGGGTGCAACTCGCCGAAATGGGCGAGCGCGACCTTGGGCCCGAGACGCAGTGTGCCGGAGCGGCCCGGGTGAAACCACGCTGGCGCATCGCGCGTGACCGGCGCCCTCGAGGCGTCGAGCCCCAGTGCGGCGAGCACGGCCATCACGTCAGCCTTGACGTCGAACACCCCGGCCTCGGGTGCCGCTCCGCTCCAATGGCGCCCCTGGCCGGTCAGCTGCGCACGGCCAGCTCGGACGCCGGAGGCAAGAAGCAGCTGCATGTCGGGCTCGATGCCCGCGTAGGCCTGGCCGACCTCGAACAGGGCGACATCGTCGAAGCCGCGGTTGCGGTTCGACTGTGTCGCCGCCAGAAGGCCCGGCAGCAGGCCCGGCCGCATCGAGGACATCTCGACGGAGATCGGATTGGCAAGCTCGAGGGCATCGGCGCCGCCGCCGAACAGGCTGGCGCGCTCGCGCGGAATGAACGACCAAGTGATCGCCTCGACCATGCCGCGCGATGCCAGCATGCGGCGCGCACGCCGCGAGCGGCGCTGGCGTTCGGTCAGCACGGCGGAGGCGACGCCTTGCGTGCGGGGCATCGGCGTCGAGGGCACGTTGTCGAGCCCTACGATGCGGACGACCTCCTCCACGATGTCGGCGGGACCGTGGATATCTGGCCGCCAGCTCGGCACAGTCGCCTTCATAGTCGCGCCCTTGCCATCGAGCGCAAAGCCCAGCGTCGTAAGGATGCGGCGCACCTCGGCCTCCGGCACGGCGAGCCCGGTCAGCTTATCGATGCGTGCGAGATCGAACGCGACCACCTCGGCCTTGACCGGCGCCTTGCCCGCAACCTTCCGCTTCGAGGGCACGCCGCCGCACAGCTTCAGGATCATGTCGGTTGCGAGATCGAGACCGCCCTCGACGAAGGCGGGATCGACGCCGCGCTCGAAGCGATAGCGCGCGTCGGACGTGATACCGGCCTTGCGGCCCGTGGCGGCGGTGCGCAAGGGATCGAAGTACGCGCTCTCGATCAGCACGTTGCGCGTCTCGACCGTGCAGCCCGATGCTTCCCCGCCCATGATGCCACCGAAGCCGAGCGGACCGGCCTCGTCTGCGATGACGCACATCCCGGGCTCGGCCGCATAGTCCTTGCCGTCGAGCGCCTTGAATTTCTCGCCCGCCTTGCCGAGACGGGCCGACACCGCGCCGTTCAGCTTGTCGGCATCGTAGACGTGCAGCGGGCGGCCGCGATCGAGCGAAATGTAGTTCGTGATATCGACCAGCGCACTGATCGGGCGGAGGCCGACTGCGCGCAGCCGCTTCTGCAGCCAGAGCGGAGCCTCGCCGTTCTTTACACCCTTCACGTAGCGCCCGGCGAATACGGGACAGGCACTGGCAGTCTCAGCGGTGAAGTCGAGCTTGATATCGACAGGGCAATCGAATGCCCCCTCGACCGTGCCCAACGCCGGCTCGGGCTTCAGCGTACCGAGGCCGGCCGCGGCCAGATCGCGCGCGATGCCACGCACGCCGGTGCAATCGGGCCGGTTGGGCGTCAACTTCACCTCGATGACGGGATCGTCGAGGCCCATGATGTCGATGTAGCGCTTGCCGATGTCGCCAGCGTGCTCGTCGCCCAGATCGAGGATGCCGACGTGATCGTCGGAGAGTTGCATCTCCCGTTCCGAGCACAACATGCCATTCGAGGCAACGCCGCGCACGGGCTTCTTCTCGAGCGTGATACCCGTGCCGGGAATGAACGTGCCGATGGGCGCGAACACGCCGATCATGCCCGAGCGACAGTTGGGCGCCCCGCACACCACCTCGACCGGCGGCTGGCCCCGCGCGATCTCGACCTGCGCGACTTGCAGCTTGTCCGCGTTGGGATGTTTCCTGGCCTCGATCACACGCGCGACAGTGAATGCGGCAAGCGCCTCGGCCGGATTATCGACACCCTCGACCTCGAGCCCGATCGCCGACAGTCTGGTCGTCAACTCGTCGAGCGAGGCCGTCGTGTCGAGATGATCGCGCAGCCAGGAAAGTGTGAATTTCATTGCAAAACGCCCGTTTGGAGAAGCCTTTGCCAAGGGACGTGGCAGGGAGCGCGCGCCGCGTCAACCCTCCCCTGGGGCAGCAGCGTCGCGGCGGCGCGCGAACGATCCGGCGTCGCCGTCTCTGGCCCGCCCGTGAACTCGTTTCGCCAGGGCATCGGACCCGCAGCCGGTACGTTGCAGCGCTGCGGGCCCCCAAGATAGGCCTACTTGTTGACCTCGACCGAGAAGGTGATCTGCGCGGCCTTCTTCTCCGCCCCGGCCCGCGTGATGCGCTGCTTGCAGCGATAGGTGGAGACAAAGCCACCGATCCGGCAGGAGCGGGTGTCGACCGTGAACTCGAGCACCCGGCGGTCGGCTATACGGTTGATATCGATGGTATCGTCGGATCTCAGGTCCTTGTCGAGAAGCTCGAGCTTCACGGCATGTGTTCCGGGTTTCACCGCTCCCGATAACGTCAACTCGGTTCGGATCACCTCGCCCGGCCGGCCCGTCTGCTTCATCGGCGGGGTCGCCTTGGTCTCTCCCGCAATCGTCGCGCGCACGAAGATATCCGCCTGCGAGAGCGCATCGACACGGTCGATCAGCTTGATCTCGTGCACGACAACCGTGATCTGACTGCTCTGCGCCATCGCAGGCGTGACGCCTACAGCGCTCAAACCGAGCAACCCAGCAGCGCCCAATCCGAGTGCGCCGCGACGCGCTTTACCCAAAGTCCACGCTTGATTCGATCTCATTGCGGCCTCCAAAACCTGTGCTGTTTAACGGACAACTGACACTCGTAGTACCCGGCGAGGCGTGCAGCGGTTCAGCGTGCAGCAACTGTGGTCACAAATTGCGACAGCACAATTGCGGCCAGCCAATTCCTGCGACGGTGAATTGCTTGTCTTGTTCGCCTCGCATCTCCATGTGCAGCGGCATTGACGCCGTATCGAGGCCACCCCATGACCCGCGGCACACGGGCAAGTGTAATCTCGATTTGTGTTTTTCTGAACGGCGGAAATATGGCGTTTCTGCCACAAGCTGTGGCGGAGACCTCAGCACTCGCGGGAAAACCCTGGATTGTCGAGCGTATCGGCGGAGCCGGCATCGTCGACCGGTCCCGCGTGCCGTTGCACTTCACCTCCGAAGGCCGGCTCGCCGGCATCGCCTCGTGCAATCGCTATACGGCTATTTACACCGCAAAAGGCGGCCACTCGCCATCGATCCTGCTGCCGCGACGCGGATGGCGTGCGCACCCGCGCTGATGTCCCAAGAGAGCCGCTTTCTCGCGCTGCTGGCCACGGTGGTCTCGTTCCAGATCGACCAGAGCGGCGCACTGGTTCTCGGCACTGCAGACGGCGAAGTCTTCTGGCGCGCCGATGAGCCGTGCCGCTCAGCCTGGCGCGATCAGGTGGCCGTCGCGGCTGAAGCCGAACATGTCCTGAATGCGCTTCCAGCGTGCGGTGTGCGGCGCCGTCACGCCCCACTGGTCGGCTCGTCCCGGCGGCCATTTCCAGTGCTCCGGGCCGTGGTACTGGTAGTCGAGGCCGATCTGCATGACGTCACCGGTCAACTCGATGGGAAACTCCTCC
>CAMAYR010000291.1 GCA_945862355.1 Devosia equisanguinis | reverse complement strand
AGCCGCAACCTCTTCCGATTTTGGCGCGACATGAGGGCCACTGGAATCAACACTGGCTCAGTGAGGCGTTCAGCGCGCCTTCGTTGACACCTACCTCGCCGCACCGTCTGTCAACTAAGGCGCGACGCCTCACTGGCGCGCATGTCGGTAGCCGATCGGCCTGCGCCCAAGGTCGAGATGTCGAGCTGATCGACGCCTGCGCTCCCTATCCTGGGGAGCCGAGGTATCTGGCCGGTGAAAAATCCAGCGCCTCGCAAGGCGTGCTTTCGCGGGAAATCATCGCCGCGATGATCTCCCCCGTGCCTGCGCCGGTCGAGAATCCGATGTGCTGATGGCCGAACGCCGCCCACAATCCACGCTCGCCGGGCAGCGGCCCGATCATCGGCAGGCTGTCCGGCAGCGTCGGGCGCGCGCCGAGCCACGCCGTGCTCTCAACCTGGGCACTAAGTCCGAACGTAGCGCGCGCCGAGAGCGCGGCGGCCTCGATCTGGCGAAAGTCCGGCGGTGCGTCGCGTGCGGCAAGCTCCACGCCCGAGGTGACGCGAGCGCCGGCCGCCATCGGACTGACGACATAGCCACCGTCCACGTCGTAAACCGCGCGTCTCGGCCCACAGCCATCCGCCATCGCCAGATGCACATGATAGCCGCGCTCGAAGCCCATCGGGACGATGAATCCAAGCGGGCGCAGGATGTCTCCGCTCCACGGCCCCAGCGCGACGACGACCTCGTCTGCATCGCGAGGTCCCACCGTCGTCTCGATGCGCCATCCAGTCGTCGTCCGATAGATGGCGCGCGCCTCCGCCTGCAATATCTGGCCACCGCGTGCGGCGAGCATCGCAGCATAGCCAGCCACGATCGCGCCGGGGTCGTCCACGGAGGCCGAGCCCGTTATGAGGAGCCCGGCCGCGAATGGCCCCGTCGCATCTGGCTCGAGGCCCGCTACGCCACGAGCATCGAGCACTCGTGTCGCGATCCCGAAAGCCGCGAGCGCCCCGGCTTCGGCTTGTGCCAGCGAAGGTCCGTCGGTTCGTCGCCACAACTTCAGCCACCCGGTTTCGCGCAGATGTGTGCCGAGACCGGCCTCGGCGACGAGGCCGCGGTTGAGGCCCATCGACAGCGCGATCAGGCCGTCGAGCGCCCGGCTGCGGCGCGCGAGGCTGGCCGATGTGCATTCCTTCAGAAAGCCCGCTAGCCAAAGCGGCCGCGCCAGTAGCGAGGCTCGCCAGCGGACCGCAGGATGCCGGTTCGCGAGGTGGCGCGGCAACTGGCGGACGAGCCCAGGTCCGTTGATTGGGAAGATCGAGCTGCGACTGAACACGCCGGAATTTCCGAACGACGTCTCGCGCCCGGGCGGCTTGCGGTCGATGATGGTCACCGTGTGTCCGCGTCGCTGGAGGCTCAGCGCGCAGCACACGCCGACCATGCCGGCCCCCAGAACTGCGATGCGCGTTGCCATTCGAGCTCGAGGCTCCCAATGCGGCAAAAGCTCTGATATGCTGATCTCAGCTCATACTCACCGGAGGCAAGTCATGGCCGATAGCAAGCTCGCCGGCTCTTTCGTGGCACTCATCACGCCGTTCAACCGCGATGGCAAGGTGGATTTCGAGGCTTTCCGCGAGCTGCTCGCGTTCCAGGAGAGGAACGGCTCGGTCGCCGTTCTCATCATGGGCTCGACGGGCGAGGTCTCGATGCTCTCGCAGGATGAGAAGAAGGCGATCATCGTCGAGACTGCTAAGATGAAGTCCGGGCGTATGAAGCTTTTCTACGGCTGCACCGGCAACAACACCGAGACGACGATCGAGAACGTGCGTTTCGCCAAGGCGAGCGGCGCGGATGGCGCGATCCTGGCGGCGCCGTCCTACATTTGTGCGTCGGAAGGCGACATCGAGCGCTTCTTCCTCGACGTGGCCGACGCGACCGATCTTCCGCTCGGCGTCTACAACAACCCGCCGCGCGTGAAGACGGACCTGCACTGGGACAACCTGATCCGCATCTTCAAGCACCCGAACTACATCGTGCACAAGGAGTCCACGACCCGCGTGGGCCAGGTAGCGCAGATGATCGCGGCGGGCACACATGCCTCGATCATGTGCTGCGACAGCCCGAACCTCGGCCTCGTGGTGCCGACCATGAGCCTCGGCGGTCACGGCACGGCGAACATGACCGGCAACCTCGCGCCCGCCGAGATGGCGACTATCTCGACGCCGTGGAAGGGCTGGGCGGAGGCGGACGGCTTCCGCAAGGCCTACATGGGCCTGCTGCCGCTGCTGCACTACACGTACTCCGCCATCAATCCCGTTGCGGTGAAGTCGCTGATGAAGGCGGTCGGGCTGCCCGCCGGCAGTCTCAGGAAGCCGCTGACCAACCTCGAGGGCGAGGCGCTGATGAAGGGCGTCCGCGTCGTGCAGCAACTCGGCCTCGACAAGAAGTACGGCTGGAAGGTCAAGCCGGTCTCAGCAATCGCGGCAGAGTAAAGAGCGCGCGATGAACCTCGGCATAGCAGGCAAGCGCGCACTCGTGACGGCTGGCAGCCGGGGTATGGGCCGCGCGTGTGCGACGGCGTTGGCGGCGGAGGGCTGCGAGGTCTACATCACCGCGCGCAAGGTGCCGATCCTGGAGAAGGCCGCCGCCGAGATCGCTGCAGCAACCGGCGCGAAGGTGGTGCCGGTGCCGGGCGACATCACCACGCCCGAAGGCCGCGCTGCAGCCCTCGCGGCATGTCCAGCGCCCGACATCCTCATCAACAATGGCGACGGCGAGCCACCCGGCGACTTCCGCGAATGGGACCGCGCCCGCTGGATCACCGCGCTCGACCGCATGATGCTCTCGCCCATCGAGATGATGCGGCTCACGGTCGACGGGATGATGGCGCGCGGCTTCGGGCGCATCGTAAACATCGTGTCGCGCAGCGTGAAGATCCCGCAGATCGAGCTCGGCCTGTCGAACGGCGCTCGTTCCGGTCTCGTCGGCTTCACGGCGGGTCTCGCGCGGCAGACGATCGCGAAAGGCGTGACGATCAACAACATCCTGCCCGGCATCGTCGCTTCCGACGCGCAGCGCGACCACGTCCAGGTTCTCGTCGAGATGGAAGGCCGCCCTTTCGAGGAAATCTGGGCGGAGCGCGCCAAGCGCAACCCGGCCGGGCGCTACGGCGATCCCGACGAGGTCGGCGCCTATATAGCCTTCATCTGCTCGGCTAAAGCGGGTTTCATCACCGGCCAGAGCCTGCTGATCGACGGCGGCGAGTATCCCGGCACCTATTGAGGCACCTGTCGAGGAGCCGCAGCGGGCTCCCTCCCGGCCGAGGCGGCTGCCGCACGCAAGCGCCTCAGTCGAAGCCGTATTCCTTCCACCGGCTGATTACGAGAGCCTCGTCGTCCGGCGCGGGCTGGACCGTCGGCGGGAAGCGCTCGTTGTTCCACTCCGGCCGCCGCTCGAAAGTCCAGTTGCGCGTAGCGTCGACCAGCACCCGGTTCCAGATCCCGGCGCCGAGTTGGTTGACATCGCGCTCTTCTAGCGGTGTCGATGGGTCGAGCGCGTGGCCGAGCAGCCCCGGGAAGATGACGATGCCGCCGTGGCCAGCGTTAACGCGATAGGCGATGGCCCAGTCCATCTGCTCGTACGACGTGACGTCGATGTCCTCCTCGAAGACGAATACGTGCTTGTAGCGGCCCTGCCCTGCGCTGGCGCCCCACAAGGCCGCGGCGATCTGCTTTGGTTGCGCCTGATAGGTCTTTCGGATCTTGATGTAGATGTTGATGCCGCAGGTGATCGGGTCCGCATAGACGTCGAGCACGCCCGGCACGCCGGAGCTGTTGAGAATGTTCCACGCGATGCCGGCGCGCTGCGCCGACGAGATGACGGCGTTCTCGCTGTAAGAGTTGGGCATGTTGCCCTCCTGCGTACCCCGCAGGATCGGATCGTTGCGATGCGTGATGCAGGTCACCTCGATCGTCGGCCGCGGCGTGGGCAGATCGGAAACGTATCCGGTGAACTCCGCGAACGGACCCTCGATCTCGTAGGCACTGGGATCGGGATCGATCAGTCCTTCGATGACGATCTCCGCGCTTGCCGGCACTTCCAGGTCCACCGTCTCGCAACGGACGACTGGAACCGGCGCGCCGCGGTAGGCGCCGAGGACGTCGAATTCGCTCACGCCAGCGGGCAACGGGCTGCCGGCCAGGAAACCCATGATGGGGTCCCAGCCGATCACGCACGCGACGGGCATCTTCTGCTTGAGATGCGCGTACTTGGTGAAATGCTGACCCCAGTGCTGGCCGCCGGAGATCAGCAGCGAGGGAATGGAGTTCTTGCGTCCGACCATGCCTCGATAGATCCCGACGTTCTGCACGCCGGTCTCCGGGTCTTTGGTGACGATGCAGGCATAGGTGTTGATATAGCGGCCACCCTCGAGATAGTGCCACTTGGGCACTGGAAACTCGAGCAGGTCGATGGCGTCTCCCGTGACGATGTTCTCTTTTACAGGACCAGTCTCCACGCGAACTGGCGGGATGCGCTCCTGGTTCTTCTTCATCACGTGTTGAACGATTTCGCGATTGCTGGTCCCCTTCGGGAATCCGAGAGCGAGCGCCAACCGGTCGCGCGTACCGATACCGCCGGTGAAGACGCGCTGGCCACGCGAACGTTCGTATCCCTTGATGTTCTGGAAGAGGAGGGCCGGCCCTTTCTTCTCGAGAACCTTGCGCGAAACCGTCCCGATCTCGCGATCCCAACTGACCGGCGCGGTTATCCGGTGCAGTTCGCCTTCGCGCTCGAGCATATCGATCCACTGGCGTAGATCCATGCAACCGGGTTCGTTTCTCAAGTCGCCATCTCCGCTGATCGTCTGCCATGCCTGGAAAGGCCCACGTCCGTAGTCTAGCTCGAACTCGGCAATCAGGTGAAGATGGTGAAAGCGATGTAAGCAGGCACCAAGGCCTTCTCGCCGCGCGCGGATGGCGCAGCGGCACAATTGAGGCTATCAATGGCGTAACCACTGGCGCTCCAACCAAGCGAGATGAACATGAACAAGCCTTCAGCAACAGTGCTCAGCCTCGCCGCGTCGTTCCTGCTTGCCGGCGCGGCAGTCGCGCAGACATTTCCCACCAAGAACGTGACGATCGTGGTGCCATTCCCACCGGGCGGCTCGGTCGATGGCGTCGCGCGCATCCTGGCAGCCGAGCTGGGCGAGCGCACGGGCAAGTCGTTCGTGGTTGAGAACCGTGCAGGCGGCGCAGGCGGCTCGGTCGGCTCGACCAGCGTGATGCGCTCCGATGCGGACGGACACACGCTGCTGTTC
>CAMAYR010000290.1 GCA_945862355.1 Devosia equisanguinis | reverse complement strand
CTGCAGCCACTCAACGACTTGATCATAGGCCCGGTCGGCCTGAGATTGAGCATCGGCCATGGCAGTCCCCATCGCGAATCAGAGGGACCTGCATAGATTCAGCAATCTCTCGCCTTGTCACTCACGGACTCATGCGATTGCCCTGGGCTGCGGCGCCTGCCCTCTTCCCAGCAAGCGCCTCGTGGCTCACAATGAGGATCGTCATCCGGTGATTCGCGCGTCCGGCTTGTGCTGGCTTTCGTCGTGGCCTCGTCTTGGGCTGCGACCTTTGTTGCATGCGATCGACGAGCGGGGTGGATCCCCATGATCAGGCAGGGGCGCCGATGACTGTGGCTGTCTTGGAACGTCCAATTCACGATGCAGGCGCGGTGGCGATGCCGGGGCTGCGCCTCATGGTGCTGGCGCGGATCGCCTGCGACGAGGGGGCGACGCGGCCCGAGCTTGCACGCGAGCTGAGTGGGTTTGTCGGGGCGGGGCCGCTGGCGCGCGTGCCGGTCGAGGCGGAACTGGCGCAGCTGGTGCGGGCGGGGCTTGCAGTCGAGGCGAAGGCGCGATTCTCTGCGTCGCAGGAAGGTATCGGGCGATTGCTGTCGGTGCTCGGTATGAAGGGGTTGCCCAGGACGTGGGCGGAGTTGCGCGATGTGAGGCTGGTCGCCAAGTCTCTCGGGCTCGAAGGGCAACCCGGGTCGCGGATCAAGGGGCTCGCGAACGCCGATACGCTGCGGGGTGAGATTCTCGCCCATACGTTCGGTCTCAAGCTGAAGGGGGCCGTTTCCACGACCAAGTTGCGTGCGGCGCTGGCGCTCGTCGCGCTCGATCGCGCGTTCGGCAATCGCATCAAGGCGGAGTTGACCGCCAGTGCCGGGCTCAATGCAAAGGCCTCGCGCGTCCTGGCAGGTCAGCTACTGCGCAAGCCGCGAGATCCCGGGACGGACAAGCGACTGGTCGCCATGCTGGCGGCGGAGTGCGTCGGCAGCATCAAGCTCGACGGTGATGGTTTACGTGCGGCTCTGCTGAGGCGGCTGGCTTTGGGTGTGGGGGCGGCGTCGACGGCTTCGGTCGAGGCTGCGCCGCGCAAAGCCGCAAAGTTGGCTGAGCTCGAAGTGGTGGTCGCGGGGGATGGCGGGGCGCCCGTCGCTATGACGCCTGAGCTTCCCCAGGCGGCGAGCCGGCCCGATCTTCCAGGTTTCGTAAAGGTCGTCCAGGAGCGCGCTGCTAGTTGTGCGGAGGGTTGGCCGGGCAATCGGAAGGCGCTCGTCAGCCGCGTTTACAGTGCGATCGCGACGGCTCATCCGGGGTGGGGGCTTACGCTGGTGGAGTTCAAGGCGATGCTCGCGGAATGCCATCGGATCGGCAAGCTGGCGCTCGTCACGGCTGACCTGAAGGACAAGAAGCTGCTCGATGATCTGCGTCAGTCGGCCATAACCTACAAGAACACCGTTTGGCACCTCGTTCGCGTCGAGGAGTGAAGCTGCCTGCAATTCTCCACGTGACCTTCTCATCGTGCCGATCCAGTTTCCGCGTTCCGGTGCTCAGCGTCTAGGATGACATCACCATGTCGCCACAGGACTACGCACCCGCGCCGCTGCCGGAAGAGCCGGACCAGCTCGCTGCGGCGTTCGAGCATTCCATCACCTGGGAAGACGACCTCTGGCGCGCCGACCCGGTCGACGTCGAGGCCGTGCATGTCAAGGCGAGGCGTAGGTTCTATGAGCTGCTCGATGCGGTGACGGCTGCGGGATCGCCCCAGTCAAAGCCTCGAATCCTTCTGTTTCATGGTCAGTCGGGGGCTGGAAAGACGCATCTCATCCGCGCGCTGCGCACCGGGGCGCATCGCCGCGGACAGGCCTATTTCGGCTATGCTCAGATGACGCCGGACGTGTCGAACTATGCCGACTATTATCTCCGCCGGCTTATAAATTCACTGGAGAAGCCCTACGATCCGGATGGCCTGGGCGAGAGCGGCCTGGCGCGACTGACCCGCAAACTTTTTGCCGATGCCGACGTGCTGGATGCGAGCCTGCTCGACCGTCTGCGCGAGAGCGAACTCGACGAGGCGGGGCTGGCCCGCTTCGTGCTCGATCTCGCCGACGACGTGATCGCAGCGCCGAAGTTCGCCGACGAAGGCCTCGACGTGAACATCGTGCGGGCGCTACTCTACATGCAGCGGGCCGATCCGCGCATCGACGCTCGCGTGCGGCAGTATCTGCAAGGCCGGCAGCTTACCGAGCTGGCGCGGGCAGCGGTCGGCGCGCTCGATCCCAATACCGGCGATGGGCGCGCTTTCGAGATCGTGGAGAGCCTCGGCAAGCTGATGTGGTCAGTCGATCGCGCGGCGCTGGTGTTCTGCATCGACCAGGTCGAGGATCTGCGCAATTTTTCCGACGCGGAGGATCGCTTCCAGAAGGCGGTCGGCAATCTCATGCAGATCGCCAATCGGGTGCCGCGCTCGATCATCCTGATCTCGTGCCTGGAGGAGTTCTACGGGCAGGCGCGCGCGGTGCTGCCGCAGTCCTATATCGATCGCGTCGAGAAGGCCGGACCGATCGCGTTGCTGGAGAGCCGGACGCCGGAGGAGGCGCGTCTCATCATCGCCAAGCGGCTCGAGCATCAGGCGGCGACGCAGGCGGATGGGCCGAGCTATCCGGACCCATCGGCGTTCTTCGGTCCGAACTTCTTCGAGGAGTTCGGCGGGCTGTCCACCCGGCGCTTGCTCGAGCATGCACAGAACCGTCTCAGAACCGGCAGTGTGGATGCCGACGAGGAGCGTGAGGAGGCAGAGCACAAGCCGGGCTTCCTGACGTCGCTGGTGGCCGCGCTGGGGTTTGCGCCGAGCAACGATACACCTCAGATCGCAGTGCCGTCTGTCGACTATCGGGAGCTATGGGAGCGGTTCTCCTCCGCGAACGAGGCGGAGTTGCCTGCTCACGACAGCGACGTGATGGATGTTCTCGTCGGTGCGCTCGAGCGCTCCAGGGACGAATGGCCCGACAGCATCACCGGGTTCTCGATCAAGCGGCTGGAGCTGGCCGACGATCTGCCTGCGCTAGATCTCGCGGTGAAGCACAGTCACGGGCACACGTTCGAGGCCCGCGTTTTCCTATGTAACCGGCCGACGCAAGGCGGCGGGTTCAAGCGACAGCTCGACAAGGTACTGGGGAGCATGAGCGGGCGTACCTCGTTCATGCTGCGCGCCAGCGATTTTCCGCCGAACAAGAAGAACCAGACGGCGCTCGCCTATCGCAAGTACCGTGAGAGCAACGGCCGGTCGCTGCTGGTGCCGATCCCGGAGTGGGAGCGCATGATCGCTGTGCGCCAGTTCTACGACGACCACTGCCACGATCCGGGTTTCAAGGCATGGTTCGCGCAGGCCAAGCTCCTTTCCGGGCTGCCGCTGATGACGCAGTTGCTCAGGCTCGATCTGCTGGGACGTGGCCCGGCACAGGTCTCGGCACAGGTCTCGGCACAGGTCTCGGCACGGGCGGAGGCTACGCAGGAGGTTGCGCCGGCTGCGGTATCGGAGCCTTTGCAACCGATGTCGGTGCAGGCGCTGACCGATACGCTGGCGGCGGCACTTTCCGCGGATGTTGTGGAGCCTGTCGAGACCGCACAACCCGCCAGTGCTACCGGCGCGGGATCGGCTTGGGGGGACTGGACCGGCTGGGGTGGCAGCGATGCGGCCAAGTCGATGCCGGCGAACGACGACGACCTGCCGCTGGCAGTGCTGCTCGATGAGAACGCCGACGACAACAACTCGATCTTCGCGGGGCGGCAGACCGGTGGGCAGGGCAACGGCAGGGCCGTAACGCTCAACAAGGACGTGCTCAAGCGGCACGCGGCGGTGCTAGGCGGCTCGGGCTCGGGCAAGACGACGCTCGCATTGAGCGTCATCGAGCAATTGCTGCTGCGCGGCATTCCTGCGGTGCTCATCGACCGCAAGGGAGACCTGTGCTCCTATGCCAATCCCGACGTGTGGCGGGCCAACGACACCGAGTTCGGCGAGCGGCGCGGCGACCGGGAGAAGCTTGCTGACGCGATCGACGTCGCGGTCTATACGCCGGGCCGGGCATCCGGCCGGCCAATCTCGATCACCCTGTTGCCGACGGGAATTTCGGAGCTGCCCGAGCATGAGCAGCAGCTGCTTGCCAACCTTTCGGCGGCGGCGCTCGGCGACATGCTGCATCTGCGGAATTCGGCGACGCACCAGAAGCAGTCCGGCACGCTGGCCGTGGCACTCAAGATCCTCGGCTCGCGCTCGCGCTCGGAGGTGACGCTGGGTGATCTCATCAATCTGCTCGAGGACGAGGACCCCGAGCTGACCGATCTGACGCAGCGCATGGACCCGTCGGGCAAGCACCGGCGCGATCTCGTCGCCCAGCTCGACAGCCTCAGGCATCGCAACTCCGCGCTATTCGAAGGCGGTGGCGAGAGCCTTCGGATGGATGCGCTGCTCGGCCTGGGCAGCTTCGCGCGCGAGGGGCGCACGCGCCTGTCGGTGATCTACACGGGGTTCCTCGGCGACAACGAGAACATCCTGTTCTGGGTGGCGCAGTTCCTTTCCGAGGCGCTGCGTTTCTGCCAGCGCAATCCAAACGATTCGCTGCAGGCCGTCGTGATGTTCGACGAGGCGGATCTCTACATCCCGGCCAACGCCAAGCCGGCGACGGCCGAGCCGCTACAGAGCCTGCTCAAGCGGGCGCGCTCGGCCGGCCTCGGAATTATGCTAGCGACCCAATCGCCGGGCGACCTCGACTACAAGAGCCGCGACCAGATCACCTCATGGTTCATCGGGCGCGTGCGCGAGGACACCGCGTTGCGGAAGCTGCGCGCAGCGTTCCAGAGCGAGAGCGGTCTGGATCCGGCGGCCGTTCTGCCGCATCAGACGGTAGGCGAGTTCCATCTCGTGCAGGAGGGGCTGGTGCGCTCGATGAAGGCGCAGCGCTCACTGATCGACGCGGAGCAGGTGCCGTTCGATCGGATCGAGCAGCTCTCGCGGGAAACCAAGGGGCAGGACGAGCGGCAGCTCAAGCTGTTCGACATGCGGTAAAAACAGGCTGCTTGGCGGGAATGTTGGCGGCTGCATTTTCACATATTCGTGAAGACACCTATCCGAAGATGGCGCGTTTGGTGCACACCAGCTATGCGCATTTGTTCGTATGCGATTGATAGTGGGACTTTAATCCGTCGGCCGTGAAGTTTTTCCAGCGCATTGATTTTGCGAGCTGATCGCGCCGATAGCTCTGCGCCGAGTTGCAGGATTTCCACGCCTGTCGGTGGATTTCCTTGCAAATTGTGATGGCGGATTCCTCGCCGCTGCGAACTGTGTTTCCG
>CAMAYR010000289.1 GCA_945862355.1 Devosia equisanguinis | reverse complement strand
CCGGCGGAAGTGGAAGCGCCAGAAAGGCTCTAGCCTCTGATATATCGCGCGATTCACGCCCTCGGTAGTCCCATCTCGGACGATCGCACTCTAGGATCAGAGGCAGATGCCGCTGGCCGGCACGCATGTGCCCTTGCTGGTGATGGCGTCGTAGCAGCACTTCTCGCTGCCGCCGCACTTCCAGCTCGCCTTTTTGCCGGTGATGACGTTCGTGGTCTTGCACATCTTGGCCTTCGGCGCCTTCTTCTTCGCCTCGGCCTCGCCGCTCACCGCCATCGTCATGCCGAGCGCCATCGCCGCGCCCAGTCCCAGTGCTGCAATCCAACGCATGAAATTTCCCCTCTGTTGCAAGTTGTACCACCCAGGAAGAATGCTCCCGGGACGTTAACCCTGCAAGACGGAGAAACACTTCTCGCGCTGGCGGACACACAGTTCAGCCTCTAGAGATGCGGAAATGCCGCACTGAAATAAGGGGCCCTCCTCGCGAAGTGCCCCCTTCCAGATCAAGTGCCTGCCGAAGCCTTAGTTCCGGGCCTTGTCGACCAGCTTGTTCTTCGAGATCCAGGGCATCATCGCGCGCAGCTTCTCACCGACGTCCTCGATCTGGTGGGCGTCATTGACGCGGCGGATACCCTTGAAGCGCGCCTGGCCGGCCTTGCACTCCTGCATCCATTCCGAAGTGAACTGTCCCGTCTGGATCTCCTGCAGAACCCGCTTCATCTCGGCCTTGGTCTCCGCCGTGATAATACGCGGGCCGGTCTTGTACTCGCCCCACTCGGCGGTGTTCGAGATCGAATAGTTCATGTTGGCGATACCGCCTTCATAGATCAGGTCGACGATCAGCTTCACCTCGTGGAGGCACTCGAAGTAGGCCATCTCGGGGGCGTAGCCCGCCTCCACCAGCGTCTCGAAGCCAGCGCGGATCAACTCGACCAGACCGCCGCACAGCACGGCCTGCTCACCGAACAGGTCTGTCTCGCACTCCTCCTTGAAGGTCGTCTCGATAACGCCAGAGCGGCCGCCGCCGACGCCGCAAGCGTAGGACAGGGCGATGTCGTGGGCGTTGCTCGAAGCATCGTGATGGATCGCGATCAAGCAGGGCACGCCGCCGCCCTTCTGATACTCGCCGCGCACCGTGTGGCCGGGCCCCTTCGGCGCGATCATGATGACGTCGACGGTTTTCTTCGGCTCGATGAGATTGAAGTGCACGTTGAGGCCGTGGGCGAAGGCAATCGCGGCGCCGTCCTTGATGTTGGGCGCAATGTGCTCCTTGTAGATGTCGGCCTGGAGTTCGTCGGGCGTCGCCATCATCAGGAGGTCGGCCCACTTGGCAGCATCCGCCACCGACTTCACCTTGAGGCCGTCAGCCTCGACCTTCTTGGCCGTCGCCGAGTCCGCGCGCAGCGCGACCACGATGTCCTTGCAGCCCGAATCCTTGAGGTTCAGCGCGTGCGCGCGGCCCTGGCTGCCGTAGCCGACGATAGCGACCTTCTTGCCCTTGATCAGGTTGATGTCGGCATCACGATCGTAATAGACGCGCATGGTGGCTCCTCTCGGCGCATTCGTATGGCTGCAATCGGGTGGCCTCCCGGGGGAGGGCTCGGCGACACGCCTAACGGGTAATCCAGCGTTTTCCAAGGGGAAAGCAACGCCACTGCGGCGTCCGTGCTGCAGTGCCTTGCCTCAGCCCCGCGGCTGGCCGGCGTCGAGCCCCCTCTTGCCCCAGTGCATCCGGTCTATGCGCGCCGCGGCGGCCGCGCTCTCGCACGCACTGCAAGGGCGCGACGTGGAATAGAGCAAGCAGCCGGACAGATCGCCCGCTCCAAGGCGCGCCTGGGCGTCCCAGATCGCGACCCGTTCGGCGTGAGCGGCGGGATTACGATCGACGACGACGCGACTTGGCCCCCAGCCCACGATGTCCCGGCCCCTGACGACAATCGCGCCGAAGGACTGGTCTCCGGCCCGCACCGCCTCACGCCGCGTTCGCTCGGCCTCAGCGATGAACCGCTGGGCGTCCTGCGTGAGGAAAGTCCGGTCGCTGGCTGAGGCGGGGCGACCACCCACCAGCAGTCCCGCGAGAGCCCCGCCAGCGCAGATGAGAACCGATCGCCGCCCGTGCTCGCACATGCCCTCACCCACCTTGCCATAACTACCTACCTCGTGCCGGTCGGCACGGGTGTGATGACGGGGCCCCCTCGCGCCTTCATGGCTGCCTCGGACAGCGGCAGATCGTCGTTCCACAGTTTGCCCACGAAACGCGCCCCGGTAATACCGTTGGAGAGATCGGAGGCAAGCCACACCATTGGCGCCACGACGACCTCAGGCTGTTGCAGGCGGCCAGCGAGATCGATGCGGCTCTGCGGCTCGAGGAACGGGGTATCTACCGCGCCGCCGGGGATCAGGGCATTGCAGGTGACGCCGGTTCCGTCGAGATCTTTCGCCCACACGACTGTAGCGCCTTCCATCGCGACCTTGCTTACGCTGTAGGGCGAGTTCCTCACTCGCTGCATCGTCGCAAGGCTCGTCGTGATGTTGACGATCCGGCCCCAGCCGGCGGCGATCATCGGCGGGGTCGCATAGTGCGCCATCAGGAAGTGACCGTTGACGTTGGTGTCGATCACCCTCGTCCACTGCTCGGGATCGGCCTCCCAGAACTTCATCGAGGCCGTGTTGGCGGACTGCTGGACGTGGATGTTGCCGCGGGCCGCGCAGTTCACCAGGATGTGCAGCCCACCGAACGCTGCGACCACGTCGCGAACCGCGGCCTCACAGTCGTCGGATCGTGTGATGTCCGCGCCGACCGACAGGACCTCGCCGGCAGCGGCCGCCCCGCGCACCGCGCGGGCTGCCATCTCGGCGCGGGTGAGATCGATGTCGAGAAAGGCGACCTTCGCGCCGTGCCGCGCGAGCCCCTGCGCCATCGCGCGCCCCAGACCGCTGCCCGCTCCCGTCACGATCGCTGCGCGATGGTCGAGCCTGATGTTCTTCGTGCCTGTCATTCTCCGCCCCTTTCGTGCGCACGCCTCACCCGCGCAGTCGCGCTACGATCGACCCGACATCGCCGCCGAGATCCTCGAGCCGCACGGCTGTATCTTCGAAGCGCATCCGACGGAACCGCTCGCGCTCCTCGATCGGCACGGTCGCGTCGATGCCGAGCTTGGCGCGAATGCCGTTGTTGCCGGCGCGGACGTACTCGTGGCCGCGCGCCTCGGGGATCACGATCAGGTCGCGCGAGGCTTCCATGCGGGTCGCCAGCGCATATTCCACGTCGGCTGGATCGCGGATGTCGATGTCGTCGTCGACGACGATGATGAGATCGAGGTCCTTGAGCGCGCCGAACGAGGCGAGGATCGCGTTGCGCTGCAGGCCCTCGTGGGCGGGCAGCGTCTTCTGCACCTGCACGATGGCATGGAAGCGATGCAGGCCGCCCGCCGTGATCTCGGCATCGACGACGATGGGAACGGCGGGCTGCACGGCCTTCAGCAGGCTCGCCTCGAGCACGTACTTGCGCAGCATGATCGTCTCGCGGCCATAGCCGTTGATGGCGAGATAGATCGGGTCCTTGCGGTGGGTGACCGCCGTGACGTTGAACACGGGCCCCGGCGCGGCCGGCGCCATGAAGCCGATGAACTCGCCGAACGGGCCTTCGTTCACCGTCTCCGTCGCCGACAGCGTACCTTCGAGCACGAACTCGGTGTCGGCTGGCACGAGCAGGTCCTGGGTCACGGCCTTGACGACCGGCATCGGCCGGCCGGCGAGCCCGCCCGCCGCGGCAAGTTCGTCTGCCTCCGCCGGCATCTGCGAGCCCATCGTCGCGGCGGTGTAGTGCAGCGCGATGTCGGTACCGATAGCCACGACCATCGGCAGATCGACGCCCTTGGCCTTTGCCCGCTCCCAGGCGAGCCGCAGGTGCCGGCCGAGGTCGAGCTTCAGGCCCGTGCTGTTCGGCCCGAGGATCTGCAGGCGGTGGTATGACGCGTTGTAGACACCCGTGTCGGGGTCCTTGGTGATGACGATGCCGGCGGTCGCGAAGCGGCCCGCATCGTCGCGTGTGTGATGCAGCGCGGGCAGCAGCTTGCGAAGGTCGAAGCCCTTCTTCAGCACGACCTCCTGCGCCGACGCCTTCTTCACGACCTGCGGCGGCAGCGGGGCGGCGAGCGCGCGGGCAACGAACGTGCGAATGCCGCGGAAGTCGACGCCGAACGCCGCCTCGCAGTTCGCCTGCGCGGACAGGAAGTTGCCGAGGACGGGTGTGTCGTAGCCCTTCGGCGCCGTGAACATGATCGACGGGCCGCCGTCGAGCTTCTTCATGATGGCCGCGATCTCGAGGTGCGTGTCGGCGGGTGCGTCGTAGGTCTTGAGGCGGCCGGCCTCGGCCATGCGCTCCAGTGCCGAGCGGAAGCGGGTGTCGAGGACGTCGGAATTGGAGAGGGGCTTCATGGGGATTGAGGGGGCGGACATGTTGGCTCCGGTCGCTGCGTTCGCCGCCAACCTGCCCCGAGCGGACGGGGTGAGCAAGTCCGTAGGGCGGACAAGCGCGGATGCGCGCAGTCCGCCGAAGTCGCTTGCGGCAGGCGGTGGGCTGCGCGCTACGCACTTGCCTACCCTACGGATTGCGCTCGCCATATCCCGCGATTCTGTGGCGGCGGGCGTAATCGACGAGCACCTGGCCGAGATCGCCGGGCTCGGGTACCCCCCTCATGTCGCGATGGAAGGTCGAGAACGGCCAATCCTCGACCCGCGCGACCAGCTGATGCTTCACGGGATTGAACCAGAAATAGTCGATGTGATGATCGAAATCGCGCTCGTCGCCGATCAAGTGCTCCCAATAGCGCCGCTGCCAGATCCCCTTTTCTCCACGCCTCGCCTCGCTGGTTGTTCGTAGCCCGGCTTCGGGCATCGATCTGGAGAACTCCGCCTTGATATCCCGCCATCGCGCGGGGAAGTCGCTATCGCCATGTGGGAGCGTCCAGATTGCGTGCATGTGATCTGGCAATACGACCCACGCATCGATCTCGAAAGGTCGCCGACGCTTCACGAGCCGCACCGCTGTCGTCAGATTCTCGATCTTCTCCACCAGCAGCCGGCTCGACCGGTCCGCCAGGTTGACGGTGAAGAACCATGTTCCGCCTGGAACGTAGAGGCGCCGGTAGTTGGGCACGGGACGTACTCGCCACTCAGTTTCGACGTGAGATAGTCGGCCGTGAAGTTTCGTTAGGTCACGCGGCAGCCGGGCGCTGGGTTACCAGCGACAGTAGCGCCATCACAGCGAGCAGGTCGCGCCAAAGCTCTCTGAACCAGCCCAGCAGCCTTGCGAAGTTGTAGCCGACGGCGGCAAG
>CAMAYR010000288.1 GCA_945862355.1 Devosia equisanguinis | reverse complement strand
GGCGAGGCAGGTGTCGACTAAGGCGCGACGCCTCACTGAGCCAGTGTTGATTCTAGTGGCCCTCATGTCGCGCCTAAATTGGAAGAGGTTGCGGCCATGATATGATTTAGGCGCGACGGGCCACTAGCCGGGCGCCTCGTGGACGATGCGGCCGCCCACCATCGTCATGACGGAGCGAAGGCCGGCGAGCGCCGTTTCCGCCACTTGCAGTGGATCGTCATCCAGCACTGCCAGATCGGCGAGCTTGCCCGCCTCCAGCGTGCCGCGATCGTCCTCGTCGAAGCACAGGTAGGCCCCGTTCGATGCGGCGCATCTGAGAGCATCGAGCCGCGATATGGACTGGCCCGCTCCGACGATGTCGCCGGACTTCGGGTCCTTTCGCGCGACGACATGCGAGATCGGGTTGAACAGCGAAATCGGCACGTTGTCCGTCGCCAACGCCACGGTCACGCCGGCCTCGCGCAGCGCCCTCATCGGCACGATGTGGCCATGCTCCTCCTCGGTCAGGCTGCCGGCCAGCCCCGCCAGCCCCTTGAACAGGAAGTTGTTGGTGTGGGTCGTCAGCACGAGGCCCAACCGCGCGATGCGCTCGATGTCACGCGGGCTCAGCACTGCGATATGGCTCAGCACCCAGCGCCGTCCCCGCAGCGTTACGCGGCGGTCGATCTCCTCGAGGAGATCCAGGATACGAGGTGCGCTGCCGGCATCGATCAGAACGGCCCGGATGTCGTTTGCAGCGCAGTGAAGGAGCAACTCGCGCGCCTTGTCGAGCGGCAGGCCATGATCGTAATTGAAGCCAGCCCAGCCGGTGTACGGGGCCGCTGTCGCGCGCGCATCGTCTGCTGCGGTCCGCCCGATATGCACGTGAATTCCAGCGACCCTGAGCATGTCGTCGCCGAGCCCCGCCCCCGCGAGCCACGCGAGCCAGGACGGCACGAAGCGGCCGAGTGGCATTTCTCCGGCTGCCGGCCAGCTCGGGCTCAACGTGAGGTGCGATCGCATCGTCAGCCGGCCTGCGCGGTGGGTCTCGGTATAGGCCCGCATGACGTCGGCGGCGATACCGTGCCCCTCGAACACACCGGTCGTGCCGAAGGCATGATAGGCCAGCGCCGATCTCGGCAGCGCCGCCAGCCGGTCTGCTTGGCTGAAGCGTGCGACCTCGCGAAACCACAAAAGCTCGACGAGCGGCTGCATGTCGCGCTCGATGAACACGCCCGTGGGATCGCCCGCGGAATCGCGCTCGATCGTCACCGAGGGGACTGGCGAGACGGTATCGCGGCCGACGCCGGCCAGGCGTAGCGCTGCGGTGTTGGCGCAGGAGACAAGCGGCTGAGTTCCGCGCCAATAGCCCCAGATGGAGCGGATGTAGACGGGGTTGACCGGAGCTGCCTCGTCGAGATCCTGCCGCGTCGGCCAGCGCCTCTCCGCGAGAATGTCGGGCAGTCCTAGATAGAAGGGCGGGTCCCCGAGCGGCATCGTCACGATCCATTCGCCGGGCTTCCTGGTGCGCGCGAGCTCGGCGATGCCGGCCTTGACCTCCTCGATCGAGCGAACGCGCCCGAGGGAAGGGAAAACGCTGCGCAGCGCCTCGCGGTCCATGTGCGCGTGCCCGTCGATCAGGCCCGGCACGACTGCGCGGCCGCCGACATCGACGACCCGCGTGTGCGGTGCGATGAGTGCCTCCATCGACGCTCGCGGGCCCACCGCCAGAATGCGGTTGCCTGAGATGGCGATGGCCTCGGCGATGCGCTCATCAGCATCGAGCGTAACGACCTTCGCATTTCCGATCACCACGTCGGCGATGGGCTGGCGGGCGGTGGCGGGCAGCTTGTCGGTCATCGACGGGTCCTGGAGGACAGGGGATCTTTAGCAACGGGGACAGGCTGCAATGTCCGCGGGCTACCGGCAACCCGGTCTGCGAACAGAATGGTGCCGGGCCGACTATCCGGCCCACCGTCTCAGCGCTGGCATCGGGTGCAGTGGAATGTCGAGCGGCCGGCCTGCACCGTGCGCTTGATCGTGGCGGTGCAGGCAGGTGTCACGCAAAGCTCGCCTTCGCGGCCATAGACCTTGAAGCTGTGCTGGAAATAGCCGAGCGAGCCGTCGGCGTGCGCATAGTCCCGCAGCGTCGAGCCGCCCGAGGCGATGGCCTCCTCGAGCACCTGCCGGATCGTGGGGACGAGCCGCTCGCAGCGCTCCGTCGGTCGCGCCTTCCGATCGGAAAGGCAGGACGCCGCACGATGGGGGCTCAGCCCGCTGCGGAACAGCGCTTCGCACACGTAGATGTTGCCGAGGCCGGCGATGTTGCGCTGGTCGAGAAGGAACGCCTTGAGGTCGGTTGTGCGCCCCTGCGCGCGGCTGGCCAGATAAGCGGAGTTGAACGCGCTGCCGAGCGGCTCCGGCCCCATGCCGGCAAAGTGACGGCAATCGTCGAGCCCGTCGGCCGCGACGATGTCCATGAAGCCGAAACGGCGAGGGTCGTTGTAGGTGACGACCGCGCCGCCCTCCATCTCGAGCACGACATGGTCGTGTGCTGGATCGGTGCCGGTGGCGTGAACGAACTCGCCAACGAGCGATCGCTCAGCGCGCCGAAGATCGGGCGTGAGCGTGACCGTAAACCGCCCGCTCATGCCCAGATGCATGACCAGCACCTCGCCGCCGTCGAGATGAGCGAGCAGGTATTTCGCACGCCGCCCGAGACGCTCGATGCGACGGCCAGCCAAGCGCTCGGCGAACCGCTCGGGCAAGGGAAAACGCAGGTCGGGGCGGCGCTGGATCAGGCGCGCGATACGGCGGCCCGACATGGCGGGTTCCAGACCGCGCCGCACCGTCTCGACCTCGGGAAGCTCAGGCATCGCCTTGTCGACCGGCGGATCGAGAAATCGCGTCTTGCATTGTCCACCGGTCGAGCGAGCGAACGCGCCCCCACGCGAGCGCCTGAGACATCAAGGCGCCCAGGCGGGCTTGGGGTTTAGCGCCTCCTCGGCTTCGCGCTCCTTGTCGTCGGCGCGTTTCAACTCGCGGGCAAGCGCGAACAGCGCCTCCTTCATGCCAGCGCCGGACACAGCGGAGATCACCAGCGGCTTCTTGCGCGCGGCGGCGCGCAGGGCCTCGGCACGCTCGGCGATGGTGGCCTCGTCGAGCGCATCGCACTTGGTCAGCGCGACCATCTCCTTCTTCTTGTCGAGCCCAGCGCCATAGGCCTTCAGCTCGCGCCTGACGGTGCGATAGCTTTCGGCCACATCCGGCTCGGTGGCGTCGACGAGATGAAGGAGAAGCCGGCAGCGCTCGACGTGGCCGAGGAAGCGATCGCCGAGGCCAGCGCCCTCGTGGGCGCCTTCGATCAGGCCGGGAATGTCGGCAAGCACGAAATCGGTGTCGCCAGCGCGCACCACGCCGAGGTTGGGGTGGAGCGTCGTGAACGGATAGGGCGCGATCTTCGGCTGGGCGGCCGAGGTCGCGGCGAGAAACGTCGACTTGCCGGCGTTCGGCAGCCCGACGAGCCCGATGTCCGCGATCAGCTTCAGCCGGAGCCAGACCAACATCTCCTGGCCGACCAGGCCGGGATTGGCGCGGCGCGGGGCCTGGTTGCTCGGTCCCTTGAAGTGGGCGTTGCCAAACCCGCCATTGCCGCCCTTCAAGAGCACGATGCGCTGGCCGGGCTCGGTGATCTCGGCCAGCACCGTCTCCTGGTCCTCGGAGAGCACCTCGGTGCCCGGCGGCACCTTGAGCACGATGTCGTCGCCAGCCTTGCCGGAGCGGTTGCGGCCCATGCCGTGCTGGCCGGTCTTGGCCTTGAAGTGCTGCTGGTAGCGGAAGTCGATCAGCGTGTTGAGGCCGTCGGCGCACTCCAGCACGACGTCGCCGCCCTTGCCGCCGTCGCCACCGTCGGGTCCGCCGAACTCGATGAATTTCTCGCGCCGGAACGAGACGGAGCCCGCCCCGCCGTCGCCCGCGCGAATGTAGATCTTAGTCTGGTCGAGGAATTTCATGACCTCTACATATGGCGCGGCGTGCGGGGAGGCAATGGCGCGAAGTGGCACCGAATGCAAGGCGAGGCTCTCGCCCCTACCGCATCGCCACGCCCAACAGCGCTGCCGTGCGGGCCATGACACGGGCGGCGATGGGGGCGGCGTTGACGCCCGCGGTGATGCGACCCTTGCCATCGGCCGGATCGGGCTTCGGCTCCATCAGCGATACGAGAACGACATAACGCGGGGCGCTCATGGGAAAGGCGCCCAGGAACGAGGCGACCACCGACTTCGCCTTGTAACCACCACGGACGGCGAGCTCTGCCGTGCCGGTCTTGCCGCCGATCTCCAGGCCTGGGACGTCGGCGCGGCGACCGGTGCCGTTCGGCATCGTCACCGCGCGGCGCAGCATCTCGCGCATCGACGCGCTCGTCTCAGATGAAACCACGCGACGGACGGGCTCGGCGGCATGGATATGGCCCGGCATCACCTCGACGAGATGGGGCCGCACCGCCGTGCCGCCATTGACCAGCGCCGCCGCCGCGACTGCGAGTTGCATCGGCGAGACTGCCAGACCGTAGCCGTAGGCGATCGTGGCGGTCTCGGCCGCGCCCCAGCGCTCCGGCAATCGGGGCACGGCCAGCGCGCCCGTCTCGAGCCGCATCGGCTCGGTGAGACCCGCCCGCGCGAGAAAGGCGCGCTGCTGCTCGGCGCCTGCCAGCAACGCAAGCTGGGCGACACCCACGTTGGAGGACTGCACCAGCACCTCGCGCAGCGTCAGCGGCCGGCCGGAGGGAACGCTATCGCGGATCGTCCAGCGGCCGACCTGGAGGGGCACGCGCACGTCGAGCACCGTGGAGGGCGTGGCGAGCCTGTTCTCGATCGCCATCGCCACGGTGAATACTTTCATCACCGAGCCCAGCTCCCAGGCCGAGGCATTGAGGCGATCCAATCGGTCCGCGAGCAGGGTCTCGCCCGGGCTCGCAGGATCGACATCGGGCAGTGTCGCGGCCGCGAGAATTGCGCCGCTCGCTGCGTCGAGGATCACGCCGGCCGCGCCACTCGCAGCGTATCGGGCCATCGCGAGCGACAGCTCCTCCTCCAGCGCATGCTGCGCGCCGGTGTCCAGTGTCAGCGCCACTGGCGGGCGCGAGAAATCGGCCGAGTAGCCCGTCTCTAGGCCCAGCACCTCGTCGATGTGACGTTCGATGCCGGCCATGCCGCGGTTCTCAGCGTTGACGAAGCCCAACACGTGGCCGGCGAGCCGACCCTGCGGATAAATGCGGCGCGGCTCGTTGCGGAAGGCGATGCCCGGCAGCCCGAGATCGTGAATGCGCTGCGCGCTCGCAGGAGAAAGCTGGCGCCTGATGCGCAC
>CAMAYR010000287.1 GCA_945862355.1 Devosia equisanguinis | reverse complement strand
GTGTCGGTGTCCGACTGCACGATCTCGAAGCTTCGCATCCCATCACCTGCCGAGTGAGCCGCCCTCGACAAGAGAAATAGCTGATTCGCAAACCAACCCAGACCCTTACGCCATCACCACCGGATCGGAGTTACGGAAGCAGGTCTATGCCTTCGCCCAGGCGAGCTCTACGCGCTTCTCGGCCCCAACGGCGCCGGCAAGACCACCACGCTGCGCATGACCGCCGGCCTGCTGAAGCCCGATTCCGGCGATATTCGCATTTTCGGCATCGACGCTGTCGCGAACCCGATCGAGGCGCGCCGCATCATGGCCTGGCTGCCCGACGAACCGATGCTCTACGACAAGCTGACCCCGCTCGAGTATCTCGAGTTCGTCGCGGGCCTTTGGGGCGTCCCAACGGCCGCCGCCATGACCCGCGCCGACGAGCTGATCGACGTGCTCGAACTCGGTCCCCATTGCAACAAGCGCTGCGAGGGCTTCTCGCGCGGCATGAAGCAGAAGGTCGCGCTTGCCGGCGCTCTGATACACGAGCCGCGCCTCATCATGCTCGACGAGCCGTTGACCGGTATCGACGCGGCGATCGCGCGTCAAGTGAAGGAACTGCTGATGGCGCGCGTGCGCGCAGGTGCGACCATCGTTCTGACCACACACATTCTGGAAGTGGCCGAGCGGCTCGCCGACCGCATCGGCATCGTCGACAGGGGCCGGCTCGTCGCCGAGGGCACTTTCGCCGAGCTGAAGGCCACGGCCGGACAAAGCCATTCCACGCTCGAGGACGTCTTCCTGTCGCTCACGGGCCGGGAAGCCGTCGCGCCATGATCTCCAGCCCTGGCACGCTGCCCTGGCTGGTGGCGCACGATCTGCGGCTTTCCTGGCGCAGCTTCTCCGGCATGATGGGCGAAGCTAGCGCGCGCCACGTCTGGGGCGCGGTCATTGCGGGCGTAATCGCGCTGCACGGGATCGCTCTCGCGATCGTCCCGTGGCTGACCTCGTGGCTCGACGGAACCAAGGCCGGCGACGTGCCCTTGGCAACCGCTCTCGCCTGCTGCTTCACATGGATGACGGCGCACAGCCTGTTCGGGGCTGCGCGCACTTTGTACGCACGCGGCGACCTCGATCTGCTGCTCGGCTCCCCCCTGCCGCCGTGGCGCGTGCTCGCTGCGAAAGCCGTCGGTATCGCGGCCGGTAGCTTCGGCTCGGTGGCGATGCTCGTACTCCCGCTGGCCAACGCCGGCGCCGCCCTGGGCAATCCGACATGGCTGTCGGCGTATCCACTGCTCGCTGGTCTGGCGCTACTGGCCGCCGCGATCGGCATCTCCATTACACTGGCCATCTACGCCTATGCAGGTCCCGCGCGCGCGCGCGTACTGACTCAGATGACCGGTGCCGTGATTGCCGGCAGCTTCGTGCTGTCGGCACAGGTTGTGGCCGCGTTGCCAGCAGCCTGGCGACAATCGCTGCTGAGCTGGCTCGAAAGCGTCATGTCGGCGCACGCGGCCGGGCCATTTCCGCTCCTGCATCTGCCGATGGCCGCCGCCCGTGGCGATGTTGCGGCCGCAGTATTGCTGCTCGCCCTCGCTGCAGCGCTGTTCCTGACCGCGACCGCCCTTCTCGGACACAACTTCGCGGAGGCGAGCCAGGCTGCTGCCGGCCCAGCGACGTCTGATCACGGCAGCACCGCCATCGGCCGCCACCGCTACCGCGCCGGCCTGGCCGCCAATCTCCGCAGCAAGGAATGGCGCCTGCTGGCGCGCGACCCGGCAGTCTTCTCACAGCTCTCGCTGCAGATCATCTACACTGTACCAGTGGCCGTGATCCTGCTGCGCAGCGAAACGCTGCCGACAGCGTTCGCCCTGGCCCCTACGATCGTTGTGATTGCCGCCCAGGTCTCGGCCTCGCTGGCTTGGCTGACGGTATCGGGCGAGGACGCTCCCGAGCTGATCGCCACCGCTCCGGTCACGCCGGATGCCGTCGACACCGGGAAGTTGACGGCTGTAGCGCTGCCATTGCTGGTGATCCTCGCGCTGCCGCTCGCCGGGCTTGCAATCGTGTCCTGGCGTGTCGCGCTTTTGACGGTGGTCGTTGCCGCAGCAGCAGCGACATCGACCGCGCTGCTCAATTTCTGGCACCCGATGCCGAGCAACAGGCGAGGCATGTTGCGCCGGCATTCTCAGTCGAAGCTCATCGGTATGGCCGAGCACGCGCTCGCCTTCATCTGGGCTAGCGTGATCGTGCTCGCGATGCTGAGCAGCCAACTCGCGCTCGCACCATTGGCGGTCGCCGCTGTCCTGCTCGCCTTCTTTCGCAGAAAAGGTACGAGGCTCGGCGCCACACTAAAGTGATGTTTCTACTCGTTTGATTCCCATCGAAAAATCCGCTTCTGGACCCAGCGGTCAAGTGAGAAGCAGATTTCTCGATCATCACACGAGCCGAGCCACTAGTGTCGTGACCGCGAAATTCGTCTCATTCCGCAGCATAGGTCGAACGAATTTCGCGGTCTGAACGACACTAGTGTTCCGGTTCTGACATTTGCTACCCGTAGCGGCGAGGCTCGGAGCAAATATCTGAACCATGAGGAACACTAGCAAGTCTATGTTTCCAGTGTAGCTTTTGCACCTGACGTTTGGTTGCGAGACCAGCCGCAAGCGGGTACCAAACGTCAGATGCGCTGCACTAGCTAAATCAATGGACTAGTGTGATCTAGACCGAGAAATCCGCCGCCCGCCCCCGTGGCAAAGTATGAAGCGGATTTCTCGGTCATCACACTAGCATTCCCATCAGTACCAGACGTCGCCCTTCTTGACGCCTTGCCCGCTCGGCAGATCGTACAACCCCTGCGGCACGGTGCGCAGATAGTCGAGCACCGCCTCGGAGCTGAGAACGTTGGAGTACTTCGCGTTCATGTCGCACAGGTTGATCGCATGGCTCGCCTGGCTGCGGTCGAAGCAACCGTCTTCGACGACTGTCGTGCGCAGGTTCATCGAGAAGGCGTCGAGCACGCTTGCGCGGACGCAACCCGACGTGGTCGTGCCAGTGACGATCAAGCTGTCGCAACCCAGGTTCTGAAGGTAGCTCATCAGGGGCGTACCGAAGAACGCCGACGGCTTCTCCTTGCGCACCACCATGTCGCGGGGGCCCGGCTCGATCTCCTTGACGATGATGTTGCCATCCTTCCCGTCGAACGCCGTCGACTCGATCTTGACCTCGAGATCTTCCGCGTTGCGCGAGTTCTTCCAGGCCCATGAGCCGGCATTCCAGGCATCCGGCCGCCGCGTCCCGGTAGTGTAGATCACGGGAATGCCCTTCGAGCGGCACATCTCGATCAGCTTCTGCAGAACGGGTATCGCGTCCCAGCCTTCCGAGCCGCAAGAGTTGCGCCACTTCTTGATGGAATCCAGGATCGGCAGCGACTTCTCGCCCGTGAAGGCATAGTTCACGTCGATCACGAGCAGAGCCGGCCGCTTACCCCAGGCGGCGGGTGCGCCGTAGCCGGCCTGCTCGAAAACTGCCTTGTCGCGCTCCGTCAGGAACTTGTCCCAGATGCGCTCCTGCTTGGGAGCCTTACCAGCATCCTTGTCCGACATTCTGCTCTCCTGTGTTGCATAGGGCCGTAATTGCTCATCGGCCGGATCTAGCCGCCGGGCAATCGATCGAGAAATTCAGATCGGAACCACGAGCGTCGCTCGGCACTTTCCCCCGCCACGAAGCGTGGGTCAATCCGCCCAGGCAACCACTCGACGCACAACAAATGGGCGTACCGAGGCCCGCTCCATTCCACCCAGCCCGTCCGCGAGCTCGACCTGATGCCTGAACGATCTGATACCATCGCGACCTGATACCATCGCGACCTTGTCACTGGCCCCTCGACGGCATAGGTTCCCGGCAATAATCCAGGCTTTCCCCCAAACCCCAACCTTGGAGACGCCCATGGCCTTCACCCTCGCCCCCCTTCCTTACGCATATGACGCGCTTGCCCCGCATATGTCGAAGGAGACGCTCGAGTTCCACCACGACAAGCACCACATGACCTACGTCACCAATGGCAACAACCTTGCCGGCGACGGCTCCAAGTACGCCGGCAAGACGATCGAGCAGATCTGCGTCGAGGCGTTCGGCGCCAAGGACGCCGGCGTGATCAACAACGTCGGCCAGCACTACAATCACATCCACTTCTGGAACTGGATGAAGCCGAACGGCGGCGGCAAAAAAGTGCCGGCCAAGCTCGAGAAGCTGATCACGGAGGCCGGCGGCTTCGACAAGGTCCGCAACGACTTCGTGCAGGCCGGCGTGACGCAGTTCGGCTCTGGCTGGTGCTGGCTCGTCATCGACAAGGACGGCAAGCTCGCCGCCACCAAGACCGCGAACGGCGAGAACCCCTTGATGTACGGCCAGAAGCCGATCCTGGGCTGCGACGTGTGGGAGCACAGCTACTACATCGACTACCGCAACCTTCGTCCGAAGTATCTCGAGACGTGGTTCGATGGCCTGGTGAACTGGGAGTACGTGGAGAAAATGATGGGCTGATGCCCATTTTTCTCCCTTGGGCTTGCCCTACGAGCCCCGACAAAGCAGACGCTCCCGGAAACCTCCGGGAGCGTTTTTGTTTCATCATCGCTCACGTTGCCGATCCCGACGCGCGAGGATGCCTGCAGCTCGATCAGGCTATTTCGAATTGTCGCGCGCGGCGATGGGCAATCCACGCGCCCATGCGACTATCGCCGCGACCACGGCCTCCGGCTGCTCTGGAATGAGAGCGTGGCTGGCCTCAGGGATGATCCTCACGCTCACCCTGTCGCCGAATTCATCGCGGCTTTCGTACCACTTCTCTTTCGGCTTGAAGGGGTCGGCCTCGGGGACGAGATCGAGCAGCGGCACGCCGCCTGCTTTCCAGTATTCAGCCTGCATCGTTGCCGCCACCGCGACCCCCTGCACGCGCACGGCATCGGGTGCCCAGCCCGAGAGCCAGGGCCGGGCATCATGCCCCGGATAGAAGAAGCCCCGCTGCAACGCCTCGAGCCTCACCTCGTCGGGCAGCGAGAGATCGCCAGCGCGATGAACCACTTCGCGAAGCTCGTCGGAGAACGTCTTTGCAGCAGCCGCGACCAGCACGATACCGCGGACGAGATCGGGCCGGTCCGTCGCCAGCATCCGCGACACCCAGTTGCCGAACGCATGACCTGCTATGACGGCGGCCCCCGCGTTCTCCCGCTCGATCGCGATCGCCACGTCGCGGGCGAGATCCTGCATTCGAACGCCGGTCATCGGCCCTGTGCTTGCACCTGCTCCGCGCGGCTGCGGGCGAAGGACACGAAATCCCGCCGCCGCGATGCCTGCTGCCACCTCGTCGAAGTCCTCCGAGCCGCGGCCGCGCGAAGGCAGCATGACAACGAGGGGCCCACGTCCTTCCGCGATGATGTCGATCGCCACGTCGCCAATTTCGATCACCTCTCGG
>CAMAYR010000286.1 GCA_945862355.1 Devosia equisanguinis | reverse complement strand
CGCGCGCCAGCCTCGATGAAGCCCTCGAGCCACCGCCCCGTGCCCTCGGGAGGCCCCGCGTAGCAGGCCTCGCCCGCACGCATCTTCGGACCCAGCGCACCATAGTAGTTGTTGAGATAGGCCATGAGGTTCTCCTCCGCCTTCTCTGCGTTGTCGGCGACCGATAGAGTGAGATAGAGCGCACCAGTCATGGCGTCCGCGTTGCGCCCCGCCGCGCGCGCCTCGGCCTTGACGCTCTCCCACTTCTGCCCCCAAGCCGCCGGATCGGCAGGCCCGGTTGGAAACCAGCCGTCGAAATGCCGCGCCGCGCGCGTCAGCGAGGCCGGAGCCGAGCCCCCGCCCCACATCGGCGGCCCACCCGGTTGCACAGGCTTCGGCGCGAGCCGGCCGTGCGCCACCTTCCAGCGGCCGTCCCACTCGACCGGCTCGCCGGTCCACAACTTCCGCATCAGCCACACAGCCTCGAGCATCGTCCCGAAGCGCTTGTCCCAGGGCGCTCCTGCCGCCGCGAACTCCGCCTGCACGTTCGGTGCGTCGATGCCCGCGCCGACGCCGAGCAGCACGCGGCCGTCGCTGACTTGGTCGAGCGTGGCGATCTGGTGGGCCAACAGCACGGGATTTCGCATCGGCACGACGAGCACCGCAGTGCCGAGCTTCACCTGCCGCGTCCGACCCGATACGGCAGCGAGCAGTGTCAACGGCTCGTGGCGCGGACGCGCGAGCAGCGAATCGCCGACCCAGACGGAATCGAAGCCGAGCCCCTCCGCCCTCTCCGCGAGCCCCAGGAGTGGGCCGGTCTCGTGCTCGCCCCGCATGATCCGCTCGCGCGTGGGCAACAGGTATCCGATCTGAGTTTTCATGCGCGCTTCCCAGGTTGGTTCCTGGGGCGACTATAGGCGACGGCCCGAGCGCGTTTGGCAAGGTCGGCGGGGCGGGAGAAGGCCGGGCAAAGCGCCTCATTCGCACGTACTCGCCCTCGGCTCACGACTGTCGATTGCTCCGCAGGTCCGCCAGTGCGACACCAGTGCGCCACCACCACAGGCGAGCACTGCGACCTCTGTGCCTGATCGGATCCCGGCGCGAGCGATCCAGTCTCTGGCCAAAACTTGCCAACAGCTTTACTAATGGCTGCCCTTAGGAGTTCGAGCTTCTGGAACGGGCAGCCATCTTATATCCATCACCACATACAGCTCTCGAAGCACCGGAGGATCGTGATGGCTAAGATGATTTTGTCCGCCGCGCTCATGCATGGCCTTGGGCATCAACCCGGCGCCTGGCGCGTTCGCAAAGGTCCTTCCTCGGACTACGTCTCCCCGGACATGTACGCGGCCATCGCGCGCAAGGCGGAGGAGGGCAAGCTGCATGTCGTCTTCCTGGCTGAACAGATAACCAACCAGGAAGTCGGGGCAGCACGCCCGTGCGGTGCGATGGATACCGCCTCCGTCCTGTCCTACATGGCGGCTGTTACGAGCAGGATCGGTCTCGTCGGAACAGCTTCGACGACCTACAATCAGCCCTATGATCTGGCCCGCCGCTTCGCCACGGTGGATCACCTCTCGAAGGGCCGCGTAGGCTGGAACTGCGTGACGACGGCCCACGCCGTCGCGGCCGAGATGTTCGGCACGGGCAGCCACCCGGAAGCCCTGGAGCGCTATAGCCGGGCGGATGAGTTCATCGACGTCGTGATCAAGCTCTGGGAGAGCTGGGAACCGGAAGCACTCGTCGACGACAAGAAGAACAACATCTTCGCCGATCCCGCCAAGATCCATGCGATCAACCACAAGGGCGAGAACTTCTCCGTTCGCGGGCCGCTCCCCTTCCCGCGATCGCAACAGGGCCGGCCGGTGATCTTCCATGCCGGTTCTTCGCCCGCCGGGCGAGACCAGTCTGCGAGGTTCGCCGACGTGATCTTCACCGCCCAGCACACGATCGAGGGGGCGAAGGCCTTTCGGACGGACATGCGTCGGCGCGCGGAAGGCCACGGCCGGCATCCCGATTCGATCAAGGTCCTGCCCGGAATGAACGTCATCCTGGGCGAGACCCTGGACGAAGCGAAGCGGAAGAAGGCGGCGCTGGATACTGCGCTGCCGCTCGACTATCAGCTCGAGGTGATGGCGAGGATCTGCGGCGTCAGTCCTGCGCTACTTCGCGACCATCTGGATCGGCCGTTCCCAGTCGGAGAGTTTCCGCCGGACGACCAGCTCAAGAACGGCGTCGGCTGGCGCCGGAGCATCATCGATCTGGCCACCTCGGAGAAGCTGTCGACGCGCGAGGTTCTCACGCGCGCGCCCAGCTCCCATCACCACATCGTGGGCACCGCTGCCATGGTGGCCGACGCCATGGAGGAACGGCTCGCGGCGCAGGCCGCAGACGGCTTCACCATGATGGTCGATATGCTGCCCGAGGGCGTCAACGATATCGTCAACCTGCTGGTGCCGGAGTTGCAAGGGCGGGGGCTCTTCCACAAGGAATACAGCCATCATCACTTGCGCGATAGCCTTGGCCTCGTTCGAGGCACTTCGCAGTCACGCGCCACGAAACGCGAGGCCGTGAGCTGAGCCAGGAAGCACTGCTGTCTGCTCGGCTTCGCTCGCTCAACCCGGAGCGACAGGTCCAATGGATCTGAAGAAGCTGCGCATACTTCTCGCCGTCGCAAGAACCGGATCGTTCACGGCAGCGGCCGATCGCGTGAAGCTCACGCAATCGGCCGTCTCCCAGCAGATGGCCCTGCTCGAGCAAGATGTCAGGAAGCCATTGTTCGAGCGCAGTCGGCGTGGCGTGAAGCTCACGCCGTTCGCGCTGGAATTGTGCGAGAGGGCCGAGCCGCTGGTCGTCGAGATGGAACAGCTCGGCAGCGCATTCAGGCGACGCAAGGAGAAGGAAAAAGTCGTTCGCGTGGGCGCCTTCCCTACAGCGGGCATCGAGCTGCTCCCCAAGGCCATCCGGCTGTTCAGGCGAGACAATCCCGACATCCAGGTCATGATGAGCAACATCAACCTGGAATCGCCCGGGATTTCCTTGAACACCCATGAGGTCGATCTCATTTTGAGCTTCGACTACGGTTTGGAGAGCAAGATATCCAATCCGGAGATCCGAACGATCGAGCTATTCGAAGATCCGTTCCTCGCGATCCTGCCGGCCAATCACCATTTAGTCGGCCACAAGACGATCGATCTCATAGAGCTTGCCGGGGAGTGCTGGATTTTCCATCGTCACGCGAACTACCATCGCAACATCTATCCGCTGATATGCAGCCGGGCCGGCTTCAATCCGGAGGTCTTCTTCTACGTTGACGATTTCCACACGCTGCAAGGCCTCATCGCCGAGGAGATCGGCGTCAGCATAGCGCCGCGATTGTCGGTCACCCCCAGACGCGACGATGTAGCCATCATCCCAATCGATCCGCCTGTTACTCGCAGGATATCCGTGCTCACGCGAGAAACGGCTCGCGAAAACGCTGATGTAGACCAATTCGTCGCCGCCCTGACAGAAGCGTCGAAATCTATGTATGCCAACGACACGGCGGCCGGCAAAGCTAACTCGTCTGGGAATTGAGGTCCCGCCACCCCTGAAAATCACGCACGTATTTCATTGCACCCCAGTCGCATTTTCAGTCCGCCTTTTTCCCGGGCCCGTATGGCGAGCACGCGCTTTCAGCCCCTTCCGATGAACGAGCGCATGGTGTTGGGCAGTATCGTCGCCTCGTAGAGGTTCACCTCCGGCGGCAGCGTCGCCATCAACAACGCCACGCGCGCGACGTCGTCGGCCGCCATCACGTAGTCGTCAGCCGTCGCGCCCGGCCCCGCACTCGTGCGCCCGCGCTGCGCGGTGAAGCTCGACAGCGTGGCGCCCGGATGGATCACGGAAGCGACGATCCCATGATTGCGGCCGTCCATCGTTAGCTGATGCGTCATGCCCTGGATGGCGTGCTTGGTCGCCGTGTAGGCAATGGAATCTGGCCGTGGTGTCTTGGCCGAAACCGATCCCATGTTGATGATGCGTCCGCCCTGCGGTGACTGCGCCTTCATCGTCCGAACCGCTTCCCGGCTCATCAGGAACACCGACGTCAGGTTGATCGCCAGCACGTCGTTCCAATGCGCCAGCGTCACGTCCTCGGTTGCCGTGCCCGAGGCGACGCCGGCGTTGTTGACCACGATATCGACACGCCCCCAAGTGTCGGTCCCGCGCTTGAACAGCAGGCCCACCTCCTCCTCGCGCGTCACGTCGCACGGGGCTGCAAATGCAGTCGCGCCTTCGCGGGTCAGGGTTTTGGCCAGCGCCTCGAGCTTGTTCGCGCTGCGGGCTACCAGTAGCGTCCTCGCGCCCGCCCGTGCGAACGCCTCGGCGATGCCCTTGCCGATACCGCTGCTGGCACCTGTCACGATGGCGACGCGGTCGCGAAGCGGTTGGTTCATGGGGCGTGCTCCAGGTGATGATCGAGGGTTGCATAGTGGGGCCGCGGGCAGGCTGGCGCAATCGCGTGCGCGAAGCGAGGCCGGCTTCGCGCTCCGCCGGGGAAAGTAGTCCCCGGACCCCATCTATTTTTTCCACTGGGCGATACCGCCGGTAAGGCGCGGTCGGCATCTGGATGCCCCTGGCGCTGCGGCGACCCGTTCTCTACGTTCGCGGCGGAACCACAGGACGCACCGGAGGCTAACCGTGAAAACACTGCGCCAACTCATCGCCGAGCCTCGGCTCACCGTCGCCCCGCTGGTGCTCAATCCGCTGATGGCGCGCATGGCCGAGGACGCCGGCTTCGAGGCCGTCTATCTTGGCGGCGGCTCGCTCGGCTGGCTGCAATGCATCACGGAGGCCAACATCACGCTGCCCGAAATGGCGGCCGTCGCCGTCGACATCCGCGTCGCCTGCAAGCTGCCGATCATACTGGACGGCGGCGGCGGTTGGGGCGATCCAGCGCATATGCACCGCACCGTCGGGCTGTGCGAGGCGTCGGGTTTCGCGGCAATCGAGATCGAGGACCAGCACCTGCCGCGCCGCTTTCATCACCACGTCGGCGAGGAGCGGCTCATTCCCACCGAGGCGATGGTGGACAAGATCCGCGAGTGCGTCGCCGCACGCACCGAGCCAGAGTTCCTCGTCATCGCGCGCACCAACGCCGCACGCACCGACGGCATCGAGGCCGCCGTGCGCAAAGCGGAAGCCTTCCACAGGGCGGGCGCAGACATGCTCTTCGTCCACACGCGAACGGTCGACGACATCCGTTTCGTGGGCGAGCGGCTGCCCGCGCCCCTCATGATCTTCGCGCCAGAGGACGGCTTTGGCGGATTCCCGTTGTCGCGCGCGGATTTCGCGAGCCTGGGCTATCGCCTGGCGTGCTCGTCGGGCTCGGCGTTCGCTGCGATGTACAAGGCCGTGCGCCAATCCTACGAATGCCTCGCCAGGGACGAGATCGACCCCTTCCTCGGCAAAGGCGGCGCGAGCCAGCAGATGAAGCTCGCGCGCGACAGCTGCCGGCTCCACGAGATGCTCGCC
>CAMAYR010000285.1 GCA_945862355.1 Devosia equisanguinis | reverse complement strand
TCGTGTCGGTGTCCGACTGCACGATCTCGAAGCTTCGCATCCCATCACCTGCCGAGTGAGCCGCCCTCGACAAGAGAAATAGCTGATTCGCAAACCAACCCAGACCCTTACGCCATCACCACCGGATCGGAGTTACGGAAGCAGGTCTGGATTATCCATTTCTCTCACCCAACGGGTTGCCGTTGCGATCCTTGACCTCCGCGGCCGAAAGCGCTTCCGAGAGCTTGTCGGTGAGGCCGTAGTACTCCGCGCGCTCCCAGAACTTCGGCCGCGCGATGCCGGTTGACCGGTGGCGACCGATCAACTTACCCGTCTTCGGGTCCTCTCCGAGGATCTCGTACACGAGAATATTCTGAAGGGTGACGACGTCGCCCTCCATGCCGAGCACCTCCGTAATGTGCGTGATCTTGCGGCTTCCGTCACGCAAACGGGCCGCCTGCACGATCACATCCACCGAGCCGGTGATCATTTCACGGATGGTCTTGGTAGGCAGTGCGAATCCACCCATCATGATCATCGATTCCATACGGCTGATCGCCTCGCGGGGGCTGTTCGCGTGCAGCGTGCCCATCGAGCCGTCATGACCGGTATTCATCGCCTGCAGTAGATCGAATGCCTCAGGTCCGCGCACCTCGCCCACGATGATCCGTTCCGGCCGCATACGCAGGCAGTTCTTGACGAGATCACGCATCGTGATCTGGCCTTCGCCCTCGAGGTTGGCCGGCCGCGTCTCTAGCCTCACGACATGGGGCTGCTGCAATTGTAGCTCGGCCGAATCCTCGCATGTGATGATGCGTTCGTCGTTGTCGACGCAGCCGGAGATGCAGTTGAGAAGCGTCGTCTTGCCCGAGCCCGTACCGCCGGAAACGACCACGTTGCAGCGAACCCGACCGATGATCTCCAGGATCATCTTACCTTCCGGCGAGAGCGAGCCGAATTTGACGAGCTGCTCTAGCTTTAGCTTGTCCTTCTTGAACTTACGAATGGTGAGCGCCGGTCCGTCGATGGCCAATGGCGGTGCGATCACGTTGACGCGGCTTCCATCGGGAAGTCGCGCGTCGCATATCGGGCTCGACTCATCGACGCGGCGACCCACGTGGCTGACGATGCGCTGGCAGATGTTCATGAGCTGCAGATTGTCTGCAAACCTGACACCGGTCTTCTGGACCTTTCCGCCAACCTCGATGAACGTGGTGCTGGCGCCATTGACCATGATGTCAGCGATGTCGTCGCGAGCCAGCAGCGGCTCGAGTGGTCCATATCCGAGCACGTCGTTGCAGATGTCTTCGAGCAGCTCCTCCTGCTCGGCGATCGACATCACGACGTTCTTGATCTGGATGATCTCGCTGACGATGTCGCGAATCTCCTCGCGCGCCGCTGCGGCGTCGAGTTTAGCGAGCTGCGTCAGGTCGATCGTATCGATCAGCGCATTGAAAACCGTAGTCTTGACGTCATAGTACTCCTCCGACTTCTGACTCCGGTTCTCCGGCTCAGGTGGCTCGGGGGCGCGCGAAGGAGGGGGCGGTGCACTTTCCGCGGGCTTGCGCTGTTGCGGCGCGCCAGCAACCTGCGCCTGAGGCGCCACTGGACGCGTCGTCGTCAACTCTGAACTGCGCCTACCGAACATGCTACCGCCCTCCTGTCACAGTTCAACGCTTCAACTTCAGCTTTGCAAACAACGGCGCCAGCGCCGCAGATGCACCCGACTTCTTCGTCGGCATCGGCGCCTCGTGCCTGTTGGCCAGCAACATCGCCGCCGAGCGCAAGGTAGGAACGCACTTCGCCTTTGCGCTGACTTCCTCGATCATCCGCCCGTTAGCGCTCGCATTCGAGAACGTCTCGGCGTCGTATTCGATGATCGCTGCGGCCTGCAGATCGAGGTGCTGGCAGAACTCCTTGACAGGAATTTCCTGTCGCTTGGGAGTACCCGCCATATTGATGATCAACTTGGGCGGTCCATCGTTGGACCGTGACTGCCTGACCAGATCCACGATGTTCTTCGCGTTGCGCAGATTGGCCAGATCAGGCGTGGCGGTGATGACAACCTCGTCCGCGCTGAGCAGCAGGCGCTTCGTCCAGGACGTCCACGTATGCGGCAGGTCCACCATTACGAATGGCACGTTCTGGCGCACGACATCGATGACCATGTCGCAGGCATCCGCAGACAGATCATAGTCGCGGTCCAGCATCACCGGCGCTGCGAAAATGCTGAGCCGCTCGGTGCATTTCGTCAGCAGTCGGTCGAGCAGCACTTCGTCCAACCGCTCCGGGCTCGACAGCGCTTCCGCGATCCCCTGCACCGGGTCCTGATTGAAATCGAGGCTTGTCGTACCGAAAGCCAGATCGAGATCCGCGATCACGACGTCGCTCTGCAACGTCTCGGAGATGATCCACGAGATGTTGTGACAGATCGTAGATGACCCGACCCCGCCCTTCGCGCCGACGAACGCGACGACGTTACCGACGGGATCCGATTCGGGATCGTTATACAGATTGGAGATGCTCTCCATCATCTGCAGCGGCACGATCGGCGCGACCAGATACTCGCTCACCCCACGCTTTAGCAGCTCGCGATAGAGCAGCACGTCGTTGTAGTGGCCGACGACCACCACCTTCGTGCCGGCATCGCAGCATTCAGCGAGACGATCGAGCTCGCCGAGCAACTCCTGCCGAGGCAGCGAGGACTCGATGAGAATCAGGTTCGGCGTAGGGCTCTCCTGATAGTGCGCGACGCCCGCAGGCACGCCGCCCATGTGAACGCTGACGTGCGCCTTGGCCAGTCGACGGTCCTCGGCGGCGATCTGCACCACCTCGGCCGTTTCGGGAAGCTCGCAGAATGCCTGTATCGAGATTCTCGGTATCGGCCGCGCGCGGCTCATCGCCTCCTGATGAGCGCGCTCGTCGTAGGCATCGAGAGGTGCCAGCTCGCCGGCATCCTGGGCATGCATCGTTTCATTGCTCATGACGTCGTCACCACTAGTTGCCCTTGGTTTGAACCTTCTCGTCGCCCTGCTTGGTCGAGATCGTAGACTCGCCCTTCTGGTACTTCTCCCAGACGGTGTGGCTGCGCTCCCCGACGCCCGGCGTGCCGGTGCGTGGCTTCACGAGATCCGCCGGGTTGGCAATCATTGCGGCAAAATTCGCCTGGTTCGCGCAACCCATATTGGGATAGTTGAGGTTCGAGTTGCTCGAGCCGAGATTGCCTGGCCACTTTCCGCACTGCGGACCTTCCGCCACGTAGCGCAGGTAAGAGATGCGGACCGGCGCCTGTGCGTTGCCTGCTGCCTGTACCGCCTCGATGCTCACGTCCGAAGCCGCAAAGCCCGCTTCGGACATGATGGTCCGGATCTCCGCGACGGCCTGCATCGCGGCAACCTCGTTGGAAGAGCCGCTCGGCGCCTCCACGATCATCCGGCTGTTGCTGGCATCGAGAGACCGATACCGCTCGACGAAGGAGATCACCTGCGCACGCTGATGCGGAGACAGCCCGTAGCTGCCGCGTCCCACCTTCAGTGCCAACGTGGTCGGCTGTTGAGTGACCATGATCGGATGCCGTTGCGCGGGATCCACTACGCTCCAGCCCATCACACGAGAGCCTTCGCCTTCGTGGCCACAGCCCGCCAGAAGCCCGGCGGCAATGACCGCGCTACCAAGTGCAGCTCTTCTCGCCGAGCGACCCGACGAGGCCGCGTTCCGCTTATTCTTGGGGAACATCATGATACCTCTCCAGATCTATCCGTTATTCGACGATGAAGCCGTAGTTGCCCTTCAGTCCGCCATCCGGCATCACCGATCCGCGACCGTAGACGCGGTTGAGATGACCCATCAGGTTGGCACGCGTCTCGGGGGCGGGAGCCAGGCCGTCATCTGGCCTTGCCAACTTCTGCCGCTGCGTCGGACGGACCAGATAGGGGGTCACGATCACGACCAGCTCCGTCTCGTTGCGAATGAAGTCCCGGCTACGAAACAGCGTGCCGAGAACGGGCACATCCTTGAGCCCCGGAAGGCCGTCGACGTTCTGCCGCACGTCATCGGAGATGAGACCAGCCAGAGCCATAGAAGCACCCGAGCCGATCTCCACCGTCGACTTCGCCTGCCGCTTCTTGATGCCCGGAATGTTCGTCCCGGCAAGCACCAGACCGCGCGCAGAATCGAGTTCGCTGACCTCGGTTTCGATCTTGAGGCTGATCCGTCCTTCCGTGAGCACGACCGGCGTGAACGACAGTCCCACACCGAACTCCTTGAAGGTAACAGTGATCGCACCAAGCGAATCGACTGCGGGGAATGGATACTCGCCACCGGCCAGGAACTTGGCCGTCTCGCCGGATACCGCCGTTAGGTTCGGCTCGGCCAGCGTGCGCACCAGACCATGCCGCTCGAGAGCCCGTATAGTCTGCGCTATCTGAGCATTTCCGGCTGTGTAGTACCCACTGGCACCCGATGAAGCGAACCCTTGGCTGTTGTTGGTGCTCACGACACACAGCGGTGAGGTAGGGCAAATACCGGAGTTCGCGAGCACTGATGGCAGCGCGCCGAGTCCCGCCGCGGCCGTTAACGGCAAAGTATTGGACGAGAGTAACGCCGTAGTTAAATTGCCGGATGTTATCGACGCACCCAGATTGATGCCGAGCTGCTTTAGAATTGAGCGCTGAACCTCTGCGATCGTCACTCGCAGCATGACTTGGTCGTCGCCTTCGACGGCCAGCATGTTGATGACCTTCTGCTTCTGACGGACGTCCCCTGTCGGATTGGTAACCGCGAAGCGCGAAGCGAGATCGAGCGCTCGATTGCTGTCCAGCGGCGTCCGCACGGAGCCGGTCAGGATCAGCGTATCGTTCAGGATCTCCGTCTTCACGTTCGAGCCGGGCAGCAGCTTGCGCAGCATCGCATCGAGCGGAGCAGTGTCCGGCTCGACCCTGATCTCGAGAATGAGCACTTGCTCACCGTTCGAATCGAAGAAGAAGGCGTTGGCGCTGCCGACCTTCTTACCGATCATGTAGACCCGGTTCGAACTCTGCACGACCGCGTCGAGGAACTCCGGATTGGAGACGATCACATCGCGCAGCTCGCGCGGCAATTCGACCATCACCGACTTGTTAAGCCCGACGACGACCGCTCTGCGCTGAGGCAGCGCCTCGTTTGCGCGGATCTGCAGCACCGATTCGTGAGTCGATGTGAACGGGATGCCGCCGCCCTGGCGAAGGCGCAGGTTCTGCTCGCCACCCGCCATCGCCATACTGCTGACGCCGACCGAGAGTGCCGCGGCTAACCCCGCCAGATAAGTATTAAGTCTGCCTCTACCGAGGCAACTGATTTTCCACATGGGTCCAAGCCTTCTGGACGAGCTACCGTTTTCATGGTTGCACTCGAACTCAAAGACCTGCTTCCGTAACTCCGATCCGGTGGTGATGGCGTAAGGGTCTGGGTTGGTTTGCGAATCAGCTATTTCTCTTGTCGAGGGCGGCTCACTCGGCAGGTGATGGGATGCGAAGCTTCGAGATCGTGCAG
>CAMAYR010000284.1 GCA_945862355.1 Devosia equisanguinis | reverse complement strand
CGTTCAAGGCGGACCTGCGCCCACCCACGCGCTGACGCGCGCGGGTCCCTGCGGCTCGGTCCCCGCTGTCGCGGCTACGGCCTTGATCGAAGCTCCGCTCGTCGGCGTGTCGTGTGTGCGGGTCGGGGCGAAAGGATGGGTTCTTCAGGTCGAACAAAAGGATGGTGTGACATAAGCGTGTGCCAGCGGCGCCACATCAACAGGCGCCACGAGCCCAGCTACTCAAAGCAAGTTTATTTTGGAAAAAACGCATTCAACATAGTTGAACATAGCAACGCATGATGGAGCGCGTTCGAGCATGCTCACATGTTTACGCGCATTCCTGTTTTGACTTATTCCTTTTCTACGCCGCGCAGCGGCAATCAATTCATCTGGTGACGCATTCCGAGCAATAAACAATTGCGCGGCTGTCTTACGATTGGGACCCGCTCAAGATGACCGACTATGGAGAATTTCCGCCGCGCGGCTCCGGCGTTGCGGGCCGTGCGGAGGCGCCACCAGCACAAACATGGGCGCATCCGACACAGCTCAGTGAGGTGTGGACGTGGAAGCCTGGCAGGGTGTTGCTCGGACGGTGGGACCGCCGCTTCTATGGTCTTGATGATGACCGCCACATGGTCACCATCGCGGGCTCACGAGCGGGCAAATCATCGACCGTGCTCGAACCGAACCTGAAGCGCTATCCCGGCTCCGTCGTCGTCCTTGACCCCAAGGGCGAGCTTGTGCGGGCCACCGCTGCTGCGCGCGCACGCATGGGGCAACGGGTGTTCGTGCTCGACCCGTTCGGCGAGACGGGTGTGCCATCGGCCTCGCACAATCCATTCTCGGAGCTTGGCATGGGACGGCCCGAGCATGTCGCAGCGGATGCGGCGCAACTCGCCGACGCGCTCATCATCAGCAACAACAAAGACCCGCATTGGACGGACAGCGCCAAGAACCTTGTGCGCGGTATCGTGCTGCGGTTGCTCGACCGCAATCCTGAGATGGCCACCTTACGCGAGGTGCGGCGCCTTCTGAATGCGACGCCTGACGAGCTTGAGCAGCTCTTCACCGAGATGGTGGACTCGGAAGCCTTCGACGGCATCGTTGCCAATATCGGTGCTGCGTTTCTCGGCAAGATGCAGGGCGGTGGGCGCGAGCTGCAGGGCATCCTTTCGACCGCGCAAGAACAGACGGCACCGCTCGACGATGTCGTGCGCATGACCGAGCGGTCCGACTTCAGGCTCACGGACCTGCGGGCGGGCAAGACCACCATTTATCTCGTGCTGCCGGGTATGCGCATGGGAACGCATTATCGATGGCTGCGGCTCGTGGTCCAGCAGGCCTTGGCGGCCATGGAGCGGGCGCCTGTGCCGCGCGGAGAATTGCCGGTGTGGTTCGTGCTCGAAGAGTTTCCCGCTCTCGGGCACATGCGTTCCATCGAGACGGCGGCGGGCCTCATGGCAGGGTTCGGCGTCAAACTATGGGCGGTGCTGCAGGACCTCACGCAGCTCAAGACCCACTACCCGCATTCCTGGGAGACGTTTCTCGGCAATGCGGGTGTCCTTCAGGCTTTCGGCAATTCTGACCTTACCACCACGGAGTATCTCTCGAAGCTGATTGGCATGACGCAAGTGGTGGAGCGGCAGGAGATACGCGTCTCGGGGAGTGCCATGGCCCATGGCGATTTGGGGCGGCGGGAGAATCTGCGCGGCGTGCGCCTGCTGGAGCCCAACGAAATCACCCAACACTTCGCGAGAGAGACGCGGCGGCAGCTCATCTTCGCGGCAGGCCGTCCGCCCATCTACATGCAACGGCTGGATATCGAGAAGGGGTCACCATGATACTGAAAAGCGAGTTCGGAGCATCGCGCAATGAGGTGGGCGAGATCGAACAGGTTTGGGTCACGTGGACGGAAGCGAAGGTGTTCGCCGAGGCCGCGATGGATAAATTGGGCGAGTGGGCATTGAAGCTGGGGTTCGCGGCCGCGAGCGTCGGGAGCGTGTATGCATTGGCCATCGACGCGGAACGCCTCCTGCCGCGCGCCATTATCAGCAGCGTACTTTTATTTGGGCTATTCTGGTGGTTGGCGTGGCACCGCTGGCGCGTGCCAGGCCAACCCCGCATCCTGATTTTCCATCGCGATGGCAGAACTACCATACCATTGGGCCTATCGACTGCGTCGGCGCGACTTCGCTCGTTGAGTACGCCGCACAGCCAAATCGTATCCATCGAAGCCGAGCAAGTCGTGTTTCCGAAGGGAGACGATTCCACAACGTATACCCATGGGGTGCGCCTTGTTTACGGCAACGGCCATATCGACCATATCGCGAAGAACCTCGAGCCGGATGATGCGCACCTGATTGCTGTGCGTCTTACTCAGACGTTGATGGAGCTTCGTGAAGAGATGGCGAACGCTGCCACGCCCATGACTTTTGCCGCACCGCAGGGGCGAGGAGGGGCACCGAGCAGGCGCGAGCGCATCATCAATTGACGATGGCAAAGGCGGAGTTGAACAAAGCGCGGGCCGCTAGGTCCGCGCTTTGTCGTTCAATCGAGCCTGACGGAATAGCCGCCACCGTCCTCAATCGGATTGCTGGTTACGATGTAGCCGAGGCGGTTGACGATATGCAGGCCGCTCTCGATGAAGAGCTGGCCCTCATCACCTTCGAGTACGGTCCAGATGGCCTTCGGGTTCTGCGCCAGCACGTGCTTGAACTCCTTGCCTGTGCTGTTGAACAGGCAACCGCCGTCGCCCCAATCGAAGCCTGCCGAGAGGTCGAGATGGTTCGGCTTCGGGCCGAACCTCTCGATGAAAGTGTCTTCGTTGATGACTTGCAGTGCTTCGTGCTCGGGGCTCATGACAAGCCTCCGATGCGGTCTGCGCGCGTGCTGCGATGGAGCGATAGGATCACGCGGTAGAGTGCTGCAACCTCCTCGCAGTGCCGCTCGGCTGGCAATAGCGTGCCGATGGCGAGATTGATGTCGCCGGTTAAGGCAGCTTCGTATGCACTCTTGGCTAGGTGACTGGCTGCGAGCAATTGTTGGTCGAGAACCATGAGCAAGGCGGTGATAGGAGTCTGATGGGTCATGAAAATCTCCTTGATGAAAAATTGTTGAGTGAAAGATTGGTAGTCGGCGCGCGAAACTCTGCGCCGGAGAGCCACCAGAAGGCTGGCGGGCCGTTATGCTCGGGCGTCCAGACGGCCCAGCAATAGCGATGCTTCGTGAAGTAGCGCGGCGCCGGTCCGTAGCGGTCCTCGGGCCAGCAGACGATATCGTCGATGGCGTAGATGCGTGCAGGCGGGGCTTCTTTCCATTCGTCGGTACGACGCGGATGACAGAGCGATGCCATGTTGAGCAGCATCGCTACCTTGCCGCCGGTCTGTTGCGTCAGGCTCAAGGCGCGGCGAACGAAGCGGTCGGCGAGGCCTCGGCCATAGGGCGGGTTGGTGACGATGTGCTTGGCGCGCGGTTTACGCTCGCGCAGGAAATCAACACCGGGCTTTCCGTGTCCGTACGCGTGCAGGTCCGTGCTGACCACGGCGTGTCCGTGGTCGGAGAGGACCTTCGCTATGCGGCCGTCACCACAGGCGGGCTCCCAGATATCGCCGTCGAAGTTCTCGACCGATAACAGCGCGCGCGTAGCCTCGGGTGGTGTCGGATAGAACTCGTTCGGCAGGCGGCGCGGAACGGAGCTGAATTCGCGCGCGGTGCTCGGGCAGGCTTGCCATCTGGATGGTGTTGCGAAGGCGGTCATGGCCGGCCTCCTTCCGCGAGAGCCTGCCGGTGCAAGTCCATGAAGCCCTGGGCGCGATGCTTGAGATCGACGGCGTCCCAGCTATCGGCTGCGGCGTGCGGGTCTTCCATGAGGCGCTCGCATTCAGCGACGATGGCAATGGCGGCGTCGAGCCGGGCTCTCAATTGCTGGGAGGTCATGACTGACCTCCCGTGTACCCGAGTTCGGCGTCGAAAGTTTCGATGCAGCCGTTGTGCCTGCGGAAGGCGGTCTCGCCGTCCAGGTGGTAGAGATCTTCGGCGCGGCCGATGGTGTTACCGATGAAGAGATCGAACGCCTCGTCGACGTTAGGGTTGAAGAGTGCGGGGGTCATTGTGCACCCCCGACGCTGGCTGTGTTGAAATCGTCGCCGGCATTGTTGTCCTGCTCGGTCATCTCGCGGACGACGATGCGGCCCGAGAGAGGGAAGCTGTCGAATTTCATGTTGGCGCCCTTGAGGTCCTTGTGCATCCAGGCGGCGCCTACGCGTGTCCATCGGGCTTTGTCGCCTTCGCCGTTCACTTGCCAGATGGCGTGTGTCGGCCGGTTGGTGTTGTCGGATTTATTGCTCATTGTGTTGCTCCGTTATTTCGGGTTTGGGACAAGCACCGCGCTCGTCCTGATGGGGACGACAAAACCGACGCCCAAGGGAGCGCGTCACACAGGCAACCCGGGAGCCCCCAGCTTTGCGTCGGGGGGCGAATGGAGCGGGCAGCCTGTTGATCGCAAGCGAGCGGGCTCGGTTAGGACCCAGCATCAGGAGGACGGGAGCGTGCTTGATTTCCCTTGAAGCCGCTTTGGGAACGGAGCATCGAGCCAAGAAGCCGTATCAAAACAAGCAAGGGCGCATCGCCCGTTATTGCAGCAATGGACATGGCACAAGTGCAGCACTGGACGCCTGCGCGCGGCCACCAAGCACCGTGACCACAGGGCCGCCGAATTCGTGCGGGATTCTCGATCCGAGCGGGTCGGCCCGCGATGTCGAGGAGGCACACGATGTCAGGAGACAAAACACCCGAGCCGTCGCAGGGTCGTGACCTTTGCCGTCGCCAGCGTCGGCGCTGTGGCGCTTCCGTCATGGATCGGCGCCACACAGGCCGGCGGTGCGGTCGCGTCACCGGCGGCCGTACCGATCGCCAAAGGGTCAATCGCGCCCCGTGTTCGCGGAGGTCGCGGCGCGGCTGGAGGGGCTCAAGGCTCGTTATCTTGAGACGGTCGGGCCGTATATGGCGCTCGACGATGAGTTCCGGTGTTTGCAGCTCAGCCACAACGAGGCGGAACGCAATCGCTATTGCGCGCATAACGACGTGCGCGCCTACCATATCGCCAGCGGGGCGTATGGCGCGTTGCGATGGAAGGGACTCAGCACACACGCGCGGACGCTTGCGGACTGCGCGGCACAAGAGCAATGCGAGCAGATATTCGCAGCAACGGAAAATGTCGAACAGGTCGAACGCTGGCGCCGGGACACAGGGCAGACGATGAAGCAATCGCGGGCATATTTGCGGGAGCGTTCGGTTCGCGAAGCCAAAGCGGCGATTGTCGGGGCCTAGCAAAATCGACGACAACGACATGAGGGAGACAATGATGCATCTCGCAGCAGGTGTTGCGTGGGGTGTAAGCGCCGGAGACAAAATCCCTCAGTGAGGCAACCGAGTCGGTCGGTTGCGCCGGAGTAAAAGTCCGGCAACTGGAAGCCCTGTGCCGCGTTCGGCCGAGGGCGGGGGATGTTCGACGTGGACGACTATTTGAAGGTTCGCTA